>CANQKV010000007.1 GCA_947624545.1 uncultured Alphaproteobacteria bacterium | reverse complement strand
TAATATCTTTATGGCAATAGAAAACGCCTCTGGTTGCCGGATCAATACTGCTGTTATGCGCACAATCTAAATCTGCTATTTTTATCATGCGTTTTCCATGCATGGCGCAGAAGTTTTTGGTACTTTGACGAGTCATAGAAGATTTTTTTGCTACATATTGTTCTATTACTACTTTATCCTTATCTTTATCAACACAAGTGCCGAAGCCTGTTTGTTCAGAACAACTTGTTGTTGAGGCAAAATGGCAATAGTAATGGTTTTTACCGTTGGTATTGCAATCGTTGTTTTCTTTACAAGAAGCAGCAACACATTCTTTAAATTCATCATTCCATTCTTCTCCCTCTTCGCACACCACACATTCACCCGTGGAAGTTTTGCAATGTTCCTTTTGCGTTGTATCGCACTGCGAATCATTCTGACAGTGTTCGCATTGAGTGCTTGTCGGATTGCAATATGGTGTGGGATTTTCACAATCACTATTTTCCGTGCATGCCACACACTTTTCGCCGTTCCAAACGCCGCTTTCGCAGGTTTTACAGGTATTATCTTTACAATATTGAGATTTCCCCTCACATCCTTTTTCTTGCGTACATTCCACACACATATGATTAAAGCAAACAGGTAAATCTTCGGGACAATTTGTATCATCATCGCATTTAATCGCATCCGAATCCGAATCGGCACCGAAAATAACCCTTAATGTATTTGGTTCCGCATTACAAGCGCCTTTTTCTTCCTCTGTCACTGCGTCAACCGATTTTCCATTGATATAAAATGCAATTTCATTATCCATTTTATCAATTAAGTTTGCCAATGGTCTGCAAACACCCTCGGGAATGTTTTTCATTTCAATATAATAAGCATTTGCAGCGTTACAAAAAGCAAGGTCAGGCGTTGCATTTTCATTTTCCATATAAACGCAATCAAAATCGGTTTCATAATTATTAAAATTTATATTTCCGTCATCATACGGATTACCAAGCACTAATTCTTCTGCCCCTTGTGCAATTTTCACCTGTGCATCGGTGCGCATCATATTCATTTCATGTGCAATTTGATTCGCTTGATAATAATTCATAGCCATTTTATAGCCGACAATCCCGCCAATCGACAGCACACCGATAATTGCCAACACCCCCAGCATTTCCACCATACTCCGTCCGCTTTGAGATTGTGTTTCTGCTTGTTTTAAGTGCTTGCTTCTTTTTTGTGTTTTCATGAGCTTTCCTCCCGTTATTCTGTATATAAATTGTATAAATTAAACGTACCTTTAATGCAACGCGAATTCAGAGCATTTTCAAGAGCTTAAAAGAACAAAAAAGAGAACGAAAAAATGATAATTAAATCAATAACTTTTGCTTAAAATAAATTTTTTTTGTAAAAAAATAAAAAAAAGTGTTGCAAAAAACGTACGTTTAGTTGAGACATTTATTTTTTCCGATTATGTTAAAATATGAACTTATTTTTGGCTTTTTTCATTAAAAAGAAAATTATTTCGGATAAAAAATGTTAAAAAAGGTTTTTTCTGCTTGCGGTTTTCAGGATTTTCCTGTAAAGTACACTTAAACGAAAAAAAAGGATAAATATGTTTTCGAAAACAGAAAGAATGTTGGCGTTTCGCTATTTGAAATCCCGCAAAAGAACAGGGTTTGTATCGGTTATTGCCGGATTTTCTTTTTTGGGAATTATGCTCGGTGTGGCAACCTTGATTATTGTCATGAGTGTGATGAACGGGTTTCGTGAAGAACTGATGACCCGTGTTTTGGGTATTAACGGACAATTCGGTGTTTATCCTGCGTGGGGTGCATCGCTTGATGATGTGGAAAATCGCGTGGCAAAAATGGCAGCCATTGACGGCGTAAGTCAGGCAATTCCCGTTGTTGACGGTCAAGTGATGATTTCTTCCAAAGAAACGGCTGCCGGTGTTATGGTGCGCGGTATGCGCGCGGCAGATTTCGAAAAACGTCCGCTGTTGGGCGGAAAATATCAAGGATTACCGCTTTCCGAGTTTACCGACGGACAAGTTATTTTGGGCTATCGTTTGGCACGCAAACTGGCAGTGCGTCCGGGCGATGATGTGACGCTGATTTCCCCAAAAGGCAATGTAACGGCTTTCGGCACGCTGCCCAAAATGAAAGCGTATACCGTTATCGGCACGTTTGACAGCGGTATGAGCGAATATGACGGTAATTTTATTTTTATGCCCCTTGAAGAAGCACAAAAGTTTTTTATGCTGAAAGATAAAGTATCGCACTTGGAAATTTTTACGCAAAAAGATGTTGATATGGCACGTTTGATTGATCGGGCTTTTGTTGAAATGGGCAATCAGGCACAAATTCACGATTGGCGTTATACCAATCAAGCTTTTTTTAATGCCATTGAAGTGGAACGGAACGTTATGTTTTTAATTTTAACACTCATTATTGTGGTTGCTGCCTTTAATATGATTTCCGGACTGATTATGCTGGTTAAAGATAAAGCCAAAGATATAGCCGTATTGCGCACAATGGGTTTGACGCGCGGCGCCGTTCAACGGGTGTTTTTAATGTCCGGTTTAACGGTCGGCGTGTTCGGAACGCTTGCCGGGTTTGCCGTCGGGTTGGCGTTTTGTTATAACATTGATGCCATTAAAGAAGCGTTGGAAAGCTTGTCCGGACGAGAACTGTTTTCGGCGGAAATTTATTTTCTTTCTCATTTGCCTGCAAAAGTGGATATGACGGAAGTTGCCGTTGTGGTGGGTATGAGCTTGATTTTATCGCTGCTTTCAACGCTGTATCCGTCGTATAAGGCAGGGAAAACCGATCCGGTGGAGGCGTTGCGCTATGAGTGAAAAAACGGTTTTGGAACTTGAAAATATTTGTCGAACTTACGGCAAAAAAGAAACGGCGTTGCATGTTTTAAACGGCGTTGATTTACAAATTAAATCCGGCGAAATTGTCGCGTTGGTCGGACCCTCGGGATCGGGTAAATCAACACTGTTGCATATTGCCGGTTTGTTGGATACGCCCACAAGCGGAACAATTTTTATGCAGGGTGTGAATATGTCAAAAGCTTCCGATAAAGCGCGTACACATATGCGCAGTACCGCTGTCGGATTCGTTTATCAATCACATTTGCTGCTCCCCGATTTCAACGCTTTGGAAAATGTTATGTTGCCGCAATTAATTGCCGGAAAATCAATGAAAGAAGCCAAACAATATGCGCAGTTTTTGTTGGAAGAAGTCGGATTAAAAGATCGTGTTTCTCACCGTTCGGGCGAATTGTCGGGCGGCGAACAACAACGGGTTGCCATTGCCCGAGCGTTGGCAAATCGTCCCGCTTTGTTGCTTGCCGATGAGCCGACGGGTAATTTGGATCCCAAAACATCTCAAAGCGTTTTTAAAACTTTACTCCATTTGGTCAAACAAACAAAATTAAGCGCATTTATTGCAACGCATAATCCCGAATTGGCAGCTCAAATGACACGTCAGGTCACTGTTCAAAACGGAAAATTGGTTGAGTTGAAAGGGAACACCTTATGACGGAGCCGACGTTTATTCATTTACGGGTACATACGGCTTATTCGGTGTTAGAGGGTGCCGTTAAGGTTAAAGAGTTGGCAAATCTGACGGCGCAAGCGCAAATTCCCGCCGTTGCCATGACGGACAGCAATAATATTTTCGGCGCCATGGATTTTGCGGCGGAATGTGTTAAAGTCGGCGTGCAACCGATATTAGGCTGTCAATTTCGCGTTAAATCTCCGATACAAACGCACAATATGTTTCAGGAAGAAACATCAACATTTGATGAAGTTGTTTTATTGGTGCAAAATGAAACGGGATATCAAAATCTGTTGCTGATGATGCGCGCGTTTTATATGGGGCAGGGGCGTGAAGAATTACCGCATTTAAAGTTTGAGGAATTATTGACGCATTCGGAGGGGTTGATTTTATTATCCGGCGGTGCAAAGGGTATTTTGGGGCGTCCGATACGGAATAAAGACAAAGCTTTCGCCGAAGAGTTAATGAAACAAATCATGCAAGCTTATCCCAATCGCTTTTATATGGAATTGCAACGGCACGGCTTGGAAGAAGAACAACAAACGGAACCGACGTTTTTGGCGTTGGCTTATCAATATAATGTGCCGCTTGTGGCAACGAACGAGGCTTATTTTGTTTCGCCTGATATGTATGAAGCGCATGATGCGTTGTTGTGCATTGCCGATAAAACATTTGTGGCGGAAACGAACAGACGGCGTGTTACGCCCGAGCATTATTTAAAATCGCCCGAAGAAATGACGGCTTTGTTTGCCGACTTGCCCGAAGCCGTTCAAAACACGGTTCAAATCGCAAAACGCTGTTTCTTTTTGGCGGGAAAGAAAAAGCCCGCTTTTCCGAATTATGACTGCAAGGGAAAAACGGAAGACGAAGTGTTGCGGGAAATGTCGGAAATCGGTTTTGAAAAGCGCATGCAAAATCGTTCCGAAGAAGATAAAAAACGGTATCATGAACGATTGTTGTATGAATTAAGCGTGATACAAACCATGGGGTTTGCCGGTTACTTTCTCATTGTTGCCGATTTTATTCAGTGGTCGAAGGCAAACGGTGTGCCGGTCGGTCCCGGACGGGGATCGGGCGCCGGTTCGGTTGTGGCGTGGTGCTTAACCATTACCAATATTGATCCGTTACGCTTTAATTTGCTGTTTGAGCGATTTTTAAACCCCGAACGGGTATCCATGCCGGATTTTGATGTTGATTTTTGTCAGGATAATCGCTATAAAACCATTGAATATGTTAAGCAAAAATACGGTGCCGATCATGTGGCGCAGATTTTGGCATTAGGTCAGTTGCAGGCAAAAGCCGCTATCAGAGATGTCGGACGTGTTTTGCAGGTTCCCTATTCGGTGGCGGATAAATTATCAAAACTGGTTCCAAATAAATTAGGTATTACTTTAAAAGAGGCAATGGAAACAGAGCCTGAAATTCAAAGAGAAGCCGATAAAGATGAAACAATAGCGCATTTGTTACAAATTGCGTTAAAATTGGAGGGGTTGTATCGAAACGTGTCAATGCACGCGGCAGGGGTTGTCATCGGCAATAAACCGTTGGAGCAAATTGTGCCGCTGTATAAAGATCCGACTTCCGATATGCCCATTACGCAATATGATAAGCACTTTGTGGAAGATGCGAGCTTAATTAAGTTCGACTTTTTGGGATTAAAGACATTAACAACCATTGAGAAAACAATGGAATTAATTCGTAAAGGCGGTGGCGAAGATTTTGACGTGAATAATTTGCCGCTGGATGATAAAGCAACTTATGAGTTGTTAAAATCGGGCAACACAACGGGTGTGTTCCAACTTGAAAGTACGGGTATGAAACAAATTTTGCACGATTTGCAACCCGATAAAATTGAAGATATCGTCGCGCTGGTTTCTTTGTATCGTCCGGGTCCCATGGACAGTATTCCCGATTATATCGCCTGTAAAAAAGGAGAAAAAGAACCTGATTATATGCACCCTTGTTTGGAAGGTGTTTTAAAAGAAACTTACGGTATTATGATTTATCAGGAACAAGTGATGCAAATCTCTCAGATTATGGCAGGTTATACCCTGGGGGGTGCCGATTTGTTACGTCGGGCAATGGGTAAAAAAATTGTTTCCGAAATGGAAAGACAACGGTCTATTTTTATTGAGGGCGCCGTAAAAAATCACATTGAAACCGCCGTTGCCGAAAAAGTTTTTGATAAAATGGCAAAGTTTGCCGAATACGGTTTTAATAAATCTCATGCGGCGGCATATGCTTTTATTGCTTATCAAACCGCTTATTTAAAAGCCCATTATCCGGTTGAGTTTATGGCGGCGACCATGACGCTTGATAAAACAAATACCGATAAATTGGCTTTTTTTAAAAATGATTTAAAACAAATGAATATTGAAATTTTACCGCCGAATATTAATTATTCGGAAGTGAATTTCAGTGTGGAAAATCAAAAAGTTCGCTATGCGCTTTCCGCTGTTAAAAATGTGGGGGAGGGGGGTATGATGCAAATTGTTGCGGAAAGAAATTTGAACGGACCGTATCAGTCATTGCAGGATTTCTTTACGCGAGTTGATGTGTCGGCGCTTAATCGACGGTATGTGGAAAATTTGGTGAAAGCGGGCGCATTTGATTGTTTGGAAAAAAATCGGGCAAAAATTTTTGAAAATATCGATAATTTGTTGGCGTTTGCCTTAACGACCACACAAAGCAAAAAAAGTGCGCAAATCAGCTTGTTCGGCATAACGGATCAAGCGGCAAACGGCTTAAAACTTCGGGAAGTATCGGATTGGCCGAATATGGATAAGCTGGAAAAAGAGGCGCAAGCCATCGGATTTTATTTATCGGCGCATCCGCTTGATTCGTTTGATTCGGTTTTGGAACGTTTGCGGGTAATACCGAGTTCGGAAATTAAAGAAACGGTTGAAATTGCAGGTCCGTCGCATATTCAAATTGCCGCTGTTATATCAGACGTGCGCGAACGAATCAGCCAAAAAGGCAAAAAATATGCGTTCATTTCCGCAAATGATAAACACGGTACCATTGAAGCCGTTTGTTTTTCGGAAGTGTTGGCATCCGATCGGGATAAGCTGAAATCCGGCGCGCCGTTATTGCTTTCTGTCGCGGCAAATAAAAATCCTGATGATGAACAGGTGCGTTTAACCGTTCAATCGGTGGAATATTTGTCCGATGTCGTGTCACGAACGGTTTCAACTTTGTTAATTAAAGTTGATGATGTGAATGTTATTAAAAATATTCATCAGGTATTATCCGATGTTCCTGCCGGACAGGGAAAAATATTTTTAACAATTCCCGTTCGTTGTTATGAAGTGGAAATTGCGTTGCCGAACGGTTATTTGTTTACGCCGCAGATGATTGATGCGTTACAGCATCTTCCCGGGTTGATTGAAATGCGAGAAGTATAGACGATTATGTGTGAGCATTGATGAAAAAGGAGTGAAAAAATGTATTCCGGTATTTTATTCCCGACAATAGATCCAGTCGCCGTACATTTGGGGATTTTTGCCGTTCGTTGGTATTCGCTTGCCTATATTTTCGGTATTATCGGCGCTTGGGTGTTGGCGCGACAAATGTCACGTTATTCGCAGAGTGTTTTTACGGTTTTAAAAATCGATGATTTTTTGATTTGGGCAACAGTGGGTATTGTTCTGGGCGGACGACTGGGATACGTTTTGTTTTATAATGCGCATTATTTTTTGGAAAATCCGTTGCAGATTTTAGCCGTTTGGCAAGGCGGTATGTCTTTTCACGGGGGCTTACTCGGCGTTATTGTTGCAACATTGTTATTTGCGCATTTAAAAAAAATACCCCCCCTGGCTATGGGGGATATTTTGGTTTGTGTAGCGCCGATCGGTTTATTTTTCGGCAGGCTTGCCAATTTTGTCAATGCCGAATTGTTCGGACGAGTGACTCGTTCTGTTCCTTGGGCGATGATTTTCCCGAACGGCGGACCGTTACCGCGACATCCCTCACAGCTGTATGAAGCTTGTTTGGAAGGTGTTGTGTTATTTTGCGTTTTAAATGCGCTTTGGTGGTTTTCTCCGCGTTTAAGAAATCGACAAGGTTTTTTGTTCGGATTGTTTTTAGTTTTATATGCCGTGTTTCGTTTCGGAATCGAGTTTACGCGTGAACCTGATGCGCATTTGGGGTTTGTTTTTTATACGCTCTCCATGGGGCAAATTTTATGCGTTCCGATGGCGTTGTGCGGTTTGTGGTTTATTTATTTAAGCGCACCTGAAAGAAAATTGGAAAAAACAATTAAAAACAATGAAAGAAAATAAATGATTTTTGTCGGTTTTTTAAAGAATGTTAAAAGTTTGATTCGCCGAAAGTTGCTTTATCCGCTTTTGCGTGTAAAAACGCAACCCGAATATAAAGCGCGCGGTGTGGCAATCGGTTTGGCTTGGGCATTAACGCCGCTTGTGGGTATTCAAATGACAACCGTATTGATTACGTGGAGTCTTGCCAAAAAGTTAAAGTGGTCATTTTCATTGCCGCTTGCTTTGGCGTGGACTTGGATCACAAATGTTTTTACCATGATACCGATTTATTATGTTTTTTATGTAACAGGGCAGATTTTACGCGGTCAGTGGAGTCATATCAGCGGGTTTCATTCGGTTTCCGTTTTAATTGAAGATGTTTTTTTAAAAGAAGCATCTTTTATGCAAAAAACAAATGAGTTTTTACAATTATTTATGAAAGATTGGGGTATTTCTTTATTTGTAGGGTGTATACCGTTTGTTATTGTCGGTTATATTTTGGGATACCACTTAACAATGCGATTTGAAAAAATGCGTCAAAAACGAAAGGAAAAATATGGAAAAATCAGCGCTTCTCAATCAAATTGATTTTATTGATCACGGTTTTTACAACAAAGAAGATTCCGTTACGGCAAAAAATCCCGTGTTAATGAATCAGGTGCATTCGGTCGATTCGCTTTTTCTGACACAAAAACCGACACAACCGCCGATGTCGGATTCTTTAATCACGCAAACGCCCTTATTAAACTTGACGATTAAAACGGCAGATTGCGCTCCCGTTTTGTTGGTTGATGTGAAAAATCGAATGATTGCTGCCGTTCATGCCGGTTGGAAAGGGGCGTTTCAGGGCGTTTTGGAAAATACGGTCTTACAAATGATTTCCAAAGGGGCTTCGATTGAAACAACGGTGGCGGCGGTCGGTCCGCATTTACAGAAAAAAAGTTTTGAAATCGATCGAAATATGTATGATTTGTTTCCCAAGACGGAAGCTGACTTTTTTGAGCAAACGGATGACACGCATTTCTTGTTTGATTTTCATGCTTATGTGATTCATCGCTTAAAACGAATCGGACTTAAAGAAATTGATTCGGTTTTGATTGACACATATACCGATTTTTCGTATAACAGTTACAGAAGGGAACCGTTAAATCCCGCTCGGCAATTCAGTTGTATTCAAATAAAGGAATAAGATGAAGTTAGTTTTGCAACGTGTCAGAAAAGCAGCCGTTTTTGTTGATCAAAAGTGCGTCGGAAAATGCGCAAAGGGCTTTTGCATTTTAGTCGGTATGGAAGAAACGGATACCGATGAAATTATTAAAAAAACTGCGCAAAAAGTGGTGCAGTTGCGTGTGTTTGAAGATGAAAACGGTAAAATGAACAAGTCGTTGACGGATATTCAAGGGTCGGTGTTGATTGTTTCACAATTTACTTTGTTGGCGGATTGTCGCAGCGGACGGCGTCCCTCTTTTACGCGGGCAGGTAATCCGCAAAAAGCAGCGCAGTTGTTTCAGCAGTTTGTCACGGCGGTAAAAGCTTGGCAGATTCCCGTCGAAACAGGTGTTTTCGGGGCTGATATGCTGGTGCAAATTGAAAATGACGGTCCGGCAACATTTATTTTGGAGAATTAAAATGGATAAAAATCAATCGGAGAAAGAAAATCTTGAAAAATTGGCAGCGCAGGCGAAAGAATGTCATCATTTGAGTGAAAAAAAAGCTCAAACGTTTGCGGCGCAAGCACAGGCGCTTCAAAAAAATCTGTTGCTTCGAAAAAAACAAAAACAAGATAGATTAAATCGGAAAAATCAATCAATTTAAAGGAGAAAAATCATGTATGCTTACAGAATAGTCGGTCAGAAAACTTTAAGGGGAAGTGTTCGGATACAAGGGGCAAAAAATGCTGTTTTACCGATTATGGCAGCGGCGCTTTTAACAGATGAACCGATTGAATTGACGAATATTTCTTATTTATCCGATGTGAAAGTTTTATCGGAATTGTTGGAAAGTTTGGGTATGAAAATCGAAGCGCAACCGAATAAGCTGATTTTACGGGCAGACACTATTTCTTCCACACATGCCGATTATGAATTTGTGTCAAAAATGCGTGGTTCGTTTTGGGTATTGGGTCCTTTGTTGGGACGCTTTGGAGAAGCGGAAGTTTCTTTGCCCGGCGGTTGCGCCATCGGAACACGTCCCGTTGATTTGTATTTGGTCGCTTTACGGGAAATGGGCGCCGACATCAAGGTTGAAAACGGCTATGTGAAAGCCAAAGGACGATTGCATGGCAGTGAAATATTTTTTCCGCGTGTGTCGGTCGGTGCAACGCATAATACGATTATGTCAGCCGTGTTGGCGGAAGGAACAACAATTATTCATAATCCCGCATTGGAACCGGAAGTCATCGATTTATTAAATGTATTGGTTAAAATGGGGGCAAAAATTGAAGGAATCGGCACAAAAGTGTTAACCGTTCACGGGGTTGAGAAATTGCACGGGTGTACGCACGAAATTGTTCCCGACAGAATTGAAACGGCAACATTTGCCGTTGCCGCCGCTTTAACGCACGGTCAGATTTTAATGAAAAAAACAAATTTAAATTTAATGAATGCCGTTGCCGATACGTTGCGTATCAGCGGTGTTGTTTTTGAACAAAGAGATGATGATTTATGGGTAGATGCTTCTCATGCTTCTTTAACGGCAACATCGATTACAACATGCGAGTATCCCGGGTTTCCGACAGACGCACAAGCATTGTTGACTTCCGTTTTAGCCTTATCAAAAGGGGAAAGTTTGGTGGAAGAACGCATTTTTGAAAATCGGTTTATGCACATTCCCGAGTTGCAGCGAATGGGCGCACAGGTAAAAATTTTAACCAATCAATCTGTTTTGATTACAGGAGTGGAAGCACTTTCCGGTACAACGGTTATGTCATCTGATTTGCGGGGCGGTGTCGGATTGGTATTGGCTGCGCTTGCCGCCAAAGGCGAAACGATTGTCAAGCGAATCTACCACATTGACAGAGGTTATTTTCAATTAGAAGAAAAGTTAAAGTCGTTGGGTGCCGATATTGAACGCATTCATTTTGATGATTAACTGTTTCAGCTTTCTCTTTGATGATGAATTCGTTCTTTTATTTTTCCGCGCAATAAATCGGATTGTTGCGGTACGGAAAAAATTTTTTTCTGATAGTGCCAACCTGCCAGAAGTTTTTTTGTTAATGTAATCGGCTGATGCGCCCGTACGGAATTGTAAATAAGTTGAGTGACAGTCGGATAACAAAGCAAATTAACGCCTTTTTCAAACATTTTTTGCACCACATCGGTTTTTTGCGTTTTGACGGCAAATTGAATGGCGGGAATAAAAACCAATTCATTATTTTGAATAATTTTTTTGTATAAAGTAATATCCGGTACCAAACAATTCGGATTGGCGCCGTGATCTAACAAATAATGAATGACAGGTCGCTGATTATTAAGCAACGCATAGCCCAACGGCGTTAATCCTTTTTTATCGGGTAAATTAACGGTTTGAGGCGTTAATGCAGCTTCGCAAAAGGAAATTAATCCTTTTTCGGCAATATATGAAAGAGGGGTTCTGCCTTCCGAGTCTTGCATTTGTGCGTCATATGCCGTTTCTTTCAACAGCACTCGAAAAGTTTGCATATAATCATTTTTCGGTAAAACGCTTGGTAAGAGCGATGAGTGCATATAGTTTTGATAAAGTGTCGGAATTTGTTGTAAAACATAAGTTAAAGGGGTAGCAAACGTTTGATTGGCGCGATAAATAACTGACGGGAGAGAACAACCGGCTTTCAGTAATTTTTCCACACATTTATCACTGCCGTGTTTAAGTGCTTTTCTTAACGCGACAGGGCAGGCTTTTTGCGGGTTTGATGTAAAATCGCGCCAATTTGTCGGTATGACATCGAGTCGGGCGTTTGCTTTTTTAATTAAGTAGTCCAACATTTTATCATCATTGATTCGGGCAGCCATTGAAAGCGGTGTAATATCTAACGAGCTGATCATATTGACATCGGCGCCGTATTTCAACAATAAAACGGCAATTTTATAATTGGCTTTCCAAATGGCGAAACTCAAAAGTGAAATTTGACGCCATGGGGTGGCACTGTGATAAAAAGGTTCTGATTTCCCGGGTATTTTTGCAACGGTATATACATTCGGATTCGCTCCTTTTTTTAATAGAGACGGCACGATATCCCAATTAATCTTAACGGCAATGCTTAATGCCGTTAAACCGTTATTTTCTTTTTGATTGATATTTAAGTCGGGATGATTGAGAATCAAATGAAATATTTTTCGTCCCTGCGGACTTTTAGAATGATAAACCGCTTCCATCAGAAGTGTTACGCCGTTTTCATCTGCCGCGTTAATATTGTCGCAATGAATCAGATTTTGAACATTTTCCAATTTTTCATGAGCGATAGCGTCTCTCAGCAAGAGTTCGGTTCTTGATTGATTCATCGGTATGTCTCCTTTATCTGTCGGGTTTTGTGCCGAATCTTATAGAAGTATAGCGTAAAAAAAATATTTTGTCAACTCATTTGTCGGCGGAAGGAGGCAAAAAATCACTTAATGTCGATTGAGGGGTTATAAATTGAATTTTTTTTGTTTGCGGATTGAAAAATAAACCCGTCTGTCCGTTTTTAATTTGTGTTGCCGTGTTACCGAATAACTGATAGCGCCAACCGTGATTAAAAGGCACCTCCTGATTGCAAACAAAGTTTTCCAAATCGGTATTTGAAGCAATTAATGAAGAAGCAACTTTTTCTTGTGTGGCAATCAGGTGCAAAGTTAATCTTAAAATTTCAATCAGATTTTTTTGAGCAAATGTAAAATTATGATCCGCTTTTTCTTTCACAACAGAGGGCTTTTGTGTTAAAGTTTCTGCAATTAATTGACAGATTTGTCGGGCAAGATCCGATTTTTCAAACCCCTTTGTTAAAGTGCGCATACCAATCATTTGTGTCGGTTCTGTCGGTTGAATGATTGAAAGTTCCGTCAACAATTCATCTTTCATAATATGCCGCCGCAGTTTGTTTCTTTGTCGAGCCAGATTTTCCCGAAAAATATACAGCTTTTGATAAATTGCCAAAGACAATCCTTTTAAATTGCAGCTTTTGGCTTTCTCCGCCAACTGATCGGGGGAGGGATTGTAGAGGGTGGTGTCGCTTAATTGATTCAGTTCGTCTTGAATCCATTTTTCCCGTTGATTTTCTTTTAAAAATTTTTGTATTCGTTGATAAACCCGACATAAATGCGTTACATCGCACAAGGCGTATTGAATTTGTCGTTCGTTTAAAGGACGTTTTGTCCAATTCGTGCAGCGCATACTTTTATCCAAGTCAATTTTCAAATACGATTTCACTAATTGCTGATAGCTTATATTTTCACCGAAACCGCATGCCATGGCACCGATTTGCGTATC
This sequence comes from uncultured Alphaproteobacteria bacterium, assembly GCA_947624545.1. Lineage (GTDB taxonomy): Bacteria > Pseudomonadota > Alphaproteobacteria > CAAHEQ01 > UBA3637 > RGIG4140. Next base: position 18,704 of record CANQKV010000007.1, on the reverse strand, counting down.
AAAAATCGGTGTCGGAATCTTGCCGCTTAAATGAAAAATAATTTCAATATCCTGCCGTGCCGCATGAAACACTTTAACGACATTTTTATTTTGAAATAATTGAAACAAAGAATCTAATTGAATATCGCCGAGCGGATCGATACAATAAGCCTCATCGAGTGTGGCAATTTGAATAAGGCATAATTCGGGATAAAATGTTCTTTCGCGAATAAACTCCGTATCAACAGCTATAAAATCACTGTTCGAAAAGCGTTGACATACGTCGATTAACTGTTTTGTCGTTGTAATAATCATAATTGCTTATCATACATTTTTTTTCTTGATTTGCAAGAAATTATTGCATATATTTGAAGAATGAAAGCGAAAAATCAACTTTTAACGAAAGATGTTTGCTTTTTATTTCATCTTTTCGGCAATCATTTGCGGTTGGTTGGCGGTTGTGTCCGCGATTTTTTATTACATCGACCCGTTCATGATTTTGATTTTGCCACTTCTTTGTTACCTGATGAAATAATATCCGTTCTTCAAAAAAATCAGATTGCGTTTTATGAAACGGGCATTCGGCACGGAACGGTTACGGTTGTTCTTAATCATAAAAATTATGAAATCACGTCGTTGCGCACCGATGTTAAAACAGACGGTCGTCATGCCGAGGTAATGTTCGGCGCTTCTTATGCGACAGATGCATGTCGCCGTGATTTTACGATTAACGGGCTTTATATGGATTCATCGGGGCAAATTTTTGATTATGTGAACGGCTTAAAAGATCTTTCCGGACCGATTGTTCGCTTCATCGGCTTACCGCAGCAACGAATCAAGGAAGATTATTTGCGTCTTTTAAGATATTTTCGCTTTTTATCGGTTTTGAACAGTCAGATTATTGATAACGATTCGTTAAAAGCCTGCGCTGATTTAAAAGACGGCTTGCAAAACATATCAAAAGAGCGTATTCGGGAAGAGTTTTTAAAGCTTTTAAGCGGTAAAAATGCTTTATTTGTTTTACGATTAATGGAAAAAGTCGGCGTGCTGAACAACTTGCTTGAAGCAACGAATATGGCTGATTTTTCCCGTTTTATCACTTTTTATCCGAAAGCTGACGCGTTGGAGCGATTAGCTGTTTTGTGTGCAAATAATTCAATACCGTCTTGGCAATGGAGTCGGGTGCAAAAAAAACGGTTGGCGGATTATCAAACAAATTATGCTTGTCCCCGAACGAAAAAAAAGGCGCGTTTATTGCTATGGCGTCTCGGACGACCCTGTTTTTTGTTTCATTTGGAAAAATTTCGCTTGACGGGACGTCTGCCCATGGCTCGATATTATGCTTATAAAAGACTTTCAATGCCTGTCTTTCCCGTTTCGGGTGCTGACTTTTATCAAGCAGGCTTTCGCGGCGCTCAAATCGGGCGTTTACTCAAATCGGCGCAACAAAAATGGATAAAAATGAACTTTACGTCAAAAAAAAGACTTGTCATTCATTCCGTTTTATCATATAATAAAAAATAATTTAATTATAAATGGGGAAAAAATATGCAAAAATCAAACGAATCCGGTCGCAGTATGGTTGAAATGCTTGGCGTTATTGCCATTATCGGCGTTATATCCGTCGGCGCCATTACCTCAATGTCTTATGTCGATTCTTATTTTCGAAGCAGTGCCACACTTATGGAAATCGAGCAAATTGCGCGTGATATTAACGATATGTATTCGTGGGCGCCCGATTATTCCGAGTTGAATAATATGAAACTTTGTGAAGAAAAAATTGTTGAAAACTGTACAAATAGTAAAATCCCTAATCGGTGGGGCGGCAAATTAAGCGTGGAACCCATTTCTGATCCTGTCGGTTTTGAAATTCAATTAACTCAGGTGCCGGAAGCGGCTTGTGTACGATTGGTACAACAAGCGCCGGATACATTGGTGTCTGTTTCGGTTCGTACTCATTCTTGCAATAACGGCGATAACAATACGGTTGTTTTTGAAAGCAACTGATTTTAAATTATTTTTCAATATTTAAAATTTGCTTGGCAATGGCTTTGTTTTGTTCTTTAAAACAAGAATGCAAGAGCATTTCCCGTATTAAAGCCGCTTCGTAAAGTTCCAAATTACCCGTATCCAATAAAGCATATTCTCGGGGATTTAAAAGAAACATTTGAATGAAAAAACCGTTTTTTTCACCCTGATTGTCTAAAAAGCTGTTAATGCCGTCGGTATAAACCCATTCACCCATAACGGATTGAGCGGGTAACACACCTGTTTTTTCAATTTGAGCGGTTTGTTCTTCAATATAATCCAGACATTCTTTCGGGAACAAACACGGCGAATAACCTGCAATATCGGATAACGGTTCTTTGGGCTTTTCAATCAAACGTTTGTTTTGTAAAATGGCATTGTTGCTGACATTTGACTGTTTGACACCCGTCAATAAAATCTGCTTGGGGTTTTGTAAAAAAGCATTGACGATTTTTTGAATGAAAGGCATGGGTGCTTGACTTGAATCAATTAAATCATCGGGGAAAATTAAAACGGCGTTTCGGTTTTTTGAAACACGATGTGCCAAACCCAAAACATGAGCCGTTCCCAAAGGTTTTTCTTGAATCACATATTTTATATCAATATCTTTTGGCAGAAAAGTCGATTTTAAAACATCGGCAATTTTGTTTTTCCCGTATTTCCGCAGTTTTTCTTCAACGGCGTCATTACGAGTTAAGGCTTGTTGAAAAGCTTTTACGGTTGTTTCATCGGAACAGACAACGGTTATGTGTTTACCGCCCATTGCAATAATATCTTTTAAAACATAATCAATTAAACGCACATCTCCGAAAGGCAGTAAACATTTATGAGCTATTCCTTGCGAATGCGGATAGTTTCGCGTGCTTTTTCCGCCACAAGCAATAATAAATTCCATATTTTCATACATAATCATTATCCCCTTATTATCCGTTTTTTAATTTATGATATTTTTTTATTAAAATCAATTCAAAAAACATTTTTTTCACAATATTCTGAAATGAAAGAGCAAATTATCCCTACGAACGCGTATTTTGATGTGTTTTTGATTGCATATAAATTTTTTGTTGTCGCTGAATGGCGGTTTTAACTTTCTGCACGTTTTTTAAAGCTTCCGGACAATACTGATGAACAAAAAGTTCTAATGCCGCCAATGTGTATAAAATAGTTTGATTGGCGCGATTTTTTTCTTGTTCGTTTTTGGTTATTTCAATTAAGTGTTTTGCCCTGACAACGGCGCCGAGTGTTGACATATCACGATAACGGGAAGCAACAAACCGAACGTGTTTCATGGCTTCACTCATTCCGGCACGCGCCGTAAATTGTTGCATAAATATTGATGATTTTTCTAATTGATTTAAAACCCAGGGGCTTGCCATTAATCCGCCGCAAAAGAAAATGGTGTCTGTTTTGGTTGCTGCCGCCAACGTGCCGCTGTGTGCGCCCAGATAAGCATTAAAGAAATAAAATGTTTTTAAAGCGATTTCATCGGTTGACTTTGCAAGCGCTTCAATGTGTTCGGCAGGAATACGCTGTTCTTTTGCAAGCGGAATAATGCCGTCTTTAAAGGCATGATAAATGTTTGTAATGCCTGTACCCGATACCAAATGTTCCGTAACCGGTTTTTGATTTTTTTGAGCATAATATTCTTTTAAGGCATCCAGTAAACGATTTCGATCGGCATTATTGGTTTCATTATTAAAATCAACATGCGGAATGGTGCTGTGTCCAGCTTCCGATGTGTAAATTGTTTGCGGTTTTTTCCCGTCTTGCATAATCAGACAGGTGCCTAATCCCGTACCGGGTCCGATAACAACAATTTTTCCTTTTGTTAAATCAATCGGGGAAGAATCGTGAAACAGCTGTCGAATTTGTGTTTTATCCATTTCCGAAAGCGCCCAGCCTTGCAAAGCGAAGTCATTGACCATGCGAATATGCTTAAAAAACGGACATTTTGCTTTTAATGACGGAACGCTTGCTTTCCAAGGTGTGTTTGTTGATAATACTTCGCCGGTGTATTCGTTAATGTTCCCTGCCGCGCCGATAACACACAAAGTCGGCTTTAAGTGTTTTTCTTTTAAGTAAAATAACACGGCTTCTTCAAAAGAACGGAACTCATTGCATTTATATTTTCCGTCAAAATTAACAATATCCGTCTGTCCTTCCTGATACAGACCAAAACGGACATTTGTACCGCCGATATCGGAAATTAACACCAATTCTTTTGTTTTCATAATAATTTTTTCTCCTCATATTTTTTTATTAATCGATTAACAAAGGGATTTTTCGGAAGCGTATCCGCAATGCGATGTGACTGAATTTCATAAAAGTATTTGAGCATTTCCAAAGTTGCTTTTTCCGTATGCGCCAGATTTAAAAAAGTATCTGTCGGTTGATATTGATCCAGTTGGTTTTCATGCTTTGTAATTTGATTGAATAATCCTTGAAAATATAATGCACGTTCTTGGTCGTTTTCAAAAAGAAAAGCGCCGTTGTCGGTATGTTGCGCATCGGGTTGAACCAAAACGTCACGTCCGTCTATTACGGCAAACCCCTCGGCAAACGCCGTCAGCGGTTTAATAAATTCAAAATCGGTACAGAGGCGATTGACCATTCGTTTGGTATAAAACGCCGAAAACTTTTTTCCGATTGATTTGTTTAAATAAATGAGTTCCATAAGACCGAAAGGCTGTTTGTTGAAAGATTTAAGTTGTCCCAAAAGTGATTTTCGTTTCAATAAAATGCCGTATTTTTTCGTTAAATCCTGCTCTGTCATCATGGGCAAAAATAAAGCCACATGAACGCGGGCTTCTTTAACTAATTCTTTCAAGGTAAAATAAAACGAATCGATATATTCCATTTGCCGTAACTTTCAGATACAATATATCATAAAAAGGGTTTTCTGTCAATCGTGAAACAATTAAATTTAAAGATAGAGTTGATTTTTTTCTTTATTTCGTGTAAATTGGAAAAAAAGGTCAGACAAATGTGGCAGAAAAATGAAAACGCGTTTATTTTATCGGTTCGGGTGTTGCCGAATGCCAAACGGACAGGTATTGAGGGTGTTTGGAATAATTCGGCTTTAAAAATAGCCCTGCATGCGCCGGCGGTTGACGGAAAAGCAAATAAAGCATTGATTGATTTTTTAGCTGATTTGCTTGAAATAAAAAAGCGCGATATTTCCATTCTTTCGGGCGAAACAAGCCGCGAAAAGAAAGTTTGTTTTCAAAATGTTGATTTTATAAAGACAGAAAAGATTCTCTCACAACAATTAAAGAAACATTCTTTATGAATGTGTTTCCAAATAGTGCCGTATCGGCGCATATGTTTTTCGATGTTCGGGCGTAATGCCATATTTTTCAATGGCGGCAATATGTTCTTTTGTGCCGTATCCGGCATTTCTTTCCCACCCGTATTGCGGATAGCGTTCAGAAAGTTTTATTAAAAGATGATCACGGGTTACTTTGGCTAAAATTGAAGCTGCGGCAATGGAAAGCGAACGCGCATCTCCTTTAATAACGGCTTTGACGGGATAAGGACAGTTTGCAGGTAAACGATTGCCGTCAATCAGCAAAAATGACGGTTGAACGGCTTTTTTTTGAAGAGCATTCTCCAATGCGCGACGCATGGCTAAAAAAGTAGCTTGTAAAATGTTATATCGATCAATTTCATCTGCCGAAGCCATACCGATGCCGTACAATGCCGATGAGTGAATAATTTTCTGATAAAGCGCTTCTCGCTTTGCAGATGTTAATTTTTTGGAATCATCAATTTGCGCCCTTAATTCAACGGGAATATCAAAGTTTTGCCATGAAACGCAGGCAGCCGTGACAGGACCGCACCACGGACCGCGTCCCGCTTCATCAAACCCGAAAACGGCTCCCGATACATTTAATGATTTTTCAATTTCAAAATCAGGCATTTTGTTTAATGTAACCGTCTCGTTATATCGGCATAGCTCATAATATGTTGAATGGGACCCAATGCGACAAAAGTCGGCTTTTGTTTAAATAAACGGGCGGCGATTTTTTCCAGCTGTTGTTTTTCGACCGCATCGATTTTGGCAATAACTTCTTCTTTCGGTACTAAACGTCCGTAAATAATCATATCTACCGCGTTGGTGCGCGCATGAGATGAAATATTTTCCTGCTGCATTAAAATAGAGGCTTTGAGTTGTGCTTTCGCGCGGGCAATTTCTTCATCGGTCAGCGAAACGGACAAACGCATCAGCTCATCACATAAAACGGGCATTAATTCAATAACTTCCTTTTCGCCCGTACCGGCATAAATGCCGAAAGTTCCCGTATCGGTTTGCGGAGAGTTAAAGGCGTAAATGGAATAGACCAATCCCCGTTTTTCCCGAATTTCCTGAAACAAACGAGAGGACATACCGCCCCCGGCAATCGAAGCTAAAATACTGCCGGCATAATAATCGGTATGGTTATATGAAAAGCTTTCAAAGCCTAAAACCAAATTTACCTGTTCGTTTTGCTTAACAACGCGTTTATCCCCGCCCCGATAAGAAGCGGGCAGGGCATTTTCGGTCGGATGTGAGGGAACATTCGTAAATAATTTTTCGCATAATTCAACAAAAGCTTTGTGATCGACGGCGCCTGATGCGCTGACAATCAGTCTGTTCGTTGTATATTGAGAATGAATATAATTCAACAAGTCTTGACTTTCAATTCTTTGAACGCTTTCCGTCGTACCCAAAACAGGACGTCCGAGCGGTTGATCCGGATAAGCGCAAGCAGCGTAATAATCGAAAATCAAATCATCGGGCGTGTCGTTTTGCATATTGATTTCTTGAATAATAACGCCTTTTTCTTTTTGAAGCTCATTTTTGTCCATGGTTGAATTTTGAACAATATCGGCAATAATATTTAAGCCGAGCGTTAAATTTTCTTTCAAAACGCGCACATAGTAAGCCGTCATATTTTTGGCGGTATAGGCATTAATATAACCGCCGACATCTTCAATTTCCTTTGATATTTCAAATGCCGTTCGTGTTGTCGTGCCTTTAAATGCCATATGCTCCAACAAATGCGAAATACCGTTATTTTCTTTTGTTTCATAACGGGCGCCGACACTGACCCATACGCCCAATGAAACGCTTTCCGCTGTTTCGGCGGAATCGGTAATGACGCGAATGCCGTTAGATAATGTGCTTGTTTGTATCATCTCTCTCTCCCTTGACATAAATAATTTTTAATCGGTTGTTTTGCAAGGCTTTTCGGTGTTGAAAATCGCGCTTCTTCAATTCGTTGAGTAATTTGTTTATACGAAGGCATTTCTTTCAGTATGCCCAGCCCTGCGAAAGAAAGGCGCGATGAAAAAATGCGTGCGGCAATTTTTTGAATGTCGTCGACGGTTACGGCATCGATTTTTTGAAAATATTCCGATATCGGCACAATTCTGTTATAATAGCGCATATCGAATTCATTGGAAGAAGCTTTTTCATGCACGGATGTATCACGCGTGCATAAATCCAATTTAATGGATTTTTTAGCGGCAAGTAAGGTTTGCGGCGTGATATATTTTTCAATTTGTCCGATAATTTGCGCACAGCCGTAAATAACATCTTTTGTATTTTTCGGCAGACAGGAAGAAGAAATAACAAACACCGCGCAGTGTTTATAAGCGATATTATCGGCATGGATACCGTAGAGAAGCCCTTTTTTATGGCGCAAGTTGTCATAAAGCGCATTTTCCAAAAGGGAAGCCAGCAAATCAACTTTCACATAATTATCAATGCCTTCATTTAAAGAAACACCGTTGAAGCCCAAGCGAAAAACGTTGCTTGACATATTTTCCGCCTGCCGATTATCGCCCCCGATATAAATAGGTTTCGGTAACGGTTTCAAAGTTTCTGTCGTCTGAATTTGACCGAACAGTTTTTGACAGGTACTCATCATTTTATCATGGTCAATATGTCCGCTGATACTGATAATGATTTTATCGGGTTGAGCATATTTTTGATGATGTTTTTTAAGAATATTCGGCGTAACGGCTTTGACGGATTCTTCATAGCCCTCTGTCGGATGTTGCATGGGTTGCCCTTTAAAAGCCGCTTGATAAATCATATTATCGGCAAACATATCATCATCTTCACTGACTTCTTTCAGCTCATTTAAAACAACTTTCTTTTCCCGATTAACGGCTTGCGGCGGAAACAAGGGGTTTTTCGTCATATCGGCAATTAAAGACAACGTGTCGGGCAAATCTTCCGATAAAACATCGGTTGAAATAATCGTACATTCCTGATTTGTTTCGGCATTGAGCGTGCTGCCCGTTAAATAGTCGTGCTGTTGAATGGTTTTTTGCGAAAAAGATTTACTGCCCAAAAATAAAGAATGTTCCAACAGGTGGGCTAATCCGAAATAGGCTTTCGGATCGTTTTGCGATCCGATTTCAACAGAATAACAAACAGAAACCGTCGGCGTGTTCGGAACAGATTCCGTTACGACCCGAATACCGTTCGATAAAACCCCTGACTTAATCATTTTTAATTACCAATAAAAAAGATCGGAAATGCCTTTTTTCATTCGTGTCCATAAGGAAGTATCTTCTTTAATCGGCGCGTTTGCAGGCGTAATTACAATCGGTTGATCGGACGCGGTAACCTGTTTGTTCTTTGTCGGTTGCGGAACTTCTTTCGGCACAACATAAACAGGTGCCGAATATTCTTCAACGGGCGGAACGGCAACGGGCGCTGTCGGTGCGTTCAAAATGGCGGGAGCAACCGATTCGGCAGGAATAACCTGTTGAATGGCAGGTTCCGCTACCGAAATGGGCGGCGTGTTCGGATCAATCACAACGGCGGTTAAATCACTTTGCGCATCAATTTGAGCGTTAGGAACGGGTTGCCCTTCCGCTGATTGCGCCAAACTTTCAATATAGGCTTTTTCTTCTGCCGATAATGTGACACCCGGTTGCGTTAAAATTTGAACGGGTGTTTGCGATTGTGCCGTTTGCGCTTGCGGTGCCTGTTGCGGTACGGCAGGAGCATTTTTTGCTTCAAACTGCTTTAAAGATTGATATTCTTTTTCGCCGTTTTTCATCATTTGTGTTGATGAGGGGGATTGTGTGCTTTTTCCCCGTGCGGATGAAGGTTGTTGATTGATAACTTCAATTTTTTGTTGAATCAGCCCTGTTGTTGAGGGAACACCTGCGGGTGTTAACCGCGCGATTTGATCGGCGGCAGGGGGGACTGCCATGGCAGGATTGTTTAACATTTCTGCCGAGCATCCGCCGACAAAGTCAACACAATTATTCGGAGCGAATTGCGGTGTTGGCAAATTAAGGAACGGTGTGGGTTTTAACCAGAAAGCTTCCATCTGATCAATCATTTTGGGATCATTAATTTGAGGCATGGTACCGTTTAAAATGGCTTTCAGTTGCGCGACATAAGGGAAAACTTCACCCGGTTCCATTTCAACGCCTTTTTCAAGCGTCATTAACACATAGCCGTCTTTTTTACCTTGTAAAGCGTTATTGGCGGCAACCGAATAAAAGGCACCGATAATTCCGCGATCCAAATCTAAATAATTAACGTTATATGTCATACTGAACGTTGTGTTATTTGTTTCCGTTACTTTACAATTAAATTGCGGCGACATCATTTTAACATCGGCAGCATTTGCAACGCCCATACGTGATAACGAAGTTTGACATTGGGGAAAAGTATCGCCCGCTTTTAAACGATAATCGATAATTAAATCGGTTCCGGGAGCGTCTTTCAACGGTTTGGCATCAATAACGCGTGCGGTAGGTACGGTAACCGATGTTTTAATCATATCTGACTGCACGGGAAAAGAAAAGCCTTGTTCGGTGCAAGAATATTTATCGGGCGATGCTTCACACAGCGTGATATTTTTCCCGACATTGTTTTTCATTAATTCATTAACCTGATTGACCAGATAAAGATGACCCATTTCCGCAGAAGACGGAACACATTGTCCGCCTTTGCAAATTAAAATGGATCCTTGGGATAAACTGCTGAAATCTTGCGCGTGAGCGGCTGTAAAAACAAAAGCGGCGCAAGAACAGAATAAAAAGCGTAAAAACATAGGCTTCCTCACATAAAAATAAACCGTAAAATCATTTTAAGCAAAAAAAAATAAAAATGCAATCAAAAAATGCTGTTTTCCGAAAAAGAGCAGAAAAAAACGCAAGAAACAAGGAATGTTTTGAAAGTAATTTTTCGGAATAAATGAGGCATTTTACTCCTGCTTTAAAACAATTTTTTGTTTTTTCTTTTTTTCGGCAGATAATTAAGTTGTTTCTCTTTTTTTCGTGAAGGATTAAAGACGACTTTTATTCGTTTTTTTCTTTTTAGCAGATAATATTTTTTAAGAAGAATATGATTTTAGTTTTTTATTTTCGGTAGTCAGCGACGGTGTGTGAAATAGCGTCGGCATGGTAACAAAATAAAGCTGATTTATTTTTTCTATTTACAGATGATGACTTCTCTCACTTATTTTCAGCGGGAAGTGCCGGTGTGTGAAATAGGCGTCGGCATGGTAACAAAATAAAGCTGATTTATTTTTTTTCTCTTCATTTTCGGCAGGCAACGGCGACGTGTGGAATAGGTGTTGGCATGGTGGCATAATAAAGCTGATTTATTTTTTCTCTTAATTTCGGCAGGCAACGGCGATGTGTGGAATAGGTATCGGCTTGATGACAGAATAAAGCTGATTTATTTTTTCTCTTCATTTTCAGCAGGCAACGACGGTGTGTGGAATAGGCGCTGGTATGGTGACAAAATAAAACTGATTTATTTTTTCTCTTCATTTTCAGCAGGCAACGACGGTGTGTGGAATAGGCGCTGGTATGGTGACAAAATAAAACTGATTTATTTTTTCTCTTCATTTTCAGCAGGCAACGACGACGTGTGGAATAGGCGCTGGTATGGTGGCATAATAAAGCTGATTTATTTTTTCTGTTTGCAGATGATGACTTCTCTCACTTATTTTCGGCGGGAAGTGCTTGTGCATAGAGCAAAATAGGTTGTCATGACAAACCAATTTAATTTTCGGCAGATGATAAATTGTTTTTCTTTCAGTTTTGAGGACAAAGGTTATTTTCTTTCTTATTTTCGGTGAGAAGTGCCGTCTCGTGGAACGTGAAACAGTGCGGTGTGCCGAAAATAATGAAGCGAATCGGTCTGTCGAAAATAAGAAAAAATACAATCTGTCTTTATTTTATATCAGTTAAAAATAAAAAAATACCAAATGACAATTTAATCTCGTTTTTCCCTTTTCACTCTCCGTTTCCTCCCACATCTGCCGAAAATCTAAGAAAGAATTAAAGAAAATTAATTTTTTCTATTTATAAGCGAAAATTAGATATAATAATAACATTTTAGAACAATAATATTATAAATATATATGTAATTTTTTCTTAAAATGCACCAATTTTCCCTCTATCAGAACCTAGCAAGATGTCACTTTTCGCAATATCTCACACCCACAGAAAAGAAAAATTTTAAAGAAAAACGAGAATTTTTTTACTGTTTATAAGCAAAAAATTTACATATTTATAATGTTTTTATGTGTATAAATTTGCAAATATATATTATTTTTTCTTTATATTGAAATATTTCTTATTTTTAAAACATACTAATATTGTTTTTATTTGTTTATAAACGCTATATTTATATTATTATACATATTTTCTAATATTTTTTTCGATTAGCGAATAACGATTTCTCAGATTTTCCCCTGCAGGTGTGACAGACGACAAAATGCCGTCTGTCGCTAAGTGCCGATAGTGGAAAAATGATGATGTTCTATGCTTAAAAGGAACTGAAAAGTGTGATTTTGGCACAGTCTTTTATATAAATTGTTTTTCTTTCGGGTTGGAGTAAAGGTTATTTATACTTGTTTTTCTTAATTTTCGGCGGAAAGTGCCGTCTTGTGGAACATAGGACGGCGCGTTGTGCCGAAAACAAGAAAGGCAGAAATAAAAAAATGGTTGTAATAATTGTGTCTCTGTCTCTCATTCTTGGCGGGTGTGGAACGGTACAAAATGTGCCGTTTCGCTATGTATCGAGAATGAGAAAGAAAAGTCAGCGAATCGAAAGCGGCGTTATTTGATATATCACTCTATTATCTGTATGTGACACTCTTTTTTTTCCTCTATCGGAACCTAGCGAGACGTCACTTTTTGCGACATCCCACACCCACCGAGAATGAGAGAAATATTTTAAAGCAAAGCAAGTAATTTTTGCCTACTTATAAGTTTATAAGCTTTATGAAAATTTTACATATTTATAATGTTTTTTTGCTTATAAATTTGCAAATATATCTATTGTTTTTTTCTTTATCTGGAAATATTTCTTATTTTTAATAACATACTAATGTTGTTTTTTGTTTATTTATAAACGATATATTTTTATTATTATACACATTTTTCTAATATTTTCTCTCGATTAGCGAATAACGATTTCTCAGATTTTCCCCTATCGGCGGGTCTGGAACGGCGCAAAATGTGCCGTTCCGCTATGTGCCGAGAATGAGAAAATGGCGGTAGCGTTCTATGCCCAAAACAGTCTGAAAAAGTATGATTTCGTCAAGCTCACTTATTTTCTGTTGATGACAATTTGTTTTTTAGAGGGCATATTCAGCTTTTCACTTATTTTCGGCGGGAAGTGCCGTCTTTGTGGAACGTGGAACGGCGCGGTGTGCCGAAAATGAGAAAAAGCAAGAGAAACCATGTTCTAGTTTGTTGTTATCAATGATATTTTTCACTATCGGTAATGTAGGGAATACCAATGTAATTTTATTATTGAACACACAGCGCATGACCATCAGTATTAAAATAATCGTCATGACGCGCATCATCATCCACATAACCAGTCCAAAGATTTATAAGATAGGCTCGACAAGACGTATATCCGCCATCTAACCATACATAAACATTTTTTGAAAATTTATAATATAACTCTTTTCTGGCTTCGGTTTGACAGAGGTCTTCAGTTTTCATATCTGCACAACCTAAATCACCCAAAGTTAACTCTTTGCTATTCAATGCCTGCTGACAAAATCGTTCGGAAGCAGTCCACCATGTCATATTGTTTTTGGAAAAATAATATGTATGCCCTTTTATCTCTTTTTCTTCTATATCTTCTTCTACCAAATGACATTTACTTGCATAACCGCTTTTTCCTTCCCCGAAAGCGTTAGGATTAAACTCTGAATTACAGTCGAATCCCCGTTCTAAATAACAATAATATCCAGTTCTGCCATTATTACAATCATCATTACTTTCACACTCGCCAACACCGCATTTTTGCACTGTTTTTTGCCATTTTTGCCCATCGGGACACGGTTCACACATGTGCCTATTCTTATTACAAATCGGATTATTCGTATCTTTTTCAATACAATTCGTGTCTGTTTCGCATTCTACACACATATGATTAAAGCAAACAGGTAATTCTGGGGGACAATTTGTATCATCACCGCATTTAATCGCATCCGAATCCGAATCGGCACCGAAAATAACCCTTAATGTATTAGATTCCTCATTACAAGCGCCTTTCTCTCCCTCTGCCTCTGCGTCAACCGATTTTCCATTGATATAAAAAGCAATTTCATTATCCATTTTATCAATTAAGTTTGCGAGCGGTCTGCAAACACCCTCGGGAATGTTTCGCATTTCAATATAATAAGCATTTGCAGCGGAACAAAAAGCAAGGTCAGGTTTTGCATTTTCATTTTTCATATAAACGCAATCAAAATCGGTTTCATAGTTATTAAAATTTATATTTCCGTCATCATACGGATTACCAAGCACCAATTCTTCCACGCCTTGTGCAATTTTTATCTGTGCATCGGTGCGCATTAAATTAATTTCATGTGCAATTTGATTCGCCTGATAATAATTCATGGCATATTTATAACCTGTTATCCCGCCAATCGACAATACGCCGATAATTGCCAACACCCCGAGCATTTCCACCATACTCCGCCCGCTTTGCGATTGTGTTTGAATGATATTTTTCTTGTGAATATATTGTTCTGAAAGCATTGATTCGTTTTTTGCGTTTTCTTTTTTATCCTGTGTATTTTTAATCATCATTTCCCCGCTTTGTGATTGAGTTTCAATGATTCTGTCTTGCCGAGCGTGCATTTTTTGAGCTTCAGACTCTCGACGCTTGTTTTGCACTTCATTCCCCTGCATTTCTGGCTGTTTTAACTGATTTTTTCTTGAATATTTCATCATTTTTTCCTCCCGTTATTCCGTATATAAATTGTATAAATTAAACGTACCTTTAATGCAACGCGAATTCAGGAGTAAAATTACCCCTATCAATCGCCAAACTAGCCTTTTTATAACTATTTGATATTTCATTAAATTTACCTCGAATTAAATTTTTTTTGAAAAAATGCAAAAAAAGTGTTGCAAAAAACGTACGTTTAGTTGATACAGAATTTCGAAAGAATATGGTTGCCTTTCATTGGAAAAAATATTGAATTTATTGCTTGTTTCCAATAATACGTACTGTCCGTAATATGGGAATGTATGATAACTTGAAAATAAGTGTCAGTTGATACAAAACAGTGAATTTGTTATGAATATTTTTTTCCTATTGGCGAGGGTATGAAGTAATGCGACACTTTCTCTTTTTCCCCCTCTATCGGCGGATGTGACAGACGGTTTTATATCATCTGTCGCTATGTGCCGATAGGGGAAAAATGGCGAAAAGCTACCATTTTGGCAGAAGTGGTAAAGATAAATGATATTTTTTCCCTCTCAATTTGCAAACGCGACTCTTTTATCTTATTTTGGGGTGATATTTGTTTTTTTGAAGTAATCATATCAGCTTTTTCTCTTATTTTCTGTTGATGACAATTTGTTTTTTAGAGGGTATATTTGGCTTTTCTCTTATTTTCGGCGGAAAGTGCCGTTTCGTGAAACGTGAAACGGCGCGGTGTGCCGAAAAATGAAAAAGAATACAATCCGTCTTTATGTTATCAGTTGAAAATAAAAAAATGCCGAATGTCAATTTAATCTCGTTTTTTTTCCTTTTCACTTCCCGTGCTCTCCTATGCCCGTCGAGAATTAGAGAAATATTTTAAAGTAAATTGAGAAATTTTTTCTATTTATAAGCGAAAATAAGATATAATAATAACATTTTAGAGCAACAATATTATAAATATATATGTAATTTTTTCTTAAAATGCGCCTGTTTTCCCTCTATCAGAACCTAGCAAAATGTTACTTTTTGCGACATCCCACATTCGTTGAGAATGAGAGAAAGAATTAAAGTAACTAGGCAATTTTTCTGTTTATAGTTTTATAAGTAAAAATTTTACATATTTATAATATTTTTATGTGTATAAATTTGAAAATATACTTATTATTTTTTTTCTTTATATGGAAATATTTCTTATTTTTTTTAAAACATACTAATATTATTTTTTTATTTGTTTATAAACGACATATTTATATTATTATACATATTTTCCTAATATTTCTTATCCTATCGGCGAATAACGGTTTCTCAAATTTTCTCCTATGGACGGATGTGACAGACGGTTTTATATCGTCTGTCACTATGTGCCGATAGGGGAAAAGGTGGCAGGCAGGATTTTGCACTCAAAAATAGGTAAAAAAGGTATCATTTCGGCACACACTCTTATTTTCGGCGGAAAGTGCTGTTCCGTGGAACGGTACGGAGTGCCGAAAATAATGAAGTGAGTCAGACTGCCAAAAAAAGAAAAAAACAATCTGTCTTTATCTTATATCAGTTGAAAATAAAAAAATGCCGAATGACAATTTAATCTCGTTTTTCCCTCTTCACTCTCCGTTTCCTCCCACATCTGCCGAAAATCTGAGAAAGAATCAAAGCAAATTGAGAAATTTTTTCTGTTTATAAGCGAAAATTAGATTTAGTAATAATATTTTATATGAATAATATTATAAATGTGTATGTAATTTTTCTTAAAATACGCCAATTTTCCCTCTATCAGAACCTAGCAAGATGTCACTTTTCGCAATATCTCACACCCACAGAAAAGAAAAATTTTAAAGAAAAACGAGAATTTTTTTACTGTTTATAAGCAAAAAATTTACATATTTATAATGTTTTTATGTGTATAAATTTGCAAATATATTTATTATTTTTTTTCTTTATCTGGAAATATTTCTTATTTTCAAAACATACTAATATTATTTTTGTTTGTTTATAAATGATATATTTTTTATTATTATATCTATTTTTCTAATATTTTCTTTCAATTAGCGAATAACGATTTCTCAGATTTTCCCCTGCAGGTGTGACAGACGACAAAATGCCGTCTGTCGCTAAATGCCGATAGTGGAAAAATGATGATGTTCTATGCTTAAAAGGAACTGAAAAGTGTGATTTTGGTACAGTCTTTTATATAAATTGTTTTTCTTTCGGGTTGGAGTAAAGGTTATTTATACTTGTTTTTCTTAATTTTCGGCGGAAAGTGCCGTCTTGTGGAACATAGGACGGCGCGTTGTGCCGAAAACAAGAAAGGCAGAAATAAAAAAATGGTTGTAATAATAGTGTCTCTGTCTCTCATTCTTGGCGGATGTGGAACGGCGCAAAATGTGCCGTTTCGCTGAGTGCCGAGAATGAGAAAGAAAAAGCAGCGAATCGAAAACGGCGTTATTATTTGATATATCACTCTATTATTTGTTATATAGCACTCTTTTTTTCCCTCTCAATTTGCAAACACGACTCTTTTATCTTATTTTGGGGTGATATTTGTTTTTTTGAAGTAATCATATCAGCTTTTTCTCTTATTTTCTGTTGATGACAATTTGTTTTTTAGAGGGTATATTTGGCTTTTCTCTTATTTTCGGCGGGAAGTGCCGTCTTGTGGAACGTGAGACGGCGCAGTGTGCCGAAAATGAGGCGTGGCAGGCCACTGAAAATAAGTCTTTTACAATGTCGTTGACGGTATTTTCCCCCTATCGGCGGGTGTGATACACTGTAAAATGTGCCCCATTGCGTGCCGAAACTAATGAAGTAAAGCAGGCTGCCGAAAAATGAAAAAAAATACAATCCGTCTTTATTTTATATGAGTTGAAAATAAAAAAATGACGAATGACAATTTAATTTCGTTTTTTCCCTTTTCACTCTCCATGCTATCCCACATCCGCCGAAAATCTAAGAAAGAATTAAAGCAAATTTAATATTTTTCTATTTATAAGCGAAATTAGATATACTAATTACATTTTAAAGAAATAATATTATAAATATATATATGTAATTTTCTCTTAAAATGTGCCAGTTTTCCCTCTATCGGAACCTGGCGAGATGTCACTTTTCGCGACATCCCACACCCATCGAGAATGGGAGAAATATTTTAAAGCCAAGCAAGTAATTTTTGCCTACTTATAAGTTTATAAGCTTTATGAAAATTTTACATATTTATAATATTTTTATGTATATAAATTTGCAAATATATCTATTATTTTTTTCTTTATCTTGAAATACTTCTTATTTTTAAAACATACTAATATTATTTTTTATTTGTTTATAAACGATATATTTTTATTATTATATCTATTTTTCTAATATTTCTTCTCTATCGGTGGATGTGACAGACGACAATGCCGTCCGTCACACTCGTAGGGGAAAAATATATTACAAATTTTCAAAGAACGTATCAATACCAACGCCGTCTCGAAATATAAGACGGCGTCAGATTCTTTTAAGTAAAAAACATTAAGATGTTTTCTTAAAGATTTCTTCCGGACTATATTCGCGCGGATACGTAAACGATCCTTTCTCATACTTGTTTAACAAACATCGAAAATATGTTAATACAAATAACCGAGTCGCGGACGATAATCCGGAACGCCCCCTGATATTGTCTATTTTCGAGCACAGTTCGTGAATAGTTACTCCTTCGCGTAAACAAATGTCTGCCAAAGACATCCATGTTTCTCTATCCAATCGCATACTTGTGCGTCGACCATTGACAATAACATTTTTACATAAAAGCATTAAAGTCTCCTTTCATAAATGTTAATAACAAAAAAGTTTTATATAACGAATAAAAAATAAAGTCAATAAAAATATTAAAATATTTTCAAAAAAACAATAAACAATATTAAAAATAAAATCAAAAATTATAATAATCATAAAATAATATGCCAAAAGAAATAACTGATAATCAATTAAAAAGATTAAAAAACAAGAAAACCAATAAAACAAAAAGCACAAAATAATAGCCAAAAAAGTTTTTTACTACGATTTTAAATTTTTATGGTTAATTTTGACAACGAATCGGGAAAAAAGGGGATCAAAAAAAAGAATGTATGTAATTGAAAGTGAAAAACAAACAGGATACTGAAAAATTATATATGAATTTACAAAAAAATCACTCTTTTTTAATAGAAAAATTATAAATTTATAATATTTTTTAGCAAATAAAAAATTATTTTATTTGACTTTTTTCATTCTCGGCGGGTGTGGAACGGCGCAAAATGTGCCGTTTCGCTGAGTGCCGAGAATGAGAAAGAAAAGTCAGCGAATCGAAAACGGCGTTATTATTTGATATATCACTCTCTTATTTGTATATAGCACTCTTTTTTCCCCTCTATCGGCGGATGTGATGTGCTGTTGAAAGTAGCGCATCGCTATGTGTTGATAGAGGGGAAAAGAGCAACCGCATCTCTTTTCGGAAAAAAAGATTAATCTCTATTTTTGCATA
>CANQKV010000006.1 GCA_947624545.1 uncultured Alphaproteobacteria bacterium | reverse complement strand
GCATGCCCCTCTAAATGATTAACGGCAATAAACGGTAAATCATGCGCCAGTGCAATGGCTTTTGCCGTCATAACACCAACTAAAACGCCACCAATCAGCCCGGGACCTGCCGCAACCGCCACGGCGGATAAGTCGGAAAAAGTTTTATTCGCCTTTTTCAAGGCTTCTTTAATTAAAACATCGCATTTATCCAAATGCGCCCGCGCCGCTATTTCGGGAACAACACCGCCGAATGCCCGATGTTCATCATATTGAGACCAAACAAACGATGATAATATTTCTTTCTTGTCATTAACCAATGCGCACGCCGTTTCATCACAGCTGCTTTCAATTCCTAACACGATTTTCATTTTTTCTGCTGCCTTTTCAATCTGATACTTAAAACGCCTCCGTCATTTTCCCAATGATAAGCATTTATTTTTTCTTTAAAAAACGGCGTTTCAAACCACAATTCTATTTCATTTTTAATTTTACCCGTTCCGTTCAATCCTTTTCCTGTTATAATGCCGATTTGTTTTGTGCCGTTTTTGAAATGTAAGTCAAAAAACGTTTTCGTCAGCCGATAAGCTTCTTCCAACGTTTTACCGTGTAAATCAAGCGTATTCAACAATATGCCCGTAGTCGTTTTTCGAACTTTAAGCCTTGGCGGCACCGTTTTGGGATTTAAGTTTTTCTTTTGCGCCAACGGTTGAACCGATTGCGCATATTCAGCCCATAAAGAATCATCGGTAACAGGCATTTTAATGTTTCCTAGCTTTTCGGCAACAACAGATAATAAGAACCTTTATTCTTCATACGCCCTGCTTTATTAAAGGCTTTTTCGCCGTGTCCCCAAAAATAATCGGCGCGAATCGGTCCTTGTATGGCTTTACCGATATCTTGCGCCACAACCAGTTTTTGAATGAAAATACCGTCGGGATCAATGGTATTTAAATACATCGGCGTATTCATCGGAATGTAATTTTTATCAACCGCAACCGAATGTTCAGGTGTTAAAACAACGCCTGCCGCACCGTAAGGCGAATCGCCGTCAAGTTCTTTAAAGAAAATATAGCGCGGATTTTCAGCCATAAGACGACGACCTTCCGACGGATGCTCCCGCAACCAACGCCGCATATTTTGCATGGAATGTAAATCGGTAATGCCGTGAGAAGCAAAAATGGATCCCAACGATTTAAACGTTCGATTATTGTTTCCCGCATAACCGAGTTTAATTTCGCCCGAGGGCGTAATCATACGTCCTGATCCTTGAATTTGCAATATAAACAATTCAACCGGATCATCTGCCCAAGCAATAATCGGGGCATCAATGCCGTCTTCTTCAATATCTTCCCGAGTCGGATACGTTTTGCCGTTCACATATCCGCGCGGCAAGCCGTAAACAGGCACCTGCCCCGCATGCGTATGTGTTCGCGTTCCTTTTAACTGGGCTTCATAATAACCGGTAATCGTGCCGGTTGTTTCGCCGTAAGACGTGACCAAATAAGGCGTTAACTGACTTTCAATATATTTTCTGATTTGATAAGAACCGCTTGACGCATAACGCTGTAATCCGCTGCAAAAACGAGCCCATTGTTCATTGGGATTCTGACAGGAGCGCATTAAAGCCGGATATGCCTCTTCAAAGTTTTCATGTGTCCAACCGGGCAAGGCGGAAAAAGGCACTTCTCTTAATTTAAAGCCCCTGCCTTGTGATAAATAATGTGAAGACGGACATCCGCATAAAAAAGCGGATAAAAAGCCGACTAGTGATAAAGATAACAGCTTACTTTTATTCATAGATACCCTCACTTTGCGTTGCTGACACCAACCATTTGTTATGTTTGTTTTTCCGAAATGTCCAAAAATCACGCACTTTGGCAACAACCATCGGATCACCTTCTTTAACTTCATTTTTGGCGTTTCTCAATAAATTAATCTGCTCGGTTACAAATGAAACCGTAATTTCATCATTTGCAGGTGAAACCGATTCAATTTTAACCGAATCGAAACAGATTAAAGAAAATTCCATCGTTTCTTTTTTACTCTTTCTTTTTCGAATATCCGCCTCAAAAGCCTCTAAAATAGGCGGTTCCATATAGTTTTTTAAAACAGAAGTATTTCCTTGTGCAAACGATTCGCAAACCGTTTTAAAAATAATTTTAACGCGTGCAATAAATTCTTCGCCGATGGCTTGTTTTGCCGATACTGCTTTGTTATCCCGTAACAAACGCATTTCAATGACCTGCCCTGTCTTTTCGGAAAATAAACAAAATTTTTCAGGGAGTTGAAAAGAATTATCAGAGCTTTTTCCCAAGTTTTTAAACAATAAAACAACTAATACCAAAGCCAACGCACAGAGTAAAATATTTTCAATTATCATAACGATTTTCCTTTTTTTACTTTACAAATTTTCAAATTAATAGTATAGATATCTTGTATTAAAACCGAAAATCAAATTTTTTTCAAGAGGATTTTTCAAAAATGACAGAAAATTCAAATCAAAATCTACCAAATATACAGGTAAATGCCCAATATATTAAGGATCTTTCATTCGAAGCTCCTTCTTTGCCTTTTATTTTAGGAGAATTGACACAAGCGCCGGCTATTAATGTAAATGTTGATATTCAAGTCAATAAAACCGAACAGGAAAATATGTTTGTTGTTGATTTGAGTGTGAAAGCTGCCGCTCAAACGGCAGATACGCATAAAGCGGTTTTCATTTGTGAATTAACCTATGGGGCATTGGTTACCTTAAATAATGTACCGACGGAACACAGAGAACCGATTTTGTTAATTGAAATTCCGCAACTTCTGTTTCCTTATGCCCGTGCCATTGTGGCAAATGTAACCCGCGAAGCCGGATTACCGCCGTTGCAAATTAATCCGATTGATTTTGCTTCTCTTTATCGGGAAAAAGTCGCTCAAAAGACGGAAAAAAAGTAAAAATACAAAAAAATATGCAAAAAAAGACAAAAAGGGTTGCTTTTTTGTCTTTTTTTATTGTATGCTAATCAAAAGAACGAACCACGAAGGAAGCAAATGAAATATTGCGTACACAATGAAACCGAAACGGAAGCTGTTGCTCAAACTTTCGGAAAAACATTAAAAAAAGGAGATATTGTTGCTTTATACGGTACATTGGGAGCCGGAAAAACGTCTTTTTGTCGCGCCTTGATTCAATCATTAACGGGAAATAAAAATGAGGTACCCAGTCCCACATTTACGCTTTTACAAACATACGAAACAAAAAACTTTCTTGTTTATCATTTTGATTTTTATCGTTTAAAAAGCCCTGATGAAGCTTATGAAATCGGCATTGAAGATGCTTTTTACGAAGGTGTCAGCTTAATTGAATGGCCCGAAAAATTAGGAAATCTGTTGCCTGTCAATCATAAAAGCATTCATATTAAAATATTAAATGACTCGTCACGCGAAATTATCATCGAATAAAGGAGATGAAATGGAAAGAGAAGAATTATTGCACCTATTTTTAAAACAACACGGATGGGATACGGCAAAAAGAGAACTTCTTGCCAGTGACGCCTCCTTTCGTTGGTATGAACGCTTAACAAAAGGAAATGAAACGCTTGTTTTAATGAATGCTCCCGTTCCGCCTGAAAATCCGGCACAATTTGCATTTGTCGATGAAATTTTAAAATCCAAAGGGATAAAAGTACCGCATATTTTTGCTCGCGATACGGAGAACGGCTTTCTTTTGTTGGAAGATTTCGGTGATGACACGTTTACGCGCTTGATTGCCGCCGGTGCCGATGAGGAAAGTTTATATTACCGTGCAATGGATTCGCTCATTCAAATTCAAAAACAATTTACGCAAAATCCGGGATTGAAAGAATATAATTTTGATTTAATGTATACGGAAGTCTCGTTACTGCCGTTGTGGTATGTGAAATATGTTCTGAAAAAGGAATTGGACGAAAAAGCCATGGCGGAATATAAATCTGTTTGGGAAGAATTGTATCAAAAAATTTCCGCTGTGCCTAATACGCTTGTTCTTTTGGATTATCATGTTGACAACTTAATGATTACAAAAGATAAAAAATGCGGTTTGCTTGATTTTCAAGATGCCCGTTTCGGTCCGGTCACATATGATTTGGCTTCCCTTTTGGAAGATGCGCGTCGTGTTGTTCGCCCTGATTTGCAAGATAAAATGAAAGCCTGTTTTTTCCAAGCTTTTCCTGCTTATCGTACCCATGAATTCGAAGATGCTTATTCTTTAATGGCTGTTCAACGACACACGAAAGTTATCGGCATTTTTGTCCGACTGTTCATTCGTGACGGGAAAAACAGATATTTAAAATTTATTCCGTTTGTATGGACACTGCTTGAAAAACATTTGGAGCAGCCGCTTTTAAAACGATATAAAGCATGGCTTGATACCTATATTCCGAATGATATTCGCAAAAAAGTTCCCTTTGAAACAAACGAAAAGGAAAATCAATGAGCGCATTAATTAAAACAGGTATGATTTTGGCGGCAGGGCGCGGCGTTCGGATGCGTGAATTGACCGACAATCTTCCGAAACCGTTGATTGCCGTTAACGGAGAACCGATTATAACACGCATTGTCAACAAAATGCACACGCACGGCATTCAAAAAATTGTTATTAACACCTGTTATAAAGGCGAACTCATTAAACAGGCTTTAAAATCATTTGATTTTATTCAATATTCCGATGAATCGCAAGCATTGGAAACCGGCGGCGGTGTTAAAAATGCTTTGCCGATATTGGGCAATGAGCCGTTTTTTGTTTCAAATGCCGATCCGATTTGGATTGATAAAACAACTTCCGTTTTTACGCAACTTGAAGAATCGTGGGATCCGAAAACAAGTGATATTTTATTGGCGCTTATTCCGTTAAAACAAGCTTTCGGTGATGTTCCAGACGGTAATTATTTTATTGAAAACGGACTTCCCCGCCGACAACGTCCCGGCGAAAAAAATATTCCCTATATGTTTATGGGTGTTCAAATTATTCATCCGCGTGTTTTTAAAACAGCTCCCGACGGCGTATTCAGTTTGAGAGAGCTTTATGATACGGCAGAAAGACAAGGACGCCTTCGCCATATTATTTTTGACGGTGAGTGGTATCATGTCGGAACCCCCGAATCTTTGATTGAAACAAATAAAGCACTTGAAAAACAAGGTAAAAAATGATAATTGGATTAAACTTATCTGATAATTTCGCCGATCAGCTTGTTCAATGGATTTATAAAAGCGCTGAAAACTCCTTGCAAACGGCAAAAACAACCGTTATATTACCGACAAAACGAGCCTGTTTGACCGTTAAAAACGCTTTTGTGCGTTTGAGTGAAAATCAACCGATTTTATTACCTCAATTACAAGCCTTATATGAACTGGACGATTTAAAAGAAAATATACCGCCTGCCATCGGAACAATGGAACGCTTGTTTTTGCTTGCCAAACTG
Organism: uncultured Alphaproteobacteria bacterium; assembly: GCA_947624545.1. Lineage (GTDB taxonomy): Bacteria > Pseudomonadota > Alphaproteobacteria > CAAHEQ01 > UBA3637 > RGIG4140. The sequence goes on along the minus strand of CANQKV010000006.1, from coordinate 30,163 downwards.
TGTCAGAAAAAACCAAACATCGATTCCTTTGATAAAGCATTGAAAATTGCAAAAAGTCTTGCCGAATTGTTAGATGATTTTTATGAATATAACATTAATCCGTATGATTTAAAAAATTTGGTGGAAGAAGAAAATCTTGCCGTTCACTGGCAAGAAAGTCTTGATTTTTTAGATATTATTATTGATTATTGGCCCCAAATCTTAAAAGAAAAAGGAATGATTGACAGCGTTGACAGACGCAATCGCTTAATTTTGTTGTTAAAAGAAAAAATCTTATCTTCTTCGAACGATTCATTTTATGTTTTAGGCGGATTAGACGGTGATTCACCAAGCGTCAGAAGTTTAATTAAAGATGTAAGTTCAAAAGATAATGTGTTGATTTTATTAAACGGATTAAATGTTAATTTAGATGAAGACGAAGAAAAGGCATTAACCGAAAATCATTATCAATATGCGCTTGTGCGGCTTTTAAAATCAATGGGGAAAAAGCCGGCGGATATTCCCCTGCTTTGCTCCGTTGAACAACCGCAAGAAGCTTTAATTCGCGAAGCTTTCAAGCCGGCGGAATTAACCGATGAATGGTTAGAAAGCGATATAACGTCGGATTTTGTTAAAAATGTTAAATATATAGAATGCGAAAATATGACGGATGAAGCTCTGACCATTGCTTTAATCATGCGCAAAGTTCTTGAAACACCTGAAAAAACGGCGGCACTTGTAACTTCCGACCGAACTTTGGCAAGGCGCGTTATAGTGGAAATGAAGCGTTGGGGGGTTAAACTGGATGATTCTGCCGGCACGCCGTTAGATAATACACCGACAGGTATTTTTTTACTGTTATCGGCTGCATACGGGCTGCAACAAAACGGTGCAACGGCTCTGGCGCTTTTAAAGCATCCGCTCTGTGCCGACGGACGCGATCCTGCCGATTTACGCGCCTTTGTACGGAAAACGGAAAAAGAAATTCGAGAAAAAAAAGAGCATTTTCAAATTTCACTTCAAACACCGATGAAAGAGTTTTTCGATTTATTTCACGCTCAAAAACCGATACCGTTTTTGCACTTATTGACAACGCATTTAAGCTTTGCGGAGAAATTGGCAACCAGTGCCGACAGGAGCGGAAAAGAAAGATTATGGCAAAGTGACGATGGCGAAGAAGCTTATCAATTTTTAACCGAGCTTAAAGAAAATGCCGATTTAATTCCCGATGTTTTGCCCGAGTTATATATACAAATATTAGGCTTTTTAATGCAGTTTGTTTCATTTCGTCCGAAATACGGCACACATCCGCGTTTAGATATTTTGGGTCCGATTGAAGCGCGGTTATCACATCCTGATGTTTGTATTATCGGCGGTTTAAACGAGGGAACATTTCCTGCTCTGCCCGATTCCGGTCCGTGGCTTAATCGGCTTATGCGCAAGAAAATCGGATTACCCTCTCCCGAAAGCATTTTTGCAACACAAAGTATGGATTTTGCTTCTTGCTTTTGCGCTGCGGAAGTTTATTTGACACGCGCTTTGAAAGCAGACGGCTCTCAAACCATTCCGTCACGATTTATCTCACGCATAGAAGCTGTTTTGGAAGCACACGGCGCAGAAAATGAGACGACTGATCCTTTATCGATAAAATCAACGCTTGAAGTTTTACCGCAACAAGTTGATATGCCAAATCAGTTTGAAAAAATTGTTCGACCGATGCCCTGCCCGCCCAAAGAAATACGTCCGAAAAAGCTGCCTGTTAGGCAAATTAAAAATTTGTTGACAAATCCCTATGCGGTTTATGCGCGCTATATTCTTCAATTAAAACCCTTAAACGAGTTGGAATCGTTTGATATGAGAAGCGGTTACGGTACGGCATTACATGCAGCTTTTCAAGAACTTGTTTTTGAAGAAAATTTAACTTTTCCAAAAGCCTTACAAAAAATTACCGAACATCTGCTTGCCGACGGCTGCACTCAAACGGATTTGGCTTATAACAAAACAAAAATTGAAAAAAGCGCCGCGTTTTTTGTTCAAGCTCAAAATCAAATGAAACAAAAAATCAAAAAAACAATTACCGAAGCTTCCGGCTCTTTTTGTTTTCCCTTGCATGACGGCACCCTTTTTACACTGACTGCCAAAGCCGACAGAATTGATAAAATGAATGACGGCTCTTATGAAATTATTGATTATAAAACCGGTTCATTGCCGTCAAAAATTTCCGTTCAACGCGGTATTAATTCCCAATTACCTTTGGAAGGGCTGATTTTGCAACAAAACGGATTTCAAGATTATGCCGACAATCCCGATAAAATTAACTTTTCATATTGGCACGTTACCGGCAAAGATAGCGGCGGAGAAATTAATCATATCAATGAATCGGAGGAAGAAAACCTTATTCAAGAGGCGCAAGAAGGCGTTAAAAAACTTTTAAATACTTATCAGAATGATACGAAACCCTATGAATCCCACCTGATGGAAAAACAAATCAGTTATGATGATTATGAACATTTAGCTCGTGTCAAAGAATGGCTGTCCGAAGAAAGTGAGGAAAATTAATGCAAATAAATGAAGTCATTGAAAAGGCGCAACGTGAAGCTATTGACTGTCATCATTCCGTCTGGTTGGCAGCTTCCGCGGGATCGGGAAAAACAACCGTCTTAACCAATCGTGTGCTGAATTTGCTTCTGTCGGAAACAAACCCTTCCAAAATTTTATGCTTAACGTTTACAAAAGCGGCTGCGGCAGAAATGGCAAACCGCATTACAAAAGTTTTAAAAATCTGGACAGCGGCTTCTCCCGAAAAATTGTTGGATATGCTGACAAAATTGCGTGGCATTCCGCCCGATAATAAAACCGTTATTAAAGCAAGACGCCTTTTTACCGATGTTTTAGAAACACCGGGCGGAATGAAAATTATGACGATTCACTCGTTTTGTCAATCCGTTTTAAAAAGATTTCCGATTGAGGCACATATTTCACCGCAGTTTGACGTGATTGATGAAGCCCAATCGGATATATTAATTAAAAAAGCATTTGATTTAATTGTTGAAAATCATTCGGCTGACGAAGATTTAACCGATATTAACGGTTATTTTCATTTAAATGATAAAAATAATAATATTTTCAAAATCATTCAAGAAAACATTGTTAAGCTTTCCGCTCTTTTGAATCAATATTCCGACTTGAATAAGCTGAAACAGCAATTAATGAAAAAATATGATTTATTAAAATATCACTCTGAAAAACAAATTATTTCTGATTATTTTAAGTCGGAAAACATTGAAAATACCTCTTTTGAAACAGAAACCTTTTTAAGTTTAAAAAGCCTGTATTTAACAAAAAATTATAAAGCCAATAATAAAAATAAGGATTTAAAAGAAAAAGCAGGCATTTATTATGAATTTTACCAAAAATACACATTATATCAAAGTGTTGAACTGACTGTTCGCTTTTTAAGTTTTGTAAAAAAGTTTCTTAAAACTTATCAATCTTTAAAAAAAGAAGAAGATGTTTTAGATTACAATGATTTAATTACCTTAACCGAAAAACTTTTATCTCAAAGTCCGCAATGGGTTATGTATAAATTAGACGGCGGAATTGACCATATTTTGGTTGATGAAGCCCAAGACACCAATCCGGAACAATGGAACATTATCAGCTTAATATCCGAAGAGTTTTTTGCGGGACTGGGACGTGAAACCGATATGGAGAGAACCTTGTTTGTTGTGGGCGATCAAAAGCAATCCATTTTCAGTTTTCAAGGCGCCGATCCTTTAAAATTTGATGAAATGAAAAGATATTTCCGCGATAAAATAATAAATGCGCGCCATACGTTCAAAATAATACCGATGAATGCTTCCTTTCGATCCACGGGAGCCGTTCTGAATTTAGTCAATGATTTATTAAATCGTCCGACGGCTGCCCGCGGTGTCATCAATATCGGCGAGGATGCGACACACAATTTAACACGTCTTAATGAAGCGGGGTTAATTGAAATTCATCCGCCGATTAAAGTTTATTCCCGTTCATCCGATGAGTTATGGGCTGTTCCTGAACGGGATTCAATCGTTGACGGTCCAACGAAAGTTTCGGAAGATGTTGCCGATAAAATCAAAAGCTTTTTGGAGAAAAAAGAAATTTTAGAATCACAAAATCGTCCCATCGAACCAAAAGATATTACCATTTTGGTGCGAAAGCGAGGAACGATTGTCAGTAAACTCGAACGTGCCTTAAAAGACAGAGGCATTCCCGTTGCAGGCATTGACAGACTTGACTTATCGGGGCATATTGCCGTACAAGATTTAATGGTTTTGGCAAAATTTGCCTTATTGCCCGAAGATGATTTAAACTTGGCTTGTTTATTAAAAAGTCCGTTAATCGGCTTATCGGAAGAAGAATTGCTGAAACTTTGTTCAAACAGAAATGAGCAAACTTTGTTCAAACGCATACAAGCTGAAAACGATACGCTCGCCAAAAAACTTTTTGAAATACTAAATCTGGCTGATAAAATGCCGCCTTATGAGTTTTTTGCAACGATATTGGGCGCTTATCGGGGACGCGAGAAATTTTTGGCGCGATTGGGATATGAAGCCATGGAAGCGATTGACGAATTTTTAAATATGACTTTTACTTTCGAACAAACGAATATTTCATCTTTACAAAACTTTGTTTATTGGTTTCAGGGAAGAAAATCCGTTATCAAGCGCGATATGGATCAAAATGATCAGAACACGGTTAAAATTATGACGGTTCACGCCTCAAAAGGGCTTCAAAACAACATTATTTTTATTATTGACAATCAAAATGATACGGTAAAGAAAAAAAATCTGATATGGCAAAACAATTTACCTTTATGGCTTCCCGATAAAGAGTTTCAATCCCCTGATTTAATTGAAGACATGTATAATAAAGAGGCTCAAAAACAAGAGGAAGAAGAACATCGTTTATTATATGTGGCAATCACGCGCGCCCGCGACAGAGTTTATGTTTACGGTTGGTGCAAAACACAAAAAGAAACGACCAAAAAAGGAAATGAAAAAAAGAAAAAAGCCGAAAACCAAACAACCGAGAAAGAATTGAAAGAAAAAACATGGCATCAATTAATTTCGGCTGCCGTTCAAGGAATGCCCGCCGATGAAAACGGTGTTGTTCGCATTTGTTATCCGCCGAATTATCAGCCGCGTTTTTTGAGGGAAAATTTATACAACAACAATCTTGAAGAAAAACCCCTGCCCGAATGGGTAAAAACCCCTGCTCCCGTTGAAACACCGCTCTCAAAACCTTTAATGCCGTCACGCTTAATCGATAATGAACCGCAAAATGATTCCATTGTCGGCGTCGGACAGGAAAAAGCCCTGAAACGCGGAACATTTTTACACAAACTATTACAATATCTGCCTCAAACGGCACCCGAAAAGCGAAAAGAAATTACCTTAAAATTAAAACCGAGCGATATTGATTTACCCGAACATTTTTTTGAAATTTTCGAAAACAAATTTCAACCGCTCTTCGGTTCGAATTCCATGGCGGAAGTGCCGATTGTCGGTGTTGTCGGCGGAAAAGTATTTTCGGGACAAATCGATCGTCTCGTCATTTATGAAAACGAAGTATGGATTATTGATTATAAAACCAACAGACAGGTTCCTTCCTGCCCCAACGAAGTTCATCGCATTTATAAAATGCAGCTTGCCGCATATAAAAACTTGATTAAAAAGATTTTCTCTGATAAGATTGTTAAAACATTTTTATTATGGACGGAAAATATGTCTTTAATGGAAATGACAAATGAAACGGCGTCTTTTGACGAACAATTTAAAAAGGATGAATAATGAAAAAAACTACTTTACTTTTATCTCTGCTCTTATTAACCGGTTGTGCCGCTATGCCGACCACCCCCGAAGGATTTCAAATGCGAGAAGCGCAAACCGAGCATTTTTCACTGCCTGTTTGGGAAAAAACACCGTTAACATCGGGAAAAGTAATTCGTTTTTACATTACTGATAACGGAAATCCGACTCCTGCAAAGCCGACAGCCTTAAAATTAGCCGCCAAAGATAATTTTGAAAATATTGTTGTTATTTCAAGACCTTGCCAATATTCTCCGAACAAACTGTGCAGTCATACGGAAATATACGGTGCGGCTCAATACAATCCCGAAATTATTAAAGAAATTGAAGAAGTCGTCGCTTATTATATTCAAAAATATAATGCGAAAGGCATTGAGTTTGTAGCTTACGGCGGCGCGGCACCGATTGCGTTTGCCATCGGATCGGGCTTAAACAACGTGCAACAAATTATTACCATTGCCGGCATTTTGGATTTGGACGGATATGTCAACAAACATAACCTGCCCGATTTTGATAAAGAAGCGGCAAACCCCATTAAAATGGTGAATCGTGTCAGTCAAATACCGCAAGTGCATTTTGTGGGCGGAAAAGATGAATTAACCACGCAGGGCATGACCGAACGGTTTGTTGCCAAGTTAAAAAATCCGCGCAGCGCCATAGTGAAAGTCGCGCCTGATATGGGACATACCGGTTGGGAAGATTTAGATCTGGGTTATTAAAAACAAAAGGCGGATTTTTTAATCCGCCCTTTTTAATAAAAACATTTCTTTAAAAATTAACAGGTTTTTCCTTTGTTTGAGGACAAGAAAGCCTCGGCGGATAAATCTTCTTTATCCTGATAATATTCCCCTGATTTTGCCAGCGTACTTACAGGTTTGGCTTGATGAGAGGCTTCATCGGTTATCTTGTTTTTATTTTTTATAATTGTCGATTGCGCAATAAAGTTATTTTTAACTTCCGTTACCGCCGCTTGTACAGAGGCTTGCGTATCTTCAAAATTCTTTTTGTTTTCATCAATCGCCTCATCACCCAGAAGTTCCTTCAGAAACTTTTTCGACTCTTCCTTATCTGAAGAACAGAAGAGTGTTTCAGTGCCACCGTTTTTATGAATGACACGAGCCGTATCTTTAATGCTTTGAGAATCATCAGGCTCATCAAGCTCATCAACGATAGGAGAGCAAGCACTGGTTACCATACCGTTTAAACACTGCATATCCAACGGAGTCATATCCTTAAAATAGCAGAAACGACACACAGGCATTGACATTTTAGCATTTACATCTGCCCCTCTTTTAATGAGTTCTTCGGCAATTTTCGGAGTCGTTGCAAAATGCAACGGCGTGGCACCGCTATCAGTTGTTACTCGAACATCGGCACCTCTTCGAATCAATAATTCGAAAACATCTGTTTTGTAATTATGTTTTTTACCGGTCAGTAAGTTATATCCCGGAATGGCATTCTCAATCCACTCCTTTTCCAGTTGATATAATAACGGCGTACTGCCTGAATTATCTTGTGCCTCCATATCGGCGCCGGCATCTAAAAGCATCTCTGCAATTTTCGAATCTTTAACCAAATGTAGCGCTGTACGTCCCTCATTGTTTTTAACGTTCACATCAACCCCCATTGAAATCAAACGGCGAACCAAATCGGTATTTCCCATTTGAACGGCTCGATGAAACAAGGTGTTACCGTTTTTATCCTTTGTATTATAATCTCCGCCGTATTCCAGCATTAAATTTGTTATTTCCCGCCATTCGGGATTTAACGGTAATTTGTTTTCGGATTGAAGAATACCATCTACCATAACATGCTTTTCAAAAGGAGATACTCTGATACCGGAACAACTCACGGCATTCACGTCAGCACCGTTTTCAAGCAACAGTTCCGTCGTTTCAAAATCGGACGCCATATGAAGCGGTTGCACTCCCTTATCATTTTGCATATTCACATCGGCTCCGCTTCTGATTAATAATTTTAAAACATTCTTATGATCCGCCTTATCGGAAAGCAAATTGTACCCCGGAATTAACGAAGTTAAAAATTGTTCGTTTAAATGCGATAATAAAGGTGTATTTCCGTCATCGTCTCTTTTATTGATATCGGCATCGGCTTCCAGAAGAATTTCCATCATTTCTTCATCATTAACCATGTGAAGTGCCGTTTGCCCTTTTTCATTCGTTGCATTGACATCAACCCCCGCTGCCAATAATTGCCGTACTTTGCTATAATTATTGTCAATACAGGCTTTTAAGAAATCTTTTTCTTTTTTGTTATCATTTGAATCAACCATTATTACCTCCTTTAAGTTATGCAGGCATTGTAACAGAAAAAAGAAGGTTATGCAAGTTTTTTTAAAGCAGATTATAAACAATTTCCCGTTGTGGTCACATCTTGAACCACTTGCGAAACAATTTTAAAAACGGTGACACAGGTTTCGGGCGTATAAAAACCGGCATCACTCGGCATTCCCGGACTGTTATACGGTTGCGCAATCGGTGCCGTATAATTTTGATAAGTTGTTGTGTAAACTAAAAAAGTCTGTCCGTCTTGCCTATATGTTTTTGCAGGTTTTCCCAATTTTTCAATCACGTCTTCCTCGGGAAAACCGATTAATTTTCGCAATCCCTGCTGATTAAATTGTAATTGCGCACTTTGATGAGAACAACCGCCGATAAAACACAACAGACAAACGAACAGAGTGTACTTCATTTTATCCCCTTTATTTTTTTGTTAAGTAGGATTAAAATTCTCTTTCGTCAAGATTCAATCTTGTTACATAATGAATTTACCGACTTTTTTATCGAAAAAAACAGGCTTTTGAAAGGCGTTTGTTTCCCGAGCGGGCGGATTTTTCTTTAAATAATCCATAATTTCCCGATTGTTATTTAAATAAGCAATGGAAGAAACCGTTTCACCGTAATTATTGGAAACTTGCGTTTGCACTTGCGGATGTTTCATTAAAAAAGCAACAATATCCAACCGTTCTTCGTTAACGGCCGTCATTAACGGCGTGTTTCCGTAAGAATCGCGTGCGTTAATATCGCATCCGTCTTTAATAAGAAACGCTATAATTTCCGGTGTGCCGTGTTCAGCCGCATAAACCGTAATCGGCTTTATAATTTTTCGAGAACATTCCTCATCGATTTCAATAAAAGTCACACGGGATAAATCCAACAAAAAAGATAAGTCTTTCAGTAAGACCAAATCACCCGTGTCAATGGCCTGCTGCAACTGATTTGCCAACTGCATATATGCGTTTTCAATTTCCTGCATCATTGCCTCCGAATCATATTTCTCTTTCTTTTTCATTATATCAGAAAATCGCATATCTGTCAACAGTTCAACCAATGAAAAATTTTAAAAATGTTCTCTTTTTTTTCTTTTTTTTCAAAAACAGGCTTGACAGAACATATTTTTTAGGATATAAAAGAACAAAAGAAGAATATTTTGTCTTAAAAGGAGAACAAAAATGCTGACAAGAAAACAATCTCAACTGTTAACTTACATTAATGAATGTTTTTTTAAAGATGGCGTTTGCCCGTCATATGAAGAAATGCGCCTGTATTTGGGTTTGCATTCAAAATCGGGGATTCACAGAATGGTGCAAGCTTTGGAAGAACGCAAGTTTATTCGGCGTTTACATAACAAGGCGCGCGCTTTGGAAGTGTTGGCTTTACCCAAAGAAAAATATATTAAACCGCCGAAAAAAAAGATAAAAATATTGAAAGATGTAGCCAATGATAACTTGATTGAGATTCCTCTCTACGGTAAAATTGCTTGCGGTACCCCTATTGAAGCCGTGCGCAATCCCGATACAATCAATGTCCCCGCTCAAATGATTGGCAGCGGCGAACATTATGCCTTAACGGTTGAGGGAGATTCAATGAAAGACATCGGCATTATTGACGGTGATACCGTTATTATTAAACGCACACAACATGTTCCCAACGGAACAGTGGTTGTTGCTTTGGTTGACGGCTATGAAGTAACATTAAAGCGCATTCAGATAAACGGAAATCGTGTTTTACTGATACCCGAAAATAATGAATATGAGATTCGCACATTTGATGCCAGTCGTGTGGAAATACAAGGACAACTGGTCGGTTTAATTCGTCAATATCATTGAAATTACTTCATTTATTGGTTTAAAAATTAAAAATAACATATTGTAATAATTTTACAAATTATGTTTTTTTGTACCGCTTTATCTGCAAAAAAGAAAAAAGAACGGCAACAAAATTATTTAAATTATGATAAAACAATTCAAATAATCGTCTATCATTATAAAAAATATTTATTTCAACGGATTATAAAAAAAATAAGATAAAATTCCTTTTTTCGTTGATTTTATCAAATAATTTACATACAATACAAATCATTTGATTATCTGCTTGCAAGGAGTTTTTATGACAAAATATATTTTTATTCTCGGGGGTGTTGTTTCTTCTTTGGGAAAAGGTATTGCTTCCGCCGCTATCGGATCATTGTTGAAATCCCGCGGCTATTCCGTCAGAATGCGCAAAATGGATCCTTACTTAAACATTGATCCCGGTACAATGTCGCCTTATCAACACGGGGAAGTCTTTGTAACGCATGACGGTGCCGAAACCGATTTGGATTTAGGTCATTACGAACGTTTTGCCGATGTTAATTGTCATAAAACGGACAGTATTTCGGGCGGTCGAATTTATTATAATGTTATTCAAAAAGAACGCCGCGGCGATTATCTGGGTGCCACCGTACAAGCCATTCCGCATGTAACAAATGAAATCAAAGAGTTTATTAAATCCGACTTACATAATGAAGATTTTGTCTTGTACGAAGTCGGCGGAACGGTCGGCGATATTGAAGGAACGCTGATGTTAGAGGGCATTCGTCAATTTGCAAACGATGTCGGACGCGATAATGTTTTGTTTATTTTCTTAACGCTTTTACCTTTTATCGATTCGGCAGGAGAATTAAAGACAAAGCCGACGCAACATGCCGTTAAAACACTTTTGGAAGCAGGTATTCAGGCAGACATATTGCTGTGCCGATCCAAAGTGCCTCTCGGTGAATCGGAACGACGGAAACTGGGGCTGTTTTGCAATATCAGTGCCGATAATGTTGTCGCGGCATTAGATGTCGATAACATTTATAAAGTACCCCTTGCCTATCATCAAGAGGGATTGGATGTGCAAGTGTTAAAACATTTTCATCTTTATGAGCAAGCACCCGAACCGGATATGACAAAATGGCAGGACATTATTAAAATCAGTGAAAATTATGAAAAAGAAACGAAAATTGCCGTTGTCGGTAAATATTGCGGCTTATTGGAAGCTTATAAATCTTTAAGCGAAGCTTTAACGCACGCGGGCATTGCCAACAAAGCAAGAGTGAAAGTCACATGGATTGAATCGGATGAATTGGAAGCATTGACAGACGCGCAGTTACACGATAAACTGAAACACTTTGACGGTATTTTGGTTCCGGGCGGATTCGGTGTGCGCGGTATTCAAGGCAAAATACGCGCCATTCAATATGCTCGTGAACATAAAATTCCTTTCTTCGGTATTTGTTTGGGAATGCAAACAGCCGTTATTGAAGCGGCACGTCATCTACTCGGCATTGAAGATGCCTCCTCTGCCGAATTCGGCGGTAAATGTACGCCGATTATTTCTAAAATGACGGTTTGGGAAAAAGACGGTGTGCAACATATTCGTCCGGATAACGGCGATTTGGGCGGCACCATGCGACTGGGCGCTTATCCGTGCGTCATTCGAGAGGGGACATTGGCACATCGCATTTATGAAAAAACCTTGATTGAAGAGCGACATCGTCATCGCTACGAAATGGATATTGCTTATAAAGATAAATTAGAAGAAAAAGGCGTGATTGTATCCGGTTTATCGCCCGACGGATTACTCCCCGAAATTATTGAAATTCCGGCGCATCCGTTCTTTATCGCCGTTCAATTTCATCCGGAATTCACATCGCGTCCCGGAAAACCGAATCCCATTTTTAAAGCCTTTGTTTCGGCAGCGTTAAAATCGGAACAATTATTTGAATAAATCAGCGAATTGTTTTGGAAAACTTTCCTAAAACAATATTGACCATTGACGGTTCCGAACCATTAAAAAAGGCGCCTGTCATATCAACATATTCATTAATGATAATGGCGGTCGGCAAATCTTGATTGACATAAAATTCGGCAACGGCAACCCTTAAAATACATTTTAAAACAAGCTCTAACCGATTATAATCGGTCTTTTCGCTGATAATAGATCGCAAAATGTTATCAATATTTTTCTGTGCGCTTGCCACTTCTTGCGTTAAAGATTTAAAAAGTCCCGTATCGGCTTTGTCCAAAACAATTTCTTCTTCCTGATTATTTGTTTCTTTTAACACCTTGCCGCCCGCTTCACCGCTTGTGAAACGAAAAATTATTTTATCCCAATTTTCACCCGTTTGCTCATGGACATAAACCGCCTGAACAGCCATTAATCGGGCATTGATATATTTTTGTACCTTTCCCATTTTATTTATCCTTTACCAAATTTGTCGCAAACTCATTAAAATCTTCCATGGAACTGAAATTTTTATAAACGGAAGCATATCTTAAATAAGCGATTTTATCAACAACCAACAAATGTTCCAAAACCAATTCGCCGATATGCGACGATTGAACTTCCGTTTCATTCAGTTTTTCCAGTTGATTGACAATCTCATCAACGATATGATTAATTTTTTCCGTATCAATATCGCGTTTGCCGATTGCCAACAAAATCGAACGATATAACTTTTCACGTTCAAACGGCACGCGAACATCGTTTTTCTTAACGACAATCAAATCTTTACTTTGAATATATTCATATGTTGTAAAACGACCGTTACATTTCGGGCATTGCCGTCGCCGTCTGATTGATGAAAAATCATCACTCGGACGTGAGTCTTTAACCTGACTGTCAACACACCCGCAAAAAGGACATCTCATTTTCTTTTCCCCTATTTTTTAATTTTCATAAATCTCAAATGCTTCGCACAATGCTTTGACTTCTTTCCGCGTTTCAAAGATAACGGATTCAATATCGGCATTATGTGTCGAGAGCGCATTTAAAATATGCACAATCCATTCGGCGATTTTTTCAAACTCTTTTTCTTGAAAGCCGCGCGTGGTTCCGGCAGGTGTACCGATTCTCAAACCGGATGTAATGGTCGGTTTTTGCGGATCATTCGGTACACAATTTTTATTACAAATAATATGGGCTTTCGATAAAGCGTCACAAGCTTCTTTTCCCGTAATGCCCTGCTTTCTTAAATCAAGCAAGACAAGATGCGTGTCCGTACCGTCAGAAACCAAATCATATCCCGCTTTTTTAAAAACTTCTTCCAATACTTTGGCATTTTTAACAATTTGCCTTGCATAAAGAGAAAAGGCAGGCGTAAGCGCTTCTTTAAAAGCAACGGCTTTTCCGGCAATGACATGCATAAGCGGTCCGCCCTGTAATCCGGGAAAAACGGCGGAATTGATTTTTTTGGCAATGGCTTCATTATCGGTTAAAATCAAGCCGCCGCGCGGACCGCGTAATGTTTTATGCGTTGTTGACGTGACCACATCGGCAAAAGGAACGGGACTTTGGCAAACACCGCCGGCAACCAATCCGGCAAAATGTGCCATATCAACCATAAAGTAAGCATCGACTTTATCGGCAATTTTGCGAAAAGCGGCAAAATCAATCTCACGGGCATAAGCCGATCCGCCGGCAATAATCAGTTTCGGTCGATATTGAAGGGCTAACCGTTCCACTTCATTTAAATCAATCAATCCCGTTTGCGGATTGACACCGTATGCGTAACTTTGATAATATTTGCCTGAGGAAGAAACTTTGGAGCCGTGCGTTAAATGTCCGCCGGAATCCAATCCCATGCCTAAAATCACATCACCCGGCTGCAATAAAGCCATATAAACAGCAGCATTGGCTTGGGATCCCGAATGCGGCTGAACGTTGGCATAAGCAACGCCGAATAATTTTTTTGCCCGTTCGATTGCCAAATTTTCAACCTGATCAACCCATTCGCACCCGTCATAATAACGATGAGCGGGATATCCTTCGGCATATTTGTTTGTTAAAACGGAACCGACCGCCTGCAACACTGCTTTTGAAACAATATTTTCGGAAGCAATTAATTCAATGTGATCTTGTTGACGCTTCAATTCGTTTTGAATGAAAGAAAAAATTTCTTCATCTTCCTGTGCAAGAGATTGCTTAAAAAAAGCGTTATTCGAAATCATGAGGCATCCTTTCCAACTTATTGACACGCACAATGTGACGTCCGCCCTCAAACGGTGTTGATAAAAACACTTTTACGGCTTCAACAGCCGTTTTTTCATCAATAAAGCGTCCGCCGAAAATCAACACATTGGCATTGTTATGCTGACGTGCCAATCGAGCCAATTCAGGTGAGGAAACCAAAGCGCCGCGAATATAATCGTAACGATTAACGGCAATACTCATACCGATACCCGAACCGCACACCAAAATACCGTATTGTGCTTCGCCGTGATGAATACCGCGTGCCACTTTCATGGCAAGATCAGGATAATCAACCGATATGTTCGGATCATTCGTGCCGTAATTAAAAACTTGAACACCCGCCTGAATTAAATAATTTCGCAGAGCTTCTTTTAGCGGACACCCTGCATGATCGGCAGCCATAATAACAGTTTTTACTTGCATTTTACACCTTTTTCAATTATAAAAAACCTATGACAGATAATCATAATCAAAATTTAAGCAAAAAACAAGCTTTTTTATCTCTTGATGCAAAAATTCTTTCAAAAATGAACGGTCGCATTATGGGAATTGATTACGGAACGGTGCGCATCGGTATTGCTTTGTCCGATTCGGAAAAAAAAATTGCAACACCTTTTAAAATTATTCACAAACTGAAAGAAATAGATGATTTAATCGTATCCAAAAACATTTGTGCTTTTGTTGTGGGGCTTCCGTTACAAACCGACGGACAAGAGGGCAAAATTGCCGAACTGACCCGCCTGTTTTGTGCCAGATTGATTGAAAAATACGCCCTGCCCGTTGTTTTGGTTGATGAACGATATACATCGAAATTTGCGGCGGAATATATGACGGGACATTTTGTTCGAGAGCAAAGACAAAAACAAACGCTTGACGCCGTAGCGGCAGCGCGCATTTTGCAAAAAGCTTTGGACAAAGCCGCCGAAAAATAAAATTGTTTTAAAAAGCATTGATTTTAAGGCTTGAATACTGTTTTTTGCTTAAAATGAGTATACTCAAAAATCATAAGTTTTTCATTATCTTATAACTCTTAACGGCAACTTTCTTTTGGGTCAATTTTTTCTTGACCGAATTAAAAAAATAAGATATAATATCTCACATAGATTTAATTTCTGTATTAAAAGGAGAAAAAATGACTAAAAAAACAACACATGAACAAAACAGTAAAAATAACTATCAAATTAAGGCAGATTATTTTATCATTGATTTAAAAAAGAAAAAGGTTTCACTATCTTCTTCCCAATATTATACGGAATCTTTTCCAAAAGTTTTAAACGCTGAAATTAAAGGGAAAAAGCTCACTCTGAAACACGATGATAAAAACAATCATTATCTGTTTGCCAATAACGTTCAAATTATGAAAATCAATGCCAAACAAGAAATTACGGAGCTTTGTTTACCAAACACAAAGAAAATTCCGGATTGGTTTTTGGAATATAACGTAGCATTAGAAAAGTTTTCAGCACCCAACGTGCAGTATATCGGTTACGAATGTTTACGTGACAATAAACGGTGTCATTCACTCTATTTACCGAAAGTTCTTGAGATTGAAGACAATTTTTTAATGCTTAATAACAAATTGAAAAGCATAGATCTTCCATCTGTTCGTTTGATTAAGAATAGCTTTTTAGAGCAGAATCGTATTTGCCAATCCGTCAATCTTTCGAACGTGCAAGAGATTAGGCACAACTTCTTATGTGAGAATGAATTATTAACGGAATTGAATGTCCCGAAATTAAAAAGAGTCGGCAGTAACTTTTTATCGTCTAATAAAGAATTGAAAAATATTGATTTTCCAGCTGTTTTGGATATTGGACATGAATTTTTATACCAAAATAAAAATTGCGCCTCCGTTCATCTTCCGAATGTGCGTACGATTGGTAACGCGTTTTTATGTGAGAATGAATTATTAACGGAATTGAATGCCCCGAAATTAGAAATTATCGGCGATAACTTTTTACCGTCTAATAAAGCATTGAAAAAAATAGATCTTCCGTCTGTTCGAGAGATTGGAAATTGCTTTTTAGAGTATAATAAAGCTTGCACATCCCTTAATCTTCCGAATGTGCAAAAAATTGGATGTTACTCTTTAGTCTGTAATAAAAAATTCTGCAATCTTTTTGTAAAGAAGATACGCGCAATGAGTGCTGAAATGATAACACATAATCAACTCAATAAATATGTACGACGTAATCAAAATGAACGCTCATAAAAAAGGAGGTTAAAGAATAAAAATGGCTGAAAAATCGGTATATAATCAAATTAAAAAGCAAAACGGAGAAACTTTTGCGCAAGATATAAGGCGTTTTCATAACGGTATTTTTGAATTACCGAATTTAAAAAATATGCTGAAATATGCCGGTCGCGATGCCAAGCCTCTTTTAAATTATTTATTGTTTTTAAAACAAAACCCGGGAAATGAAAACACAAGAGAGGATGTTCCGTCGAAAGATCCCATTGAACTATTGAAAAAAGCGGGTTATACGGCATATGTTGCTAATACGCTTCAAAAGCAAAACGCCATTCGCAAATATTTTGCGGATAATGAAGAACTGTGTACGTTTAATGATCCCTATCGTTATCTGAAATATTATATTATCAATGCCGTAAAGGAAAATGTTGATCAAATCAAAAGAGAAAACTTTCCGAACCCTGAAAGAGAAGATGAATACGGCACAAGCGTTATTTCCATTCAAATTTTAAAAACGGGTGGCATTATTTCCATTAAAAACAGATATAATCATACGGTTCAAAATCCCGATAACACATTTAATTCAAATCCCAATAACATTATTCCGGGGTTAAGTAAGGCATTAGAAGATTATTTTAACACCTCTTTTACACATTTCAATACCCTGCCCGACAATTATATTATGCTGAATAATCAAATTATTCATTATACCGAAGAACAACAGGGCTTTTATTTCGGTGACTATTATTATGTGAAAGACGGCGTTATTCACGAACTGAATCAAGATTATCAAATTATGGCGGATAATTTTATTATTGATTTAAAAAAGAAAAAGGTTTCTTCGCCTTTACCTGACCTTTGTGATTCTTTTCCTGATGTTTTAAATGCCGAGCTTCAAGAAAAAAAGCTTACTTTAAAACGAGATGAGGAAAATAATCATTATCTGTTTGCCGATAACGTGCAAATTATGAAAATCAATGACAAACATGAAATTACAGAGCTTTATTTGCCCGAAACAAAGGCAATTCCTGATTATTTTTTAAGAGATAACAAAGCGTTGGAAAAGTTTTCGGCACCAAATGTGCAACATATCGGTAACTTCTGTTTAAATGACAATGAACGGTGTCATTCACTCTGTTTACCGAATGTTCTTAAGATTGGCGATGACTTTTTATCTAATAATGAAGAATTGAAAAATATAGATCTTCCCTCCGTTCGGGAAATCGGGGATAACTTTTTATATTTTAATGAAAATTGCACTTCTGTCAATCTTCCGAATGTGCATCTAATTGGTGACGCGTTTTTACATGAGAATAGATTATTAACAGAATTGAATGCAGCAAAATTAGAAATAATCGGCGATAACTTTTTAAATCATAATAAAGAATTGAAAAATATCAATCTTCCCTCCGTTCGTGAGATTAGGCATAACTTTTTATCTCATAATACAATTTGCACTTCCGTTCATCTTCCGAATGTGCGTGTAATTGGTGACGGATTCTTATGTGAGAATGAATTATTAACAGAACTGGATACACCGAAATCAGAAATAATCGGCGATAATTTTTTAAATCACAATAAAGAATTAAAAAATATAGATTTTCCGTCTGTTCGTGAGATTGGAAGTAACTTTTTATATTTTAATGAAAATTGCACTTCTGTCAATCTTCCGAATGTGCATGTAATTGGTGACGAGTTTTTACATGAGAATAGATTATTAACAGAACTGGATACACCGAAATCAGAAATAATCGGCGATAACTTTTTAAATCACAACAAAGAATTAAAAAATATAGATTTTCCGTCTGTTCGTGAGATTGGAAGTAACTTTTTATATTTTAATGAAAATTGCACTTCTGTCAATCTTCCGAATGTGCATGTAATTGGTGACGAGTTTTTACATGAGAATAGATTATTAACAGAATTAAATGCACCGAAATTAAAAGAAATCGGCGATAACTCTTTATACTGGAATGAAAATTGCACTTCTGTCAATCTTCCGAATAAGTGTTTAATCGGTAAGAATTTTTTACACTATATTTCTTTTAAAAATACGTCAACATTAGAAAAATCTTCAAAATCCGATAAAAATTCGAAGAAAACTTTATCTTTCTTATATATACTCCATTCTCTTTATGACGTTGCGCAAGAAACGAGCCGTTCTTTAAAAAACTGTTTTGTGCAGAAAAACCAAAGTGAACGCTCTTAAAAAAAGAATAAAATTAACTTTAAAAGCCAATAAAAACACTTAAAGTTATTAATTAACATAAAAATATAATATATTAAAAATATTAAATATTTTTATCAATTTCTTTTAAGTAATTTACATCGGCAATATTTTCATGAAAATCATCTTTTTTAAACGGAATTTCCAAAGTTATCGTTGCACCGTCCGGCACATAATTTTTCAAAAAGGTATCTGTCGGATAAGTGCCTTCACGAACATAAGCGTGTTGATCTTCCGCTTTTGTTATATCTCCGCCGCATAAGTGAAAATGCTTCGGCTTTAAAGCCGCATAAGCACTTAAATCATCAAACACGTCTCTTTTACCGTTAAGCGCCGAACAAACGGCATGCGAAAAATCCATGCAAAACGGACAACCGACTTTTTGCATTATATATTGAATTTCCCGCGGTGTGCTTCCATGCAAATAATCTTGACTGATATTATCCCAATAAGGCATATTTTCCACCGTTAAACGCGAATCATTCAGCTTTCGAAACTGACGACATGTTTCATCTAAATATTTTTGCCCGATACCCTCGCCCGGATGCAAAATAATTATCTCGGAAGAAAATAAATCAGCCATTTTTTGTGCATCGATCAACATATCGCGGTTTCTCTTTTCCTTTGCGGCATCTCCCATATTTAAGCCCTGCTCGCTGTGCGGCGCATGAATGACAACAAGTGCCTCAGAGCCGATCAGTTCTTTCAGCTTTTGTCCCGTTTCATTAAAAGTATTGGGCAAAACCTGTATTTCCATAAAATCAAAAATACCGTTTTTTGTTGCTTCAACGGCAGCTTTCACATAATCAGGCGCAATAAATAAATTGATATTATAAAATTTAACCCCGAACTTCCTTGACATTTTATTTTTCCTCTAAAAAGCGAACTTATTTTTTTCTTTCGTTTGAGCATTATATTTTAAAAATGTTTTTAAGTCAAATTTTTCTTGACCCGAACAGAAATATAAGATATATTCCTTTAAAATAAAATCGGTTATTCAAAAGAGCGGAAAATGGCTGAAAAATCGGTATATGATCAAATCAAAAAGCAAAACGGGGAAGCCTTTGCGCAAAAAATTCGTGCATTAGACAGCACGTTGTTTGATATTCCCGATTTGGTGCATATTTTAAAATATGCCGGTCCTTATCCGGAAGATGCAGTTGACTATTTATATTCATTAAAACCAAAATCAAAAATTAAACCAAACCGTTTAAATCCGTTAAAGCTTTTGGAAAAAGCAGGTTATAAGGCATACGTTGCCGATACGCTTCAAAAACAAAACGCCATTCGCAAATATTTTGCACCGGGCGAAGAACTTTGCACCTTTAAAGATGCCTACCGCTTTCAAGAATACCATATTATCAATGCCGTAAAGAAAAATGTCAATCAAATCAAAAGAGAAAACTTTACGCATCCTCAAAGAGAAGATGAATATGCAACCAGCGTTATTTCCATTCAAATTTTAAAAACGGGCGGCTTTATTTCCATTAAAAACAGGTATAATCACGCGGTTGAAAATCCAGATAATACATATTTTTCCAATCCCGATAACATTATTGAGGGATTAAGCGGGGCATTAATAAATTATTTTAAAACCGATTTTACCCGTTTTGATAACGCTTATGATCTTGCGGAAAATTACATTGTTGTGAATAATCAACTTGTTTTTTATAAGGATGAAATCGGCAACACCTATTACGGTTCTCATTATTATGTGAAAGACGGCGTTATTCACGAAGTGAACAGTGATTATCAAATAATGGCGGATAATTTTATTATTGACTTAAAAAATAAAAACATTTCAACGCCTTCCCGAATTCACGATTCGTTTATTTCCGTTATAAATGCCGAAATTCAAGGAGAAAAACTTGCTTTAAAACGAGATAATGATAATAATCATTCTCTGTTTGCCGATAACGTGCAAATTATGAAAATCAATTCCAAACACGAAATAACGGAAGTTTATTTGCCGACAACAAAAACCGTTCCCGACAATTTTTTACAATATAATTTTTCTTTAAAAAAATTTTCGGCACCCTTTGTTTCTTCTATCGGTAATAATTTTTTATATGATAACAGAAAGTGTGTTTTTTTAAAAATTCCGAAAGTGCATTCAATCGGCGCCGATTTTTTAAGAAATAATGATGTTTTAAAAACATTTTCGGCACCGTATTTGAAAAAAGTCGGCGATTGCTTTTTGTATCTGAACGAAAATCTGAAAAAGTTTTATGCACCTCGACTTGTTCAAAAAGGCGGATGGTTTTTATTTCATCTTCCGCAGAATAATCCCAATACCCCTCTTCTTTCACGAAAAAAAGAAAGAGCATAACGGGATTTTTTTTCAAAACCCCGTTAAAGTTTATAAAACTCTGCTTGAACTTATCTTAACTTAATATGAAGCTCACGCAACTGTTTTTCGGTTACTTCCGCCGGTGCTTTCATCAATAAATCAAGCCCTTGTTGCGTCATCGGGAAAGCAATGACTTCACGAATATATGTTTCATCGGTCAGCAACATAACCAGACGATCAATACCGAAAGCACATCCGCCGTGCGGCGGTGCGCCGAACTTAAAGGCGTTCAACATACCGGCAAACTTTTGTTCCACCACTTCCGGACCGTATCCTGCAATTTCAAAAGCTTTGTACATAATATCCGGACGATGATTACGAATAGCACCCGATAAAATTTCATATCCGTTGCAAACCATATCAAACTGATAGGCATAGATTTCCAACGGATTTTTGTTTAATAAAGCCTCCATTTCCCCTTGGGGCATTGAAAACGGATTGTGCGAAAACTCAATTTCACCTGTTTCTTCGTTTCTTTCATAGAACGGAAAATCGGTAATCCAACAAAAATCAAACCGCGTTTTATCAATCAAGCCCAGTTCCTCGCCCAGAAGCGTACGCACCTGCCCCGCAAATTTAGCTGTTGCTTCGCCTTTACCGCAAATGAAAAACACGCTGTCACCTTTTTGGGCGCCCGTTTGTGCCGTCAGGCGCGATAAGCGATCCGCATCCAAATTTTTGGCAATCGGACCTTTGGCGCCCTCTTCTGCCAACGTATAATACCCTAATCCGCCCATACCGGCTTCAACGGCAAACCCGTTCATTTTGTCAAACCAACTGCGCGGTTTAGAAGCCGTACCCGGTGTTTTTACGGCACGCACAAAACCGCCGTTCGCCACCTGATTGGCAAACAGTGCGAAAGAGGAGCCTGCAAAAATATCCGATACATCTTCAATAATCAAGGGATTTCTTAAATCGGGCTTATCCGTTCCGTATTTCACCATGGATTCTTTATAAGGAATTTGTTGAAACGGCGCGGGTGATACCGTACTTTGAGGCGCAAACTCAACAAATAAATCATGGATAATCGGTTCCACCGTAGCAAAAATTTCATCTTGCGTTACAAATGACATTTCAATATCAAGCTGATAAAATTCGCCCGGAGACCGATCGGCACGCGCATCTTCATCACGGAAACACGGCGCGATTTGAAAATATCTGTCAAACCCCGATACCATTAACAGCTGTTTAAACTGTTGCGGTGCTTGCGGTAAAGCATAAAACTTGCCGGCATGCAGGCGGGACGGGACTAAAAAGTCTCGCGCTCCCTCGGGAGAGGAGGAAGTTAAAATCGGCGTTTGAAATTCACTAAATCCTGCCGCCCACATTTTTTGCCGAATGGCTTTGATAAAATTATTTCGAAGCAAAATATTGGCATGCGGTTTATCCCGACGTAAATCCAAGAAACGATACGTTAAGCGTTGTTCTTCCGATAAATCTTCGCTGTTGGCAACCACTTGAACAGGCAACACTTCTGCCTGAGATAAAATTTCGGCATTTAAAACCTGCACTTCAATTTCACCTGTCGGCATTTTGGGATTTACGGTTTCTTTTGTTCTTAAAACAACCGTACCGTCAATGCGCACTACCGATTCGGGACGCGCCTTTTCAAGCAACTTAAACGACGGGGCAGCCGTATCCAACACACATTGGGTAATGCCGTAATTATCCCGTAAATCAACGAAAAGCAAATTGCCGTGATCGCGTTTGCGATGAATCCAGCCCGATAAACGAACCTGTTGACCCTGATCTGTCGCCCGTAAGGCGCCGCATGTGTGTGTTCGATATTGATGCATAAAAAACTCCTTAAATTAAATAAATTTCGGTATGTAAGTTACAACCATTCGCAAAAAAATGCAAGAACTATATGCAAAATGATACTTATTTTTTTAAGCCATGCCGATGAACGTTAAAATTTGATACCATAACCGCACATAATAAGCGGCAATACCGAGCCAGCCTTTTTGCAAATAAGCAAAAAGCATGCCGTAAACAAGTAAATTGGCGCTCGGAATAAAACAAACACTGAAAATCGGTCCTGCCACTTCAAAATCGGTTTGTTTCGGATGAATTTCAAAAAGCGTGACAATAAAGTGATAGCCGATAAAAATACCGAATAAAACTAAATGATAATCGGGCAATTTACCGTAAATTTTCACATAACCGACTAAACCCGCCATTAAAACAAAAGTAAACGTGGGGAAAAAATAAGGTGCCAAAGCAATCAGCCAATTACCTTTTCCGACAAAGGAAAACGAACCGCCCACATCTTGATTGATATCCAATCCTTTCGGTTTATGCAACGTTAAAACGGCAAACAACATATGTGTTAATTCATGCTCTACAATGGCAAAAAACGAGCCGGAAAGACTGGGCATTATCAAAAAGAAAATAATGACCGCCGCAAACGGTAAAAAGAAATTCAGCAAATACTTCATATTCATCATGTTTTTAACAAGCATAAAATCGAGCTGAAAAGAGGGAACAAGGAGCAGCAGCATTATAATGGCAACAGGCACCTTTAAAAGATCGATAGATTTATCAATAATTGATGAAATTTTACTCATGCGTTACCTTTTCTCTGACAATATATAATTTTCCGACAACACCGGTATCAAAGGTACCCAATATTAAAGATTTATGATTTCCTTCGGGGATCAAATAAAGTTGAAGCGGTGAATGAGTATCTTCATTTATTCGTTTGAAAAACCAACCTTTTTTCTTTCCGCTTAATATTTTAATTCTGACCGACCAATTTTCCGCTTGCCCGCTTAATCCTTTATAGACGGAAGATAAATCTTTTTCGCCACCGTATAAAAGCCGAATTTCCATATCCCGCTTTCCGTCGCTGACCAAAACGGAATGTGTTTTATTCTCTTTCAGGCGCATTAAATGCAACAATAAAGACTGATAATCCAAATATCCCTTTTTATTTTCAAAATTGGGTCTGGTTGTTTCAATGGTTTTGCCGTCTTTCATTTTCATGGAAGAATCAAGAACCGTTAAGGTATCATTCTCAATTTTTCCTTTTGTTTCGAACACGGTTTGCGCGTGAATAAAAGCCGCAAGTAAGCCTTTGGCAACGGCAGAAGTTTCAAGACGGTAATCATTTTCCGTTAAATTCATATTGATGTAACCGCTCAACAACGGTATTTTCAAGCCCTCTGCCCGATAAACGGCGTTCATGGTTTCGGCGTTAACGGAAGAAGTCCATACGAAAAAAACGCAAAAAACATAAAAAAATATTTTCATTTTTTCTCCTTTTTTGTTATACTATAAACAATCTTTATCGATATTGCAAAGGATATTTTATGGAACGAGAAATTTTTTATCTTTTATCGGGTATTTTGGGTATTTTCGGCATAATCCTGATTGTTTTAATTGTTAAAATCATTCAAATGGGAAATGATAAGAAAAACGTTTCCTTGGAATTAGAGAGACTGGAAAGAATGAATCGTTCCGATTCGGCGCAGTTGCGGCAAGAATTGGGCGATTCTCTGTTGCGTTTTAATGATTCCGTTCGCAAGAGCTTGGAAGAACGATTAGACGTGATGCGCAACGAAAATACAACGCAGCTCAATCAAATGCGTTCAACGGTTGATGAAAAACTGCAAGACACGCTTCAAAAACGCATTACGGAATCGTTTTCGCTGGTATCGGAACGGTTGGAAAAAGTGCATCGCGAATTGGGAGAAATGCAATCACTGGCGTCTGATGTGGGCGGATTAAAACGCGTGTTAAGCAATGTTAAAACGCGCGGCACATGGGGAGAAGTTCAACTGGGCGCCTTGTTAGAGCAAATGCTTGCACCCGATCAGTTTGTTAAAAATGCGCATATTAAAGAAAACGTGCAGGAAGTGGTGGAATATGCCGTTAAATTACCGGACGGTAATGTGTTAATTCCCATTGATTCCAAATTTCCGATTGAAGATTACGAACGTTTGATAACGGCATCCGAAAACAATGATACAATCGGCATTGAAACGGCGACAAACGAGTTGGAACGGCGTATTCGATTGGAAGCCAAACGCATTGCCGATAAATATATTTATCCGCCCGTAACGACCGATTTTGCCATTATGTTTTTACCGACCGAAGGACTTTATGCCGAAATTATGCGCAAAAGCGGATTGGCTGCCGAAATTCAAAGCAAGTATCGTATCAGCGTTGCCGGTCCGAGTACGCTCGGCGCTTTTTTAAACTCTTTGCAAATGGGTTTTCGCACACTGATAATTCAAAAGCGTTCGGGCGAAGTCTGGCGTCTTTTGAATGAAACAAAAACGGAATTCGGCAAATATGCGGATTGGACGGATAAAATTCGCAAAAACATTGAAGCGACCTTAAAAGTGGTTGATGAAGCGCAAACACGCACGCGTGCCGTTAACAGAAAATTGGATAAAATTGATACGATTGATGAGTTTAAAACGTCATTGGAACAGGCTTCTGTCGGAACAGCGCGGACGGAAGAACTTTCTGCTCCCGTTTTGACGGACAGGCTGATATAAACATAATGAAAGCTTAATTTTCGGCTTATGGATAAAAAAGCCCTTGCAATTTTTAAAAAGGCGTGATATAGTTATCAGTGTTATTGGGATATCGTCTAATGGTAGGACAGCGGATTCTGATTCCGTCAGTCTTGGTTCGAATCCAGGTATCCCAGCCATTAAAAAACCGCTCGTTTCAAAGAGCGGCTTTTTTATATTTGAACGGCGTTTACGGGTTACGCCCGTACATTTTGCTTCATAACCGATTGATGCGGCTTTACCGAATGCCCTTTTACAACCGCTTTCGCATTTAAAGAAGCATTTTCAGGCGCTTTTAAAGGCATCGCTTGTTTGGATTGCAGCTCTTGCAATGTTTTTATATCAACACCCAACGCTTTAATCTCTTCTTTCAGGTATCCGTTTTTGGTTTCTTCCTTTGCACATTCTTTCGCCACATGCGCAACCGAACCCAAGAGCATACCCATTATAGCTAAACTTATAAATCTAAGTTGTTCATTTGTCGTCGACATTGCATACTCCTTTAAAAAAAATTAAACACGCACATTTTCTTTTTGTTTCATCACGGAACGATTCGCATTTGTGTTTTGAAACTTGATAACGGTTTGTGTATTTTTCATTGACACGGGTTGCGTTGATTTTAAACTTTTGAATAAATCATTTTTTTGTTGTAATAAAACCGCCCGATCTTTTTCAAGTTTTGCATTGTCATCTGCGTAGGAATTATACTCATGTTTTTCAAATAAACTAACCGCAAAAGCCCCCAACGTTATGCCAAAACAAAGCCAACTACACAGATCATTACTACTTTCTGCCATTTTTCCCTCCTTATAATAATTATTTTAAAAGGTTACCTTAAGAAGGTATCACTGCAAATACTTTTTGTCAAGATATTTTTTTATAAAAATTGAATACACTCATACCCGCACATTCTCTTTTTGCTTTATGATCAATTGACAAGGCTTTACCGAATGCCCTTTCACAACCGCTTGTGCGTTTTGATGTGTCGACATATTCTTTTTTAAAGCATTATTTTCTTCATTATTTATTTTTTCCAATGAATTGAACTCGTTTTTATATTCCTCAACGGCTTTTCTGATTTCATTTGCTTTTTCTTCCAGAACTTTTCTTTTATTTTCAAGTTGAAGAAACTTTTCTTTTAAAAATTCATCTTCTGCCGTTTTTGAAAACATTTGATTGATTTCTTGATTGTTCAAAAACGCTTTTTCTTCGGCATACACAGCTTGAAGCGATTCAGACGGATACGGAATGCTTTTTTGGGCATAATGATTTTGAGCAGTTCCGTCAATGACAATCAATCCGACAATCATAAGAGCGGCATATGCCAGAATATCATCTTCCATAACACTCCCCTTTTAAAAATTTAAGCCCGTACATTCTCTTTTTGCTTTATGATCAATTGACAAGGCTTTACCGAATGCCCTTTCACAACCGCTTGTGCGTTTTGATGTGTCGACATATTCTTTTTTAAAGCATCATTTTTTTCGTTGATAACTTTTTCCAATGAATTCAATTCCTTGCCATATTCATAAATGGCTTTTTCAGCCGCATTTGCTTTTTCTTCTTCAATTTTTCGTTCATTTTCAACTTGCAGAAGCTGAGCCTTTAAAGGCGCATTTTTATCTTCAACGAATTTCGGCAAAACAATCGGAGCCGTAACGGCGCCCAAAACGGCAGCCAAAGTAAAAACAAATCCTTCACTTTTTGAAATAATTTTTTGACTCATATCTTCCTCCTATTCACGTTCTCTGGCTTGACGGGCTGCTTGCATTACTTTATTTTTAACAACCGTTTGCGCTTCTGGTTTTGCCTGCTTTTCCCCGGTCAGACTTACCGTTTGCGACGGATTAAAAATCCGCGGCTGATTAATACCACGCATATATTCCATTACTTGCCGATAATATTTTTGATCTTCTTTAATTGTTGATTCCCACCGCTTGCCGACATTAATAAAATAATTATAAATGCCCGAACACTTCTCTGTTTTCTGTTTTAAATAAGCAATTTCATTTTGAGAATAAGCAATTTGTTCTTTTAACGCGAGCGCATCTTTTTGAATTTTTTTCTCACTTAAAAGCGGATATAACGTAAAAGCCGCGGTAGCGTCAAACGCCAGAATATAACCGATTGTAGCAAATCCAACATGGGTCATAAATTTTCTGAGTTTATTGGTTTCGTTTGCTTTTTCATCTTTTAATTCAAGCAGTTTTCCATCATTTGTCATGAGTTATCCTTTCTTTTGTTTGAATAATGCCTTATTATATTCTCTCGACAATAATTTGTCAACATTTTTTATTAAAAATATTGATAAAAAGAAAAAAATAAGATAAACACCCTATTTTCAAAAAGAATTTTTAAATTATTCAATCGTGATTATCAGATCAAAAACCGAATTATTCCCGAACTTTAACGCGTTGACTTTCTGCCGAATAATCATCGCTTAAAATACCCCATTTAATCAGAAAATGAGCATTTAAGGGTTTGTTTAATTCTTCGTTTTCATGTGTCTTTATAATGCGACTGTTCTTAACAATCGAATGATTTTCCGTCAAACGATTTTCTTTAACAATATCCCATTTCATCAACAAATCCGTATGCAACACTCTGTTTGAAGTGTTCACATCGGCACACTGTTTTTCATTTAAGTCTTGTTCAGTCTTTTTATCGTAACAGGCATTATCAAACGCAGAAAAAAGATTAATATTTATCTTCTCATCATTCATTTTTCACATTCCTTTCCAAACTTAATTTCGTATATTTTCTTTTGTGTTTATCATCAGTTTTCCCAAAGAAACACCCCTTTTTACAACTGTTTGAGCTTTTTTCTGGGATGAATTTTCGAATTTTGAATCCTTTTCATCGGTTTTAGGAGATAATTTTATTTTTTCATCAATTTTTTGCTTTTGGTGTATACTGTTTCTGATAAACTGCAAGGAAACGGCGGAAACAAACATAATGCCCACTATAAAAGCAACAAGGGCTTCCGCATGTGTTATTTTTTCCGTTTTTGGTTCTTTCATAACGCTCTAACGCTCCCGACAATGCCGATATTCACGCAAAGCGTGTCTTCTTCTGCCATATTGAGCATAAGGCATGTTGTAATAGCCCTCTGACGGCACAATTCTGAAATAAGGCGGAATTTCATCAAACGGAAAAAGCGTCGGCTCATCTGCCTGCTGAACGGCGTTTTTATCGATTTTAACATCTTTTTCCAATCGCTGCAACGGCACTTTCGGAAATTGATTTTGATTATTCGATGCGCACCCCGTTAATCCGAAAGCAATCGCGCAAGCGGTGAACGCCAATAATGTGTCATTACATCTTTTTAACTCATTCATTTTTTTACCCCTTGCCTTTCATTATAAATTAAACCATTACAACAAAAACACAAATTAATCTATTGTTAATTCAACATTTTTTTATTTTTTATTGAATACACCTTTATGATATGATATTTTATCATATACGATTTTTATTGATTTGTCAATAATTTTGTTAATACGGTTTTTAATTTTTTATGCCCGTTCGTTTACCTTTTGATGAAACAGAACGCTCTGCATGGGGTTTTGTTTTGAAACCGACTTTGAATTATTCATTGAAATTGAAATAATTCGATTAATGGAAATAACATCCGGGACAGGCATATCAAAAGAATCATCAATTTGTTGTTGCATTTTTTCGGCAGGTGCTTTCGGCTCGGGCAATTTTTCCCGATGAGTGGAAACGCAACCGCTTAAAGCGGCAATAATTGATAATCCGCTGATTATGGAATATGATTTACGCATCAATACCTCCTTATTTATAAACAACCGTATTTTTATTATACGTTTATAAATTTAATTGTCAAGCATTTCATCAAGATTTATTGAGACACACCGCATAGCCGCCGACATCAGCAGCATAGCAAGCATCTCTGCGGGAATTGGGCTGTATTAACCCGGAATCCATATCAATACCATATACTCGACATTTTTTGGAGGAATCATTATTATTCAACCAGAAATGATACCGACATGTATTGTCAGAAGCCTTTTTGCCGGAATTGCATTTTGTTTTTCTTAATTCATTGAGAGGATCAGATAACTCCGCATTGGCATCAGATAAGTCAAATATATCCCAACTCTGCCCATTTTCACGGTCAGAATGAGGATTATTGGTTTTATAACAAAAAAATTGCTTATCAGAGGTACACTGCAAAATTGAATAATCGAGCATGAAAGAAGGTGTGTCCGTTGTTGGAGAAATGCAATTCGAATCATCGGTATTGGCTTTTGCCGCACATAAACGACAGGCACTCCACCATGTCATGCTCTCATTCGATACAACATATTCTTGATTGTTTATGGAAACTTTAATTGAGTCGAATGCACCATTAACCGATTTGCATGTACCACCTTGTGTTAAAGCATCGTCCCATTCATTATCTTCACAAACACAATTATTTGTTGTACTTACTTTATAATAGCAATATTCTTCGTCCTTGCAATCAGCATTGGTGCGGCATTCATAAGCAGCACACCCCTGTGCCGATTCTTTCCATTTTTGCCCGTTCGGACACGGCTCGCATGTGTTTGTATCTTTATTACAAATCGGATTTTCCGTTCCTTTCGCCAAACAATTTTCATCTGTCATACAGTCAACACAAGCCGTACCACTCCATATTTTGCCCTCCGGGCAATCAATACATTCGTTATTTTCGCAGTGTTGCGTATTGCTTTCACACCCTGTTTCAGGCGTGCATTCCACA
>CANQKV010000005.1 GCA_947624545.1 uncultured Alphaproteobacteria bacterium | reverse complement strand
TGCTTTAATCATATGTGTGTGGAATGTACGCAAGAAAAAGGATGTGAGGGGAAATCTCAATATTGTAAAGATAATACGTGTAAAACCTGCGAAAGCGGCGTTTGGAATGGCGAAAAGTGTGTGGCATGCACGGATAATGATGATTGTGAAAATCCGACACCGATTTGTAATAAGGATACAAACATATGCGAGAGATGCCCGCAAAATTCATTTTGGGACGGGGAAAAATGTCAAGAGGGGTGTCGAGAAAACAGTCACTGTGCCGAAGATGAATATTGTTATAAATTGGGTGGTTTTTCTTGTGAGGCTGAATGGGAAGATGAGGAAGATTTCAGCGGTTCCTGTCGAAAAGTGGCAAATGATTTAATTTCCGGAACAGTGAACGGGAAAACTTATTACGGATCAAAGAATACGATGGGTTGGTGGAGTACAAAACGATTTTGTAAGGCAGCCGGTCAATCAGGATACGGGAACGGACAAATGGCCGTTTGGGGAAATCCGGACTTTAAGTGCAATCCGTCCGTTACGCTGTCAACATCAAGAAGTTCATATTGTCATAAAAACGGCGGTGATATTTATGTTGGAGATTTTAATGATCTTTCAACAACGGTAGAAGAATTAAGGGAAATGTTTCATGTGACAAAAGCGGGAGAATGGGATGCGAAAGCGATTGATATTTGGTTGAATAATCAAGATAGTTGTCAGCTGTTTGAGATAGAATTTTCTACGCCCTCAAATGCCGAACACAAAGCAGGCTATATAATGTATAACGGAGGAGCTTCACATCTTCAAGGCGCAAATCACGCCCTATGTCAGCCATAATTAACGGACAATATTCTTAAAAAATTTTTTTACTGGACTTTTTGAAAAAAAAGAATATAATGCCTCATTATTTTTAATGTTTTTAATTAAAGGGTAAAAAAATGATTCAGGAAATGAGAAATATTGCCATTATTGCACACGTTGATCATGGCAAAACAACGTTTGTCGATGCGTTTTTAAAACAAAGCGGCGCCTATCGGGAAAATCAACAAATTGTCACTTGTGCGTTGGATTCCAACGATTTGGAAAGAGAACGCGGTATTACGATTTTTGCCAAATGTACGTCGGTAGAGTGGCATAACGTTCGCATTAACATTGTCGATACGCCCGGGCATGCCGATTTCGGCGGTGAAGTCGAGCGCATTTTATCGATGGTGGACGGCGTAATTTTGTTGGTAGATGCTGCCGAAGGACCGTTACCGCAAACAAAATTCGTGTTAAGTAAAGCCTTAAAATTGGGGTTGCGTCCGATTGTGGTGATTAATAAAATCGACAGATCCGATGCGCGACCGGAAGAAGTGCATAATGAAATTTTTGACTTGTTCGATCATCTGGGGGCAACGGAAGAACAGCTTGATTTTCCAACATTATTTGCCTCGGGGCGTGAAGGCTGGGCCGTTAATGATTTAGCTGATGAGCGAAAAGATATTTCGCCGTTATTCCAAAAAATTATTGATCATGTGCCGGCACCGCAATGCGATGAAAACGGACCGTTTAAAATGTTGGTCACCACGCTGGAAGCCGATCCGTTTGTCGGGCGAATTTTAACCGGACGCATTTTATCGGGCAAAATCAAAACCAATCAATCTGTTAAGGCTATCAGTCGCGACGGGCATTTTGTTGAAAATGCGCGGGCATCAAAAATTATTGCGTTTCGCGGGTTAAAGCGTCAGGCCATTGATGAAGGCGTTGCAGGTGATATTGTGAGCATTGCCGGATTAACGCAGGCAACCGTGTCCGATACCTTATGCGATGCCTCGGTAAGCGAGCCGATTCACGCCGAGCCGATTGATCCGCCAACCTTGGCAATGACATTTTCCATTAACACATCGCCGTTGGCCGGCACGGAGGGCGATAAAGTCACCTCGCGCATGATTTGGGACAGATTGGAAAAAGAAGCGGAAGGGAATATTGCGTTGCGTGTTTCGCGTACCGATACAACAGATGCCTTTGAGGTTGCGGGTCGGGGCGAATTGCAGTTGGGCGTGCTGATTGAAACCATGCGTCGGGAAGGATATGAATTATCGGTTTCACGACCGCGCGTTGTTTATCGGGAAGATGAAGTCGGGCGAAAGTTAGAGCCGTGCGAAGAAGTTGTCATCGATGTTGATGATGCTTATACCGGTGTTGTCGTTGAAAAAATGAGCTTGCGCAAAGGGGAATTGCAGGAAATGATTCCCAGCGGCGGCGGAAAAACACGGTTAACGTTTGTGGCGCCGTCTCGCGGGCTTATCGGCTATTACAGCGAATTTTTAACCGATACCTGCGGAACGGGCGTGATGAATCGATTGTTTCACGGGTATGCGCCTTATAAAGGCCCGATTACCGGGCGGCGGAACGGTGTTTTAATTTCAACCGAGCAAGGAAAAGCGGTGCCGTATGCCCTTTGGAACATTCAGGAACGCGGGCCGCTCTTTATTCCCGCCGGCACAACGGTTTATGCCGGTATGATTATCGGCGCCAATGCTAAACCGGGTGATATTGAAGTCAACCCCATTAAGGGCAAGAAGCTGACAAATATGCGCGCCGCCGGGAAAGATGATAACGTTTTGTTATATCCGCCGCGCATTATGCCGTTGGAAGTAGCGCTTTCCTATATTGAGGAAGATGAGCTGGTGGAAGTAACGCCGCATAATATTCGGTTGCGGAAAAAGTTCTTGGATTCAAACGAACGACGCAAATACGAACGGCGCAAAGAAGAGGCATAATTTTATGAAATGGTCAACCGCATTTAAAGGCTATTTAAATCCGGCCGTCGCCGTCTTTTTGTTTTTGGGCTTTTCTTGCGGTTTACCCCATAGCCTCATCGGGTATTCTCTGTCACTCTGGTTAAAAGATGCCGGTTTAAGCTTGGCGGCTATCGGCTTTTTTGCCTTGGTAATGTTGCCTTATAACTTTAAGTTTTTGTGGGCACCGTTTTTGGATCGCTTTTCGGCTCCTTTTCTGCCGCGTGCGTTCGGGCATCGCAAAGGGTGGTTGATTTTGTTTCAGCTGGGGCTTATTGCCTGCACGGCAGGGTTAGCATTCAGTGCGCCCGAATCGAACGAGCCTGCTTTTTCGCTTGTGCGAGACGGGCAAAAAGTTGTTATTCCGCTGCTCACTTATTTCTTTGCGTTCGGTGTTGCGTTTTTTGCCGCCAGTCAGGATATTATGGTTGATGCGTTACGAATCGGCACGCTTAAAAAAGAAGAATTAGGCGAAGGGGCAGGCGCTTATCAGTTCGGGTATCGTATGGGTATGTTGTTATCCGGCGCAGGTGTTGTGGCGGCTTCTGCTTTTGTATCGTGGCAAACGGCTTATGCTTGCGTGGCGGTTTTGCTGGTTGTGGGCTTAATTACCGTTTTTTTCATTAAAGAGCCGCCCGAAAAAAAAGTGACACAAGCGGGATTTTTCAAGTCAACGGTTGTTGCGCCGTTTGTTGATTTTATGAAGCAAAATCAGTGGGCGCTTATTTTAATTTTTATTGTACTTTATAAATTATGCAATGCCGTTTTAGGACGAATGGCTTTACCGTTTTACAGCGAAATGGGCTTTTCAAAAGCGGAAATCGCGCTTGTTTCAGGCACTATCGGACCGTGGATTACCATTTTAGGTGTTGCTATCGGCGGTGTGTTGGTTATGAAATATGCTATCTTAAATTTGTTATTTGTTTTCGGCTGCATTGAAATATTAACCTCCGTTGTGTTCGGCTTCTTTACCTTTTTCGAACATTCCATGTCTTTCTTTTTACTGGTGATTTTATTCGACAATATTGTCGGCGGTATGGGCGGCGCGGTTTTTGTGGCGTTTTTATCCGGATTATGTTCCAAACGCTATGCCGCCACGCAATATGCCTTATTAACGTCGCTGATGATGGTATCCGTGTCGGTTATTTCCGTTTACAGCGGCGTGTGGGCAGAACAAATGGGGTGGTTCTGGTTCTTTCTCTTTACAGGCGCTTTAATGGTGCCGGCATTGATATTACTCGGTTTTCTCATCTGCAAAAAAGCTATTCAAAAATAACTTTAATTTGCTTATCACCCATGTTTAAAATACGTACCGCCGATTCTTCCAACTGATCCAAATCAAGCGACTTTTCGGATAAAGCATTCACTTTGGTTTGCAATCTTTCTTTTTCCTGTTCGGCAGCCTTTTTAATAATATCGGCATATTGCACTTCCTGCCGTACCTGAATCATTCGCCGAATACCGTGATTCCCTTGAATCCCGTGAAAAATAAAATATCCGGTAATTAAAAAACAAATAAACGGTATTAACCAATTATGCGAAAATTTAAAAAGCATTGAATCCTCTTGAAAACAAAGCATAACGATAAAGAAAGCAAATGTCAATAAAAAATCCGCCCTTAAAATGAAAGAGCGGATTTATTTAAAAAGAATTTGCCGTTATCTGCCTCCCATATCTTTTCGCAGTTCATTAAATCCTTCTTTAACAGTGTTCCAAAGCGTTTCGGCATTATCGGTAAGTGTTGATAGAAGACCGGATTCGTTGTCTTTATCGACATTTTTAACGACACTTTTATCGTTCGAATGCTTTTTTGCCTCTTCCAAAAAGCGTTTCCGCGATTCTTGAAATTCGGGTTCATTTCCGTAATGTTTTTCTAATTTTTCCCAATCGGCATCTTTCATTCGCTCATAAAATGTGGAGGAAGACCGATCCATCATATCGTTATAAACATGACTGTCCGTCGGAACGGGAATACTGCCCCCCGTCCATCCGGCTTCATATCCTTTCGGATTAAACGGAACATTAACATCAACTCTTCCGTTCGGATTTCCGAAAACATCATAACCAATCGTCACATTACCGACTGTTTCGCTTGAAGCAACTCCGTAATCGTTATATTCATATTCCGGTTTATTTTTTTGATCAGCCTTTGGGGCATTCGGTAAAGGTTTTTGTGCATGGCGGGATTCATTGTCTCTATATTTCGGAAGTTCTTCCATAAAACGTTTGCGCGCTTCATAAACCGTATTTTCATTTCCCTGACGTTTTGCATGTTCTTCTAATTTTTGCCAATCAACATTTTTCATTCGCTCGCAAAATGTGGAAGAAGCCCGCTCTATAATCTCTCTGTAAACATGACTGTCTGTCGGAACGGGAATACTGCCCCCAGTCCATCCGGCTTCATATCCTTTCGAATTAAACGGAACATCAATCTCGACCCAAACAGGGGTTCCGAAAACATCATAATCAATCTTTATATCATCAATTTTTTCCGAACGAACACCGCCGAATTCATTTAAATCTCTATTGTCTGCCATTTGAAAACTCCTTTTGTTGTTTTTTAATTCCATGAAAGCACATCACGGTAGTAAAAGTATAAATTAAACGTACCTTTAATGCAACGCGAATTCCAAGCATTTTCAAGTGCTTAAAAGAACAAAAAAGAGAACGACAAAACAGCAATTAAATCAATAACTTTTGCTTAAAATAATTTTTTTTTGCAAAAACACAAAAAAAAGTGTTGCAAAAAACGTACGTTTAATGTAATGCGAATTCAGGGGAAAATTACTCCTATAATTTGTCCAGACACCCTTTTTATAACTATTTGGTATTGTTATTAAAGTAGCCCCGAATTCGGACGGGGACTAAAACAAAGCTACATAATAGCTTGCTTTTAACACATTAAAGCAGCCCTGAATTCGGACGGGGACTTATATGTTTGGAAGAAGTGACTTAAAAAATTGTTAAAAACTTATTATGTAACGTAAAAAAAATGAACACGATAATAAAATATGAACGATTAATAAACGTTATAATTAATATACGTTTATCGATTTAACAAAATTGTATTTGCAAAAAAAACGTGTCTTTGTTCTTAAAAATTATTCGGGTAAAAACAAACTGCCGCCGGTTGTGGGCATATTTACGCCCGTTGTTTGCTCAAAACTGATGGGAAGCCCCGCCAAAGAACGCACGCTTAAAAAAGCATAACTTTGCGCATTTAAGGTATCATTTTTCCATCCGAAATCTTTTCCCAAAACAATTTTTTCAGGCAAAACCTTTTTAATTTGACGCACAATTTCGGGATTATACGTTCCGCCGCCGATTAATATCCATTGAACGGGTTGCATGGTTAAATAAGTTCGTGCCTCTTTAATGCTGCGTGCCAAAACTGTCGTTAATGTTGCGGCACCGTCGGCAACGGAACATCCTTCCACCTGTGAATAAAGCTGAATGAAATCATTTTTATTTACCGTTTTCGGCGGACGGACGGCATAATATTTTTGTTTCAGCAAACGTGTCGCCAATCGCTCATCGACACAACCTTTGGCAGCAGTCGTTCCGTCAAAATCCATTTCGGCACCCGTGCGACGCATCATCCAATAATCCAATAACGCCGTTCCGATTCCCACATCGAATGCCTGCAATTCTCCGAGCGGTCCGATAACCGTCAGCGTGATAATCCCGCCGACGGATAAAATACCCAACGGCTTTTCCATCGATTGGGTTAAAGCGCTGTAATAAGAGGAAAATAACGGACCGCCATGACCGCCTTGTTTTAAATCGGATTGAATAAATCGGGAAACAACCGCTGTTTTGGTTTGGTTTGCCAATGTTTGCGGATTGCCGAGTGCAATCGATATTTTTTCTTTCGGTTTATGATAAACCACATGTCCCGAATAACCGATGACATCGATTTTGGGATAAGCGCGTTCGGTTTGCGCGCGAAACTCCTGATAAACCGACAAGTGAAACGCGGTTAACGCCGTATCAATCTCAATCATTTCCTGCGTTCGGGTATAATCGCCTTTTAAAATAAAGTTAAACACTTTTTCGCGCAAATCGGCAGGATACGGACGAATCAGTTGTTCGTTTTTACCGAATAAGTCAAGTCCGTCTGTTTGCAAAAGTGCAATTTCAACACTGTTTAAGCCCGAATCCGAATATATGCCGACGGCGGTTTTTTGTTCAATAATCATTTTGCCTCTTTTCGAAAGGGATCGGGTAACGAATCTTGCGCCGATTCAATTTGCTCATAAAGCAAATTTAAAAAAACGCGTTTATCCAGTCCCGGTTTAATGGGCGGTAAAAAACGAAAAGTTAATTGCCCGGGATATTTCTTCACTTTGTTCTTCGGCCAGCAATAACCTGTGTTGAGTGCAACAGGTATGACCGGCACGTTGCATTGTTCGTATAAAAACGCCACTCCCGGCGTGTAAGGTTTTTTTGTTCCCGGTTGCGTGCGAGTGCCTTCGGGAAAAATAATTAAATTCATTCCCTCTTGCAAGCGATTTTTAACGCCCGTTAACATGTGACGCATTGTTTTGGCGCCTCCTTTTCTGTCAATGGGAATACAGCCCGTTTTTAAAAAATAAATTCCGGCAATCGGCAAATACATTAATTCTTTTTTTAAAACATAAAACACGTTCGGCACAATAGCGTGAAACACCATTGTTTCGAAAGCGGATTGATGCTTTGAGGCAATGATATAGCCGTTTTTTTGAGGGAGATTTTCTATTCCTTCAATGTTCAGTTTAACCCCGCAGACAAGGTGTAAGGCTTTGGGCATAACCGTCGCCCAAAAACGCGGAAAACAGCCCGAGGCTTTTCTGCTGAAAAAGAGTGTCGGTATAAAAATGAAGAATAAAATAAACGTACCGACATACAATATTATGAGAAATAAAACGGAACGAACCCATAAACCGAACTGATACATCTTAAAAACCTCCGAGCTGTATAAGTGATTTAAATTGAACAAAAATAAACTTGTGATATTCTAAAAACAACTGCCAGGCATAGCGTGTTTTAATCCATTCGACAGAATGATCAAACTCTGTCGGAAAGACGGGCCACGGCGCAATTTTAAGCGTGGGATTTTTTCGTCCGATTTCAAAAATACTGCGCGGCATATGGTAAAAACTGGTAATGAGCAAAATGGAAGAAATATTTTTATCTTGAATCCAATTATTGATTTCCCGCGCGTTTCCGACCGTATTTTCGGCTTCATATCCCAGCGTGATTTTTTCTTGTTCCGATTCGTTTAAACCGTTTAAAAGTCTTTCTTTCGTTACTTTTTTATTGACGCCCGATATCAGCATGTATTTTGCATGATGTTTTTTGAAAACATCTATTGCCGTGCCGATGCGATTGCTTCCGCCCGTCAGCACAACGACTGCATCTTTCGGTTTGTTGTTTTCGGATTGCAAAGATAAGGCATAAACGCAAAAAACGGCGAACCCGATTAACCAGACGGAAAAAGTTAATGCCAGACAATATAAAATTAAATGTGAAATATGTTTTTGTTTCATATTACAAGCTTCTTTTTAATTCCGAAAAGACCGTGTAAGCCGCCGTTAAATAGGCTAATAACGCTGCAATCAACGGAACGGATATAAGCAACAGCCATTGAAAACCGCTTAACGATGCCTGAATAATAAATCCGCCCGTCAAATCGCTTAAATAATAAGCGATAAACGCCATAACGGGTAATGACAGCATAAATCCGATTAATCCGCCGCTGAATGCCAATCCGCCGCTGCGATTGGCAAATTGACGCGTGATGTAAAAATCGCCCGCCCCCATCATATGAATTAAAGCAATAACCTGTCGATGAACTTTTAACCCCGATTTTGTCACAAAAATAACGGAAAATGCCATACTTGTCAGCATTAAAAGTAAAATAAGCCCCGTCAGACGTGTTAAGTTTTGCGCCAACGTCACCAGCTCCGCTAACGAAAGCCGATGACTGTCCAAAACGGCAAGCGGCACTTGTTCGGCAAAGTCAGCTTTGATTTGCTCTAAATCAGGCAGATGATCGGTATCAATTTGCACATCAATCAGTTTCGGAAGCGGCAGTTCCGTCGTTGAAGCATTTTCTCCCATCCAAGGCGCCATTAACGAATCCATTTGCGATTCGCTTAAAACTTTTGCATCAATAACACCGTCGGTCGAAAGTAAAATCCCCAAAGCGGCATCAATATCTGTTTGAACCAAATCACCGCGTTCTTTTCCGTTAGCGGTGTAAGTGGGAATTTGAACGGTCATGGCGCCGGAAATGTTTTTATGCCAATTTTGTATGGACGTATGCGTGACCAACGCAAAAGCCAGTGTCAAAACAGACAGAAAAACCATTAACATGCTGATCCAACAAGTAAAAAAGGTAGATGAATCTTGTGCAAAAGGAATATCGGCAGCTTTTGTCATTCTTTATTCTCCGTTAGGTTGCCGCTGCGTGCGGAAGGGGTTGCAAGGTGTTCTAAATGTCCGTGTGATAAATGCAGTTGCGGAAATTTAAAGTGTTTAATTAAATTTTGATTGTGTGTTGCAATAACAATGGTTGTTCCCAGTTTATTGAGTTCCAAAAACAAATAAAGCAAGCGTTTTGCCATGGCATCATCAACATTGCCGGTCGGTTCGTCTGCCAATAACAGTTGCGGACGATTAATTACGGCACGCGCGATGGCAATTCGTTGTTTTTCACCGCCGGACAGTTCGGGCGGAAATGCGCGAATTTGTTTTTCCAATCCGACCCATGTTAAAAGTTCGCTCACATGGCGTTTAATTTCCGTTTCTTTAACGTTTGCAATGCGTAACGGTAACGCCACGTTATCAAAAGCATTTAAGTGATTGAGAAGACGATAATCTTGGAACACAACACCGATTTGACGCCGAATCTGTGATTTTTCGGCACGGGATAAGGTATCAACCGCCTTGCCGAACAGCCGAACGCGTCCGCGCGTGGGTAAATGATTCATGTAAAGCAAACCCAGCAAAGATGTTTTCCCCGCACCGCTTTCGCCCGTCATAAAATGAAATGAACCCGGTTGCAGAGTTAATTGAATATCTTTTAAAACATCACTGCCGTTTCCGTATCGAAAAGAAACACCGTTAAACTCGGCAATGGGGGTGGATAATTTATTTTTTTCAAACACGTTTTCATCCTTTTTTAAAAATAAGTTGTAACTTTTTTAAAAATTGTATATATAATACTTACACCATTTTTTTGAAAAGGAAAAGATAAATGTTAGTTATATGTCCAAAATGTTTTACACAGTATGTTATTTCCGATGAGATAAGAGTACCTGAGGGACAAAAGTTTCACTGCTGTGCCTGCGGAAATTATTTTTCCCTGAAAAGTGAACGTCAGACTGGTTTTTACGGCGATGATGCCGCTTTGGAAGAAGAGGAAATTCCCACCGTTTCCGCTGTGATGAGCGAGGCAAACGGCAATAACGGCGAAATAATGACGGCAAACGAAATGAACGCTTCTTCAAGCGAATCGGAGGAAAAAATCGAAGAGAAAAACGAATCGAGCGGATCCGATGAAAAAACGCAAGATTCTGTTTTACAATCAAATCAAGATGTCGAAAAAACAGAAGTCGAGCGAACAGAACCGACTTTTTCCGATATTGATTCGATTGCCTTGTTGGCAAATGAAACACCGCAGGCATCCGATCGGTTGGATACATTGCCCGAAGCGTTTAAACCCGTTGAAACAAAAAAGAAAAAGACTTCTTTTATCAGCGCATTATTCTGGCTGTGCGTGGCAGGCGGGATTTGTTACGGCGCTCTTTATTTGTTGGAACAATATCCGCTTTTGGAAAAAACGGAAGATTTTATCGCTTCGAAATTGGATAAAAATTATGTACCCAAAGAAAAAACGCCCGCCGTTCCCGCAAAAAATAACGGTGTCGTTCAAAAAAATGCGCCGCAATCAGTGCAACCGTCGGCAGATGTTTCCAAAAACGAATCCGCTGCTCATTCGCCCCTTCCGCCGATGAAGTCGGAAAAGCCGAGTGCCGATGTTGAAGAAGCAAAAACACTTGCGGCAACAACACCTGTACCGACAGAATCCGAAACGACAGTGAAATCAGCAACCGATTCTGTTCCGCAGATTGCCATGAATCAACAAACGGCACAAGCTCCGAAACCTACACAATTATTGGCACAACAAGCCAAAGAAGAACAAGCAGTTGCCCGGATGAACAAAACGACTGTTGACGATTCGCAACCGCAACAGTCGCAAGCAGAACAACCACAGGCACAAACGCAGGTGCAACCGCAGCCGCAAGCAGAACAAGCACAACCGCAGGCAGAACAAGTGCAGCCGCAAGTTCAACCGCAGGCACAGACACAAGAGCAGGTACAAGGGCAACAGCCGACGCCGTCGCGTGTTGAAAAAGTTTCTTCCGATGAAGCGCAAAAAGCAGCGAAATTATTGGATGAACAATTAGAGCAGGGCGTGGCGATTGAAAGTTTAGAAAATGAAGTTGCCGCTTTGGCAACAGAACATCGGTTATCGCAATCCGTAACAAACGAACCGTTTGCACCGTCGGTAAATGATTCGTCTGAAAATATGGCACAGGCACCGCAGGCGCAAGAACCGCAGGCACAGGTACCGCAGGCACAAGTTCCGACGCAAGTATCACAGGCGCAGGAAGCGCAGGCACAAGAACCGCAGGCACAAGTTCCGACGCAAGTATCACAGGCGCAAGAACCGCAGGCACAAGTTCCGACGCAAGAACCGCAGGCGCAGGCACCGCAGGCACAAGAACCGCAGGTACAGGCACCACAGGCGCAAGTACCGCAAGCACAAACTTCGTCGGAAAGTGTGCCGTTGTTTACGGTTGATGAGCCGATGCAAGCAAAACAAATAAACGTGTCCGAAGCAAATCGTATTTTGAAAATACAAGATATTGCTTATGAAATATCGCAAAATGAAGCAGGTGTGATGAGATTAATGATTAAAGGCGTTGTTGCCAATACGGAATTGACAAAAGTTGTTATTCCGCAATTAAAAGCAATCGTTTATGATCAGAATGATAATCCGATTGCGCGAAAACGCATTATTTTATCCCAACCTGAAATTGACGGTAATTCCGTTCAAGCCTTTTTTTCAAGTGTTGTTCCGGCACCGGAACAAGTGAGCCATGTGGAGGTTGTTTTTGATGAATAAAATGAAAGATATTTTAATGTTCTGTCGCACGTTGTCGTTTGGAATGATTTTTTCAAGCGTGGTTGCTTTTTCCGCTCATGCCGAATGTGTCGCGGCGCAAACGGCGTTAAATGAGGGAAATACGGATCAGGCGGTTGCTGATTTTTCGCAATGTGCCGTGAATGAAAATGATGAAGATGCGCAATTTTGGTTGGCACGTTTTTACCAAAACAAGCAAAATCCGAGTCAGAAAGATGTTATGAAAATGTTGTTGTTTTATCACTTGGCGGCGGAAAACGGCAATGCAACCGCACAAGTGGCGTTGGCAAAAGTTTTGCTGAAAATGGATGCCGATGAAGCTTCGCGGGCGACATTAGCTTCATATATGGATCAAATTCAAGCCGTGATGAAAGAAAAAAATATGCCGTTTAAAGGTGAAATGTTGCATCCGTATGTGTTGTTAATTTTAGCACAGGAAAGTGCCGATCAAAAATGGTATTATCCGACCGTTCATAAAACAGACAATGAAGCGCGTGTTATTTTACAAACATATCAGCTGCCCGATGAAAAGAAAGCAACGCTGATGCGAACGGGCAGTCTTTGGAAACAACGCAAAATGCAGGAAACGGCACAAGAAGTTTTATCGATTGACGCGTATAATACATTTATGAATACGGTTTATCCGAAAGAGGGACGCGCCGATGCGTTCGCGCGCCAACAAGCGATTACACGATTGAAAGAGCGTGTGGAAGAATATTTGAAGTAACGGAGGTTTTTATTGGGTAAGATTTTTATTAAAACATTCGGTTGCCAAATGAATATTTATGATTCCGCCCGCATTCGCGATGCGTTGGAAACATTGGGCTATGAAGAAACCGACGAACCGACGGAGGCGGATATTTTATTGTTAAACACCTGCCATATTCGAGAAAAAGCATCGGAAAAGTTGTTTTCGGAAATCGGACGGTTAAATGCGTTTAAACAAGAACGCGCCCGACAAAAAAAAGAAACATTGATTATTGTGTGCGGTTGTGTCGTTCAGGCCGAAGGGGCTGAAATTTTAAAACGATCGCATACGGTGGATATTGCCGTCGGTCCGCAAAATTATCATTTGTTACCCGAAATGGTTGCGCGGTTTCATCGAAAAAACGGACGCGTGTTAAAAGCTGATTTTCCTGCCGAATCCAAATTTGATTATCTGCCGAAAACAAAGGCAACTTCGGCTTCGAGCTTTTTGGCGATTCAAGAAGGATGTGATAATTTTTGCACGTATTGCGTTGTTCCTTATACGCGCGGATGCGAATATTCCCGTTCCGCCGCCGAGATTATTGATGAAGCACGGCAATTAGTCGAAACAGGTGCTAAAGAAATTATGCTTTTGGGGCAAAATGTGAACTGCTGGCATGGAAGCGGTGCCGCTGATTTCGGTGAATTGCTTTATTTGGTTGCGCAAGTAGACGGATTGAAAAGATTGCGTTATACGACCTCATATCCTTCAAAAATTACCCGAAGCGTTATCAGAGCGCATGCTGAAATACCGCAATTAATGCCCTACATTCATTTACCGATTCAATCGGGCAGTAATACCGTTTTAAAGGCAATGA
This sequence comes from uncultured Alphaproteobacteria bacterium, assembly GCA_947624545.1. Taxonomy (GTDB): domain Bacteria; phylum Pseudomonadota; class Alphaproteobacteria; order CAAHEQ01; family UBA3637; genus RGIG4140. Next base: position 28,532 of record CANQKV010000005.1, on the reverse strand, counting down.
ATCGACAATATACGGCGGAACAGTATATTGATATTGTCGAGCAATTTCGAAAAGCGCGTCCCGATATTGCCGTTTCGTCTGATTTTATTGTCGGCTTTCCCGGTGAAACGGAAGCGGATTTTGAACAAACGCTTGATGTTGTGCGTCAAGTCGAATATGCTTCCTCCTATTCGTTTAAATACAGTCCGCGTCCCGGCACGCCGGCAGCATTAATGAAAAATCAAGTGCCGGAAGAAGTCAAAACGGAACGCTTGATTCGGTTGCAGGCTTTATTGTTGGAACAACAAAAAAAAGCATATGAAAAAACCGTGGGAAAAACATTAGAAGTGTTGTTGGTTGAAAAAGGAAAGAAAAAAGGACAGCTTATCGGCTATACGCCTTATTTGCAAACGGTTCATGTTGAAGCAGATGACGGTTATCTTAATCAAATTGTGCCGTTAAAAATCAAAAAAGCAAGCGCAACCTCCTTGTCAGGCGAATTAAATTGTGATATAAACAAAAAAACAGGCTTTTAGTGAAAGGAAAATAAAAATGGAAACAACTGAGCAAGAAGAAACTTACGCCGCATCGGCATTAACACTTAAAACGAAAAAACGGCAAATTAATCCGCGTACACAAACACAGGGCGCTTTTATTGAAGCAATGAATACGCATGAAATGGTTTTCGGATTAGGTCCTGCCGGTACGGGTAAAACATTTTTAGCGGTTGCCAAAGCCGTCAGCGAAATGTTGGAAGGAAAAGTTGATCGAATCATTTTAACGCGTCCGGCGGTGGAAGCCGGAGAAAATCTCGGCTTTTTGCCGGGAGATTTAAAAGAAAAAATCGATCCGTATTTACGCCCGTTATATGATGCCTTATATGATATGTTGCCGGCTGATATTGTTGATAAAAAACTGGAAAGCGGCGAAATTGAAATTGCTCCGCTGGCTTATATGCGCGGACGCACATTAAGTCATTGTGCGGTCATTTTGGATGAAGCTCAAAATACAACCGCCATGCAAATGAAAATGTTTTTAACGCGCTTGGGTGTCGGTTCGCGAATGATTATTAACGGCGATTTAACGCAAACCGATTTGCCGCGCGGTGTTCAATCGGGTCTTGCCGATGCCGTTCGGGTGTTAAAAAATGTTTCGGATATTGCCTTTGTCACATTTACGGAAAAAGATGTTGTTCGGCACGGGCTTGTTTCAAAAATTGTCAAAGCATACGAACAGGCAAAAGACGAAAAATGATTAATGTTTATGTGACCATACAGGACAAACGCTATTATCGACTCGGCGGTGTCAGTCGGTTTTGCAAACAAGTGGTTCAAAATGCGTGGATTAGTCGTAAACCCGTTGAAATTTCCGTTTTGTTGGCAGATAACAAAACCGTTCAAGAGCTTAATTTAAAGTATCGACAAATAAATCGTCCGACAAATGTTCTGTCGTTTGAATCGGGTTTTTGTCCCACGGGAAAAAAAGATGTTTGGGCTGCCGGTGATATTGTAACCGCTTATCAAGTTTTGTTAGCGGAATCGAAAGAGCGAAAAATAACATTTGATGCTCATTTGGCGCATTTGTTAACACATGGCGCTTTGCATTTGCAAGGATATGATCATCAAACATCGGAAGACGCGGAAAAAATGGAAGCGCTTGAAATTAAAATGTTGAAGCAAATCGGGTATGACAATCCCTATAAGGATGAAACGGAATGAATTTGTTTTATAAAATTAAATCGGCTTTTACAAAACATCCGGAAGAAGATCAGGTTATTGAAACCATCGAAGAAATTATGGATGAACGCGAAGAGAGAGGCGATAAAGTTCTCATTGATCCCGATGAGTTGGGATTACTTAAAAATTTATTCAAGCTCAAAGACATTCGCGCAGGTCAAGTGTGCATTCCCGGTATTGATATTGTCGGTATTCAAGCCGATGCTTCACTGGAAGAGCTTAAAAGAATTGTGATTTCCGATAAGTTCACGCGGTTGCCCGTTTATGAAAAGTCACTTGATGATATTATCGGTATTATTCATGTGAAAGACTTGTTATGTGCCGTATTGGAACGTGAAGAAGTGACGGTTCGAGAAGTTATGACAAACAATGTGTTGTTTGTGCCTGCATCCATGCGCGCGCTTGATTTGTTGCGAGATATGCAAGCCAAAAAAACGCAGATGGCGGTTGTGGTTGATGAATACGGCGGAACGGACGGATTAATTACGTTGGAAGATTTGTTGGAAGAAATTGTCGGAGAAATTGAAGACGAACACGATGCGCTTGATACGCCACCCGTATTGCATCGAATCGGTAACAGTGTTATTCAAGCCGATGCGCGTATTCGGCTGATTGATTTGGAAAATCGAATCGGCGCGTTTTTAACGCCCGATGAAAAAGAAGAAGAATTGGAAACCATTGGCGGACTTGTTTCTCATTTGGCAGGAAAATTACCGAAAATCGGTGAAACGGTTTCGCATGCGAGCGGTTTAATGTTTGAAGTCATTGACGCCGATTCCCGTCATGTCAAAAAAGTGAAAATCACACAATTTAAACAATTAAAAGAAAGAAAAAAACAAACTGATTCCGCCAAACGGTTCTCTTTTCACAAAAAGCTTCATTCGGTTGAGAAAAAGAAACGCTCATGAAAGTCATTACCTTTGGTTGCCGATTAAATGCTTTCGAATCTTGTCTGATTGAAAAAATCGGTACTGATTGTGACGACATTCTTGTTTTTAATACTTGTGCCGTTACGGGAGAAGCCGAACGACAGTGTCGGCAGGCAATACGCAAGGCATATCGAAAAAATCCGAAAACAAAAATTATTGTCACCGGTTGTGCGGCACAATTAAATCCGGAAGTTTATGCCGCAATGCCTGAAGTTTTTCGCGTGTTGGGCAATCGGGAAAAATTAACGCAAGCAGCTTATGAAACAAGTGAAAAAGTTTGTGTCGGTGATGCGGATTTATATGATTTTAAAGCCCTGCAACCCGTTACGGATTTTGAAGGGCGTACACGCGCTTTTTTACAAATTCAGCAGGGGTGTGATCATGCGTGTACGTTTTGTATTGTTCATCAGGCGCGCGGGCATAACAAAGGATTGCCGCCCGAAAAAGTGTTGAAACAGGCGCGTCTTTTTGTTGAAAACGGTTTTTCGGAAATTGTGTTGACGGGTGTTGATATTGCTTCATATCCGCAAGGGTTTCATCGATTGGTGCGGTTGCTTGCCGAGGAGGTAACGGGTTTGAAGCGCTTGCGTTTCGGTTCGCTGGATCCGACGGCGCTTGATGAAGAATTCATTGAATTAATGGGAACATATGCCGTTATTCAGCCGCATGTGCATTTATCAATGCAATCGGGCGATAATCTCATTTTAAAACGTATGGGACGTCGTCATACGGCAGAGCAGGTTTTAAAGGCGTGTCAGACTTTGCGTCAGGTACGTTCGGATATTGTGTTCGGCGCCGATTTTATTACGGGATTCCCGACCGAAACGACAGAGCAGGCATTGCGAACGGAAGCTTTTGTCAAAGAAGCGAATATCACACAGCTGCATGTGTTTCCCTATTCGGCGCGTCCCGGTACACCGGCAGCCAAAATGCCGAGTGTTGAAATAAGCGTTCGAAAAGAACGGGCAGCGCGGTTACGGCAAACGGGGTTTGAATTAGAGCGGAAACTTTTGGATCAAACCGTCGGAACCGTTCGTTCGGTATTGATTGAAAAAAACGGCAGCGGTTATACGGATAATTATTTAAAAGTGCATACCTCTTCCAAATCGGAAGGAAAAATTGAACAGGTGCTGATTAAGAAAAGGATTGAAAATGAGTTGGTTGGAGAAGTTAAAATTCGGGCTTAAAAAAACCGCGCGTGTTTTAAGCGGTGTGAAAATGGATGTTTCCTCAATGGAAACATTGGAAGAATCGCTTATTATGGCAGATGTCGGTTTATCGGTGACGGAAAGTTTGCTCAAATTACTGAAAGAGCGTCATCCGAAAGACGAAGCGGAAACGCGCGGTATTATTCGGGAAAAATTAATCGAGATTTTAACACCCGTTGCCGTACCGCTTCAAATTGATACAAGCAAAAAACCGTTTGTTGTGTTAATGACGGGCGTGAACGGTGCCGGAAAAACAACAACTATCGGTAAGTTGGGCGCTTTGTTTCAACGGCAGGGTTACCAAATTTCTTTTGTGGCGGGAGATACGTTTCGTGCAGGTGCTACCGAACAGTTGCAAGCTTGGGGCGAAAAACTCGGTTGTCCTGTTTATACAAAACCGAAAGGAGATGCTGCCGGTTTGATTTTCGATGCGGTTCAGGCGGCGCGAAAGGCAGGCGATGATATTTTATTTGTCGATACGGCGGGACGGCTTCAAAATCGTACGGATTTAATGGATGAATTAAAAAAAATCGTGCGAGTGCTTCAAAAAACAGATGTTTCATCACCGCATGCTTCTTTATTGGTATTAGATGCCACAGTCGGACAAAACGCTTTGTCGCAAGTGAAAACTTTTTCGGAAATGACAAAGGTAACGGGGCTTGTTATGACAAAGCTGGACGGTACGGCAAAGGGGGGTATTTTGCTTTCATTGACGGAACAGTTTCATTTGCCGATTTATGCAATCGGTGTCGGTGAGCAAATCGATGATTTAAATACATTTACGGCGTCTGACTATGTTGACGCATTATTGGGAAATAATTAGCGGATTAAAATTGAATGGGATTTTTTAAAAAACTTTTTATGCGTCTCTCTCAATTACCGACATTTAACATCGGTTTATTGATGTATTTGGCATTTTTTGCCTTTTTAAAATCCGTTATGCTTGTTTTTGCCGATATCGGTTCCGTTCAGCTTTATTTAACGAAAACGGGACATTTGAGTTTCGGTGTTGATTTTATTTTTATTGCGGTTTTGCTTTCTTTTGTCGGCTGGAAAACAAGAAATCTTTTTAAGTATCAAGGATACGGCGGTTTTCGTCTGATAACGGCGCTTATTTTGTTGTTAACCGCACTTATTGTGGCAACGGAATATCATTTGCCCGGCGTTTATGATTGTTTGTTTATTGTCAAATACGCTTATTTTTATTTAATCAACGCCGTCTTTTGGAGTTTAACGACCAGGTTTGTGCCTTTTGACAGACGCTCGCTTAAAAACCTGTTTTTAATTGCGGCAGAAAGCGGCGGTTATTTTTGCGGCGGCTTGTTCGTATATTTGGCACCTGTCGGCGCATACAGTTTATTATATTATGCTATGGCGCTTTTAATGGTATTATATACGGGTATTTATCTGTTTATGCAAATGATACCCGTTTTGCCCGAACAATTTTCCCGATTCAGCGGAGAAGCGCAGGATTTTACGGCAAAGCGTTTAACCCGAAGCGTGCTTGTGTTTTCATTTTTTACGTTAACGGCTTTTTGTTTGCAAAATGCTGTTTTTTATATGTGGTTGGTTGAAACGCACAACGGTTTCGGTATTTTAAAACAAACGGCTCTTTGGTGGACATATTTCGGGTTGGCAGAAGTTTTTTTGATTCTTTTATTGGCACGGGCGCGTTCCTTTTATATGCTGTCGGGTGCGTTATTGTGTATGATTCTTTCCGTAGTCGGAATGAGTATCGCCATTTCATCGGCAAGTTATGTGTTGTCGTTTCTTTCGTTTCTGACTTTTGCGTTAATTCATTATCTGTGTTATCAGGAATATATTGTTGTTTTATTAAAGCCGCTTATTTTAAGACGAGATAATCAAAGCATTCATCAAAAACGCGTAACGCTGGTTGAGCCGATCGGATTTATGTTGGGAGGTATTTTAACGGCGCATGTGTTTGTTCCGGCTTATATGGCTTGTTTGTTGGCGGGGTTAAGTGCTTTCTTAACGGTATTGCTTGTTTTGATTACCTTTTTTTACGATGATGTTGTTTTAAAATTATTAAAATTGCGCGAATGGCCCGACAGTCAATTAATGTTGACTTCTCATCGGGTTATTGATTATATTCGGCAGGAAATACAAAATTCATCAACCGATGAAATTATTTATTTTCTGCGTATTTTGGAAAGTGCGCCGATAAAAGAATATTATAAAGTGGTGTTGAAGTCGTTGAAAAATCCGTCTGAAACCGTTCGCTTGTTTGCTTTAAAACGCATTTTTCAATCGCAAAATTTTTTAAGATATCAGTCATCGGTTCAATTCGTGTTTAATACGGACAAATCGGCAGCGGTGCAGGCGCAGGCATTGGCAATTTTAATACAAATCGCGGCAGCACGAGATGATACGATTCTTTTAAATAAATATGCCCTTTATTTAGATGACAGACGCTTAAAAACAGGCGCCATGATCGGCTTTTTGAATATCGGTTCGCACGAGGCATTATTGGCAATGGACGGCTTGCAAAAATTAGCGAACAGCAAAATGATCAGTGATAAAATGGCGGCGTTGCAAGTAATGGCGCAGGCACCGTCTGTCGGGTTAATTCGCATTTTAATGCCGTTGTTGAAAAGCGTGAATACCGTTATTGCCAACGAGGCATTATCGGTTGCGGGATTAATCAAACATCCCGAATCGTTGCCGATTATTTTGCATAGTCTTGATGAAGTTGATTTTCAGGAAAATGCCCTGACAGCGCTGGATCGGTTTGGTATTCGGGCGTATCCCGCCATTGAAAAAAGCATTTTTGACGATACGACTTCTTTGGTCAGAAAACGGTTGCTTATTTTGTTTTTGGCGCGCCGAAACGATAATGAAAGTCAACAAATTTTATTACGTGTGTTAAAGAGCGAAAATCGCAAACTGCGTAACAGTGTTATTCGCAGTATGATTGACAGCGGTCTTTTTTGGCACGGAAAAGATAAATATTCGTTTTTAAAAACCTGTATTTTGCAAGATGCCGAACGAATCGGGTTTTTAAATCATTTTGTTGAAAAATATAAGCAATCGCCGGCATCATCGGCGCAAGATGCTTTTTTGTTTTTAACGCGTGCCATGAGTGAGGAAGCGGCGGCTGCACGAAAACTTATTTTTTATGAATTACTGCTGTTGAAACAAGCACCGATGTTTCAAAAAGCCGTTCGTGTTTTATTATCCGATGAATATGAATCTTATCCGCCGGCATTGGGTGTTATACAGGATATGTTGCCGCGTGATTTATATCAAACGGTGGCGGAAACGGCAAAATTTCCCTTTTTGCATAAAAAGGAAATTGTTTTGCCGGCAGTTGCCAAAAAAGAGGCACTGCATGATGTGTCGGAGTTGATTTTGTCGCCCAAGTTTGCTTTTCCGGCGTGGATAACGGCAAGCGCTCTGTATTGTTTGCAAAAAATGAACGATAAAAAAGCATTGCCTGCCGTTAAAGTTGCCTTAAACAGCACGGATTTGTTGGTGTTGGAAACGGCTGTTCAGGCATTGGACAGATTAAACGGCGATTCGGTTGAAACGCGCCGTATTTTATTATCACTGCCGCCAACGCAAATAATTAAACTGCCGCTTGACAAACTTTTGAAATTTTAGGAGGAAGAAGTGTCGGGAACATTTGAAAAAGTTTTAATTTTAAAAAACGTTGCTTTGTTTGAAAGTGTTTCGGAATCGGCGTTATCCGATTTAATTATGTCCGCCGAAGAAAAAACCTATAAATCCGGCGAAGAAATTATTAATCGTACGCTTGAAAATCATTATTTGTTTATTGTTTTAAGCGGTTTGATTCAATGTGAAGATGATAACGGTACCGTTACGGAATTCGGTCCCCGACAATTTTTCGGTGAAACAACTGTGTTGTGTCCTGCCGTCATCCCGTATGGTTTGAAAGCCGTTGAGCAAACAACCGTCTTGCGAATCAGCGGTAATAAATTATATCAGATTATGGCATTGCATCCGTCGTTGGCAAAGGGTTTTATCGGTGAATTATCGCGACGCTTGCGACGGCGGCGTGATGAAAGTATTTAACGGTTTTTAAAACCCGATTTATAAAAATTTTCGGGAAGAAATAAAATTTTTGCATTTTCTTCTGTCAGAATGTAAAAAAGTAATTGCTTTTTTTTAAAAAAGAAACTATTATGCTTTTAGCCATATAAACCAACCGAAGGAGAATGAACATGGTTAAGCAGAAAAAACAAATCAAGATGTCAACGCATAAGACTGTTGAAGTCGAAGCGGAAAATAAAACAGGTAAATTAAAGAAAAGCACCATTATAACAGGTGTGTTATTATTGGGTGCCGCTGCCGTATGGGGTGTTTTGGGTTATCAGGCAATGTCGCGTGATACGGGCGAATCGCTTTTCGGAAAATACTTCCATGAAGATAAAAATGATGTGGTTGTCGCGACCATTGACGGTAAAAATGTTTATTTATCGCAAATTAAATCCGTTGCCGATCAGATTCCGCAACTGACGGATTTACCGTTTGATATGATTTATCCGCAATTATTACAAAAATATTTAACGAAAGAAGTTATTTATAAATCGGCACAAGAATCCGATGTGCAAAAAGAACCGACCGTTCAATTAGCCTTGAAAGAAGCGCATGATACCATTATCAGCAAAGCGTATCTCGAAAAGAAAATTAATGAATTGGCAACGCCTGAAAAATTAAAAGAATTATATGATGCCGAAACAAAAACCATGGAGCGTCCCGATGAGGTACACGCCCGCCATATTTTGGTACAAACGGAAAAAGAAGCCAATGATATTTTGGTGCAGTTGGAAGCCGGTGCCGATTTTAAGATGTTAGCCAATACAAAATCGCTGGATGCCGAAAACGGTAATGGCGGTGATTTGGGCTATTTCCAAAAAAATATGATGATACCTGAATTCGGTGAAGCTGTTTTTGCCTTAAAGAAAGGACAGCTTTCCAAACCGATTAAAACACCGTTCGGATGGCATGTCGTTTTGGTGGAAGACAGACGAGTTGCGCCTTTGCCGCCGTTTGAAACGGTTCAGGAACAGTTGCGACAAATGTTTGTCGAACGCAATTTGCAAGATATTTTACATCAGGAAGAAGTCAAACATGATGTAAAAGTGTTGGTGCCGACATTAACGGCTACACAATCGACGGGTTCGCAAGAAGCTTTGGATCAAATTCAAAATGAAGTCGTCGAGGAGTTGGCGGCGCAAGATGCTGCCACGCAAGCTGCCGATAAAGCTTTAAAGCCCGAAGTTGCGCCCAAACAAGCGGAACAGAAAGCTGAAAAGCCGGCAGAAGAAGCGGCTCCGAAAGCTGAAAAAGCCGACACACCCGCAAAGTAAAACGTGTTTTAAAATAAAAAAGCGCTCTTAACGTAAGGGCGCTTTTTTTATAGTTTTTTTTAATGAGATTATTTTTCGTTTTCTCCTGTCAGGTAACAGGCGTTTTTTTTATGTGATTATCAGGGAACAATTCAAAAATAACGCATTTTTTCGTTTCAAACAAAAGCAGCGGCTTTAATTTAAAGCTTTTTATCTGTATGAGACGTTTATCAAACAATGAAGACGGGTTATATTAAAAAAAACAGTTGTCAAAAACAGATATTTTTTCTATAATACATTTATATTTATCGGTATTTGAAATTATGAAAGGATTGAAGAAATGGATAAGAAGTATCATGTTATTTGTATTAAATGGGGTCCGAGCTATTACGGTCCCGAAGATGTCAATAAACTTTATTCCATGATTAAACGAAATACAAAATATAAAATTGATTTTCATTGTTTTACCGAACTTCCGGAAGGATTAAATCCCGATATTATTGTTCATCCGTTGCCGGAATTTACGAATGTGAAAAAAGGTGAAGAAGAATGGGCAAAAAAATATTCATATCGCAAAGAAGCCGCTTTGTGTGATGATCATTTGGGCGGTCTTGACGGGCAAAGAGTGTTCTTTTTCGATTTGGATTCGCTCATTGTGGGTAATTTGGATGAATTTTTCGAATATCCGCAAGAGAATAAGTTTTACATTATCAACGATTGGCATTCCAAAGGGGATAAAGTCGGGCAGGCGAGCTGTTATTCCTTTGTTGTTGGCACATTGGGTTTTGTTAAACGCTATTTTGAAGAACATCCCAAAGAGGTGGTTGAGCGGTTTTATACGGCATCTCAGGAATATTTATCCAGTAAAGTAATTGAAAAATGGGGAAAATTGAATTTTTGGCCGGATAATTGGTTTAAAAGTTTTCGCTTTCATTGTTTGCCCAAGTGGTGGCTTCGTTCGTTTGTGTCGCCGAAAATTCCGAATATTAAGGGCTTGAAAATGATTGCTTTTCACGGGTTACCTGATTTGGAAGACGCCTCAAAAGGTATTTGGTGTTCCGATCCGACAGACAGAAAATACCCGCGCGGCATTAAAAAATTGTATAAGCACTTAAAACCGGCGACTTGGATTAAAGATTATTGGAAATAGCTATTTTTTTCGTCCGAATAAGCGTTCGATATCGTTGAGTTTTAACTCAATATATGTCGGACGCCCGTGAATACATTGCCCCGCTGTCGGACATTCTTCCATTTGACGTAACAGAGCGTTCATTTCATCGATTGTCAAGACGCGTCCGGCACGAACGGATCCGTGACAGGCAATGCGTGCGCAAATATCTTTAATTTTGTCTTTTAATAAAACAGTATCGTCATATTCCAAAATCGTATCGGCTAAATCCTGCACGAGTTTTTGTATGTCGGTTTGAGATAACAACGCCGGAATCTCCCGTACGGCAACGCAATCCCGTCCGAAAGTATCAATAATAAAACCCATATCCTTTAACTCATCGGCACGGGTGTTTAATATTGCCGTTTCATCAGGCGATAATTCAATCACTTCGGGAATAAGAAGCAACTGTGTTTGCGCGTGTGTTGCCATATTATGCGCCAGTTTTTCATAGGTTAATCGCTCATGCGCCGCGTGTTGATCGGTAATGACAATGCTGTCTAATGTTTGTGAAATGATATAAGTTTTATAAAGCTGTGCTTTGGCGTATCCGAGAGGCGGAAAAGAATCGCTTGACTCCTTTTTTTCCGAAACGAATGATTCGTTTGGTACGTTATTTTGTTGAGAGTCGGAAAAGTGCTTTTCATCGGGAACTGTATCCGGCATATCTTTTTTAACACTGTATCCGATATGCGGTAATGTATAATCGGTTGCCCATTGAGAGGGAACAACATCGGAAACAACATCGGACATCATTTGCATTTGCCGATTGTTTTCAATAACACCGATGTGTTTTCTTGGCGGAAAAGTTTGCGGTTGACTTTTTTCCAAAGCGCCGATACCGATAGCGGAAGAAGTTTTAAAACCGTTTTGCGCCAATGCGTTGCGAATGGCGGCAACTAAAAAGCCGCGAATTTTGGCACTTTCTTTAAAACGAACTTCAATTTTTGCCGGATGAACATTCACATCGACATTTTCATTGGAAAGCTTTAAAAACAAGGCAAGAACGGGGTAAGAATCGTGTCCGATTAATCCTTGATAGGCGCCGCGCACAGCCCCGATAACAATTTTATCCCGAATAAAACGACCGTTAACGAACAAATATTGTTCGGCACCCGTTGAACGTGAGTAAGTCGGTAAACTGACAAAGCCTTTTAAGGACATATCATCATAAACTTCATCAATCGGTACGGCATTTTCGCGAAACGATTTGCCGATGACTTGTCCGACGCGATCAAACAGATCCGACACAATCGGATAATTTAAAATCTGCCGTTTTTCATCGGATAAAATAAATTGTATGTTCGGATAAGCCATGGCAATGCGATTAACGATTTCTTTCACGCTTAAATATTCGCTTTGATCCGATTTTAAAAATTTTAAACGGGCAGGCGTAGCAAAAAACAACTCTTTCACTTCAACCGTTGTGCCGATCGGATGCGCCGTCGGTACGGGCGGAAACTTATGTCCGCCTTCAACTTTTATGTTCCATGCTTCCGTCGAATCGGGCGTGCGTGACGAAAGACTCAGTTTGGCAACCGAACCGATGGAGGGCAGGGCTTCACCGCGAAATCCCAAAAAATTAATTTCAAACAAATCGTCATGCGGTAATTTACTGGTGGCATGGCGTTCGACTGCCAATGTTAATTCCTCTTTTGTCATACCTTTTCCGTTATCCGTTACGGAAAAAAAAGTTTTACCGCCGTTTTGAATTTTAATGTCGATTCTTGTTGCGCCGGCATCAACGGCATTTTCAATCAGTTCTTTTAAGGCGGAAGACGGGCGTTCCACAACTTCACCCGCGGCAATTTGATTAATCAGATTTTGCGGTAACAATCGAATGGTCATGAGATTTTTCGTTCCTTTATTTGTTTAATCCTTTTCTTTTTTGCCGAATGGTTTGAATAAGCGCATTGGTGGAGGCATCATGATGAAGCGGTTGATTGAAATCGACAAGTTCCGTCAGAACGTTTTTTGCCAACTGTTTCCCGAGTTCAACGCCGAATTGATCAAAGCTGTTTACGTTCCACAAAACGCCTTGGGTAAACACTTTATGTTCATATAAAGCAATTAAGGCGCCGAAGGTATAAGGCGTGATTTTTTCAATTAAAAGGGTGTTGCTCGGTCGATTGCCGGAAAAAGTTCGAAACGGAATGAGTTTTTCATCAACGCCTTGCGCGCGCAATTCTTGGGCAGTTTTACCCGTCATCAAAGCTTCGGGTTGAGCAATAAAGTTGGCAAGCAAAATATTATGCTGTCCCACCGATTCGTTCAGCGAAAAAACGGGTGCGATAAAATCGGTCGGAATGAGATGTGTGCCTTGATGAATGAGCTGATAAAACGAATGTTGTCCGTTTGTACCTGCCGCGCCGAACAGAACGGGACCGGTTGAAAGCGTGACGGTATCGCCCGTTTTTTGAACGCTTTTGCCGTTGCTTTCCATATCTAATTGCTGCAAATAAGCCGGCAGACGATGTAAATATTGATCGTAAGGCAAAACGGCATAGGATTCGGCACCCAAATAAGAAGCATACCATGCGCCGATAACGCCCAGAATAACAGGCAGATTTTTTTCAAACGGTGTTTCTTGAAAATGCTTATCCATGGCGTGTGCGCCGGCAAGCATTTCCGTAAAGTGCGTATAGCCGATTCCGATCATCAGCGATAAGCCGATGGCTGACCAAAGCGAATAGCGTCCGCCGACAAAATCCCAAAAAACAAACATATTTTCAGGATTAATTCCAAAAGCTTTGACGCCTTCTTCGTTGGTGGAAACGGCAACAAAATGCTTTTCAATGGCATTTTCTCCCAATTTTTGAACCAGCCACTTCCGCGCCGTTTGTGCGTTTGTCAGCGTTTCTTGTGTGGTAAATGTTTTGGAAGAAATAATAAAAAGCGTTGTTTCGGGATTACATTTTTTCAATGTTTCGGCAATATCCGTTCCGTCAACATTGGAAACGAAATGAAAACGAATGGAATCTATACGATAAAATGCCAAAGCATCGTGAGCCATGGCAGGACCCAAATCGGAACCGCCGATGCCGATATTAACGACATCCGTCACGACTTTTCCCGTAGCGCCTTTCCAAGAGCCGTCACGCACTTGATCGGAAAAACGGTGCATTTGATCCAACACACGGTTAATTTCGGGCATAACGTCTTTACCGTCAACGTAAATCGGGTGATTGTCCCGATTGCGTAACGCGGTATGTAACACTGCTCGATTTTCGGTTGTGTTAATTTTTTCGCCCCTCATCATGGCAATGATTTTTTCTTTTAAGCACGCTTCTTTTACCCATTGAAACAAGAGCGTCATTGTTTCATCGGTAATGAGATTTTTGGAATAATCCAATAAAATTTGATTTTCAAACGATGCGGAAAATTTTTGAAAGCGATTTTCATCTTCCCGAAAGGCTTTTCGTAAGTTTATGTTCTTAATGGTTTCGGCATGTTTTGTCAATGCGGTATGCAGCATAATTATATCCTTTGTTATTCTTTTAAAATTTTTTTAATTATTCGGATTTTGTCGATTGATTTTCCGTTTGTACTTTTGCTTTCGGCAATACATAAAACTCGGGCGGCATAACAATGGATTTGCCGTCAACGATTTGTGTGCTTTCCAAAGGCGGTTTTGATTCACTGCACGCACCGATTAAAACAAGTAGCGGAATAATAAATATTATTTTTTTCATTTTTTTTCCTTTTTTTGTAAAAACAGATTAAGAAACAAAAGACCTGCACCGCAACAAATAGCCGTATCGGCAATGTTAAAGGCGGGCCAATGATAAGAATGATAATAAAAATCAAGAAAATCAATAACACTGCCGATTCGAACGCGATCGATGACATTGCCGAGCGCTCCGCCCAAAACCAATGCCAGACAAGCTTTCATGAATTTATCGGATTCGCGGGTTATCCAATAAATAATGCCGCCGCAAATAACAAGTGAAAGCAAGCTTAATAAATAAGGTCCGTAAGCGTTGTCAAGCGATAAAAACGAAAAGCTCACGCCTTTGTTATGTGTTAAAAATAAATTGAAAAAAGGCATAACGGGAACGAATTGATGTTCCGATAAATTTAAAACGGCAATATATTTCGTCAGTTGATCGAGAATAATCGTCAGCGCGCAAATCAGATAAATCATCTTTTTCCTTTCAACGGTTCATCATATCATAAGAATTTTGAGTTGTCATCTTTTTTTTGTTTCTTTTTTAAGATTATGTGTTATAATGAAATTTATGGAACAAGAATTAAAGCGACCGGAAAGAAAAACGGCAAACGTTAAAGTAACCGATGCCGATATGATTTATTTTTCGTTGGGGCAAAAAGATTTGTCCGCGTTTATTTTGCCGTCGGAGCGCAATGATTATCGTTCCGATGAGCGTTCCGTTCGATTGGTTGAAGCGGTGCGAAGCGGAAAAGCAATATCTGACGGTGATTTTTCCGGGCTTAATCTCAAAGGCGCCGATTTATCGGGCGGTTCGTTTATCGGGTGTAATTTTAAAGGTGCCGTATTTTATAAAACAAAAGCTCAAAATGCCGATTTTTCAAACTGCTGCTTTGATGAGGCTTATTTTGAAGAATCCGATTTGAGCGGATGCGATTTTACGGGTGCTTCTTTTAAACGAACGTTTTTTAAGAAAAATAAAACGGAAAAAACTTTTTTTGATGAAGATGCCGAAAAATATTTAACGGAACTTGAAAAAATCATTCGGTTGATTGAAAGCGGAGAAATTGATATTCGGACGCTTTCAAAAGAAGATTTGATTTGTTTGGATGTGCGGCGGTTGGATTTTTCAAAAGTGGACTTAACGGATATTGATTTATCTGTTTTCGCTTTGGACGGTATTAATTTATGCGGCACATATATCGATCCGAAACAGCTGATGAGTTTAAACGGTTGGAACAGTTACTGTTTGGATGTGAGAAAAACAAAAGAAAAAACGCGCGAAAGATTGTGTCGCAAAATTATGCTGGATCGGGAAGAAGCGCTTGAAAATTATCGACAAGAACAATTAAGAAACAAAAAGAAAAAAGGGGGGGTGACAAAAAATAATCGTCGTCCGTTGAAAAAAGAACCCGAACGGGAAGAAAATCGCGCATGGGGACTTCAAAAATTTCATGAAGAACGGGAGCGAATTAATGCCGAGCGACAAAAAAAATTGCAAGAAGAAATTGAACAAAAACAAGTCTTGTTAAAAGAAAAAGTTTTAATGGAAAATCAGGTATCGAAAGAAAATACCGAAATGCAGAAACAAAAATCTGTTTTATTTGAGAAAACAAATGAAAAGGCTTCTTTTCCCCCGACATCTTCCCAAACGGAACAAATTGAAAAGCAACAAAATCAACAAGAGCCTGATTCAAAACCAGTCGGACAAAGTTTTCATGAAAAAACTTCCTTCGAAAATAAACCGAATCCGTTGAACTTAAACACCTTAACCGAGCAACCTTTTGCCGTTTCATCAAAGGAAACTCTTTCGGTCAGAGTGCCTGAAAATTCTTTCAAAAAAGAACCGCAAATCATTGTTTCACATACCGATTCGCAAGAAAAGAAAGCCGAAATCAAGGTATCTGCCGATATGGCGAAAAACGTCAGTTTTTTTGAACAGGAACGCTTCAAGCAAACAGAGCTTGACAAGACGGCAGAACCTCGTTTGATTTATGAAGAAACACCCTTGTCACGAAAAAAAGCAATCAAACCCGTTAAGCCGACAGATGATGAAGAAACCGTTCATGATTTAACAAATGCCGGTTATACGATTGAGGAAATTTCGCAAATCGTTCGCGAAAAAGGACCGATGCGCGTTATCGGAAAACCGCAGAATATGCGTTCGGTTAAAGGAAAAACGAAAGGATAAAAATGGTTATCAGATGGGCGCCTGAAAAAATATCAACCCGAAACTGCCTGAAATGGTGGTCATGGCGTGCTTTGCTGGGGTTTGTTCTTTTTTGGGTGTGCGCCTTAATTTGTTTGCCGTTGGCAAGTATCATCGCCTCGCATTTTGAAAATCATTTTTTTGATGTCTATTCCGTTTATTTTATGAAAGTTTTTAAAGGGCATTGGAGTTTGCCTTTATCGGATTATTGGCGGTGGTTTAAGCTGTTTTGCTTTGATGAACCGCATCATTTTAACTGGTATAGTTTTGCCGCCTGGCGAATACCCTTGATTCCGATGGGCGCATTTTTCTTTTATGAATTATGGATTTGTTACATTAATCCTTATTATTTGTTTCCGCAACGGTTTGGTGACGGGCGTGATGCGACATCGAAAGACATTGAAAAAATGGGCTTATATGCAGGTAAACATTTATTGCTGGGGCTGTTTGCCGATCGGAAATTGAAAATGCCGGATTGTCGGTCGGTTTTTTGTATCGGGGCGCCGGGATCGGGTAAAACAATGGGCGTGATTATTCCCTCTATTTTGGAAGATACCGATTCAACGCTGATTATTCATGATCCGAAAGGAGAAATTGCAAAATTAACAAGCGGCTATCGTGCAACACTCGGACCCGTTTTCAAAATGAATTGGATGGGGAAAGATAACGAACAGGCAGGGATTCGGTGGCCGTCTTGGAATCCGATCGGCGATGGAAATTTACCGTCATTGCAAAACGGACGAGAAGGATATATCGATAATTTAATTTCTTTCTTAATTCCCGACGGTCCTTCCGGTACCGATCCTTATTGGGTTAAAACAGGGCGCGGTTGCCTGACGGGATTAGCCGGTTATTTGTGCGGAAAAGTTGATCAGGCGCGCGCGAATGATTATTTTCTGTCACGCATTAAAAAGAAAGCATTGGATGATGAAGATTATGAAATATTAATAACTTATTACGAATCGATGCGTGACTTTCCCGAAGTATTGGAAGCCAAAGAAAAAGCCAAACAGCATAAAATAACGCTTCATAACTATTTGCCTGTCGGCACATGGGATTTGATACCCGATGATTGGCGCGGACACGATGCGTGTTTTGCCATGTTGTTGGATATTATAAATACCGCGCAGATTCGGTGCAATGCGGAAATTGCCGAACGACAAAGGAATCAAGATATTGCGGCATTGGATTTGGATGCGTGGCAAATGATTTTTGAACAAATTGTGTTGGAAACGGCTTATTACGGCTATGGCAGACGAACACTTTTGGAATTAAACCAAGTTTTGAGTTTACCTGATAAACAAAGGGGTTCGGTTATGTCAATGGCGTTATCGGGCGTCAATATTTTTAAAAACTCCGCCGTTCGGTGTCGGACATCGTTGAACGACTTTAATTACGAACAGTTGCGCGGCATTAAAGACAGTGAAACGGGAAAATATAAGCCGGTTACCATTTATATGTCGGTACCGTATGAAGATTTAAAATCTTCCGTTTTGTTAAGCACGCTGTTTATTAATATGGCAACGCAATATTTAATGTTATACGGTCCCGACGAAGATAAGGTCGGACCTTGTTCCGTCGGCTTTATCTTGGATGAGTTTCAACATATGCCCTCACTGGAAAGTATTACGGACGGTATTATTTTCGGACGCGTTAAACAAAATAAATTTTTGGTTTGCGTGCAGGATTGGCATCAAATTTCATCAAAATATAATGAAGAAACAACGCGCATTATCATGAGTTCCGTTGCGGCAAAAATTATTAAGCGGCAGAATAACCCCGAAACACGAAACGCATTGACAAAAGGCATTGAACCCTACACAAAAGTGGACAGAAGCTCTTATGATCGTTCGTGGAGTTGGTTTGATTGGACAGGTCCGTTATTGCCGGGACCGAAACAGGTTAAAGTCGGCTTTGATTTGTATTTTCCGATTAAGCGTAAAATTAAAACCATGTCCGATTCGGTGGTCAGCGGCAGCAGTATCTTAAATATGCCGCCCGACAAACAGGTTGTTTTATATGCCGGACATTTAAATCGTCCGATTAACAAGGCAACAACGCCGCTTTATGACAGAGTGCCGGAATATAAAGAGCGTGCCGCTTTAAAACCGGCGCCCGCCATTCCCGATTATATTGTACGAAAAGCCGATGAAATGGCGAAAATATCTGATTTGCATATTACAACCGTCTTGCCGAACGAGTCATCATCTTCTTAATTATTTTACATTCTTTGGGCTTTCTTTTCTTGCATTTATAAAGGGGTAAGACCTAGTCAATTATTTGATGTTTTTTTTAACGATTCATTTATTGATGGGAGAATAACAAAATGCAAAAAGTTCACTTTTATTTTTTGACGGGTCTTTTAGGATTTTTATGTTTGACGCAGGAAGCCGCGGCACAAATGCAAACAACTTATGAAAACGGTACGCCGCCGTATCGTTTAAGCGGCAGTCGGGCTGCTCCGATGCACCCTGTTCAAACGGAACAAAATAAAGCGCAAATCAAGGCTGCCGTTAAGGAAAGCCCCAAAGCCGAAAAGCTTAATCGAACACAAAAGCATTTAATTCGGCAAAGAGAAATAAAGAGAGAAGAGTTAAATATTCAAAGACAAAAAACACTTTCCGAGAAAGCTTCCGATACTTGGCAAAAAACAAAAGACGCTACCGCCGAAAAGTGGAGTGATGTGAAAGACGCTACCGCCGAAAAGTGGAGCGATGTAAAAGACGCTACCGCCGAAAAGTGGGAAGATGTGAAAGAGGGAACCAAAGAAACATGGCAAGACGTGAAAGAAGGAACCAAAGAAAAATGGCAGAATGTGACGGAAACAAATGAAGAAAAGGCAACGCGCCTGCATCAAGAGGCAATTCAAAAAACACGGCAGAACAATCATCCCGTTAAAGAACCCGTCCGAAAGGAGTTGCCGAAGCCTGTCGTGAAAGACGGCGGTAAGAGCCTTTCTCTTGAAAATAAAATGAAAGGTAGAAACGGCGGTGATGTTTTGAAAAATACTTCGGCTTCAACGGAAAAAACTTGTCCGATCGGAAAATCCGCCGGTGATGTGCCGATGTTGAGTACCGATGAAACAACACATCCGACACCGATTATACACGGCAAGACGGCACGGGGCAGACAGTTAACCAGTCCTTCTTTTTTAAGTCGTGCCGATAAAGACGTAAACAGTTGGGCAAATGCTTATGCGCAGGCGAAAAACGAGTTGTTGAAAGAAACAGGCTTATCTTATACGTTAGATGTTTCCTTAATGGGACAACGCGGGGCGCCGTCGGGGCATATAACACCGTGGCAAACACAATATTACGGTGCTGCCACATGGGATATGTTTCAGTCGAATACATGGGGAAGCGGTTCGGCAAACTTGGCGTATGAAATGGTGCGCTATTGGAACGGTAACGGCGCCGAACTCGGCAGCAATATCGGTGTGGTAACGCCTTTAAACGATTATACAAATAAGGCAAATTATTTTTATGAGTTAAGTTATACGCATCAAATGCCCGGCAAATTAAATTGGCTCAGCGTAACACTCGGACAATTTCCGCTGTATAATTTTGACGGAACGACTTACGATTCGAACCAACAAATTAACTTTGTCAACGAATCGTTTTCGCAAAATGCAACAAGTACATATCCGTCGGCAAGTTTAGGCGGCTATTTAACCGTATCGCCCGATCCGTTTTGGAGTATATCCGCGGGCGGACAAGATGCGCGGAACATTGACGGTAATAATATTTCCACAAATCATTGGGGTAAAAAGTTTACTTCATTTGTCAGCGGAACAATTAACCCGAAAAATAAATTGGGACAGGCAACTTTGAGCGTGTTGTTTTATAATCAGCCGTCCGTTGAGGAGCAGCCGGAAAAAACACAAGGGTGGAGCGTGAATGCCCAACAAAATATGGGTAAAAAATTGGCAATGTTTATGCGTGCCAACGGTGTGAATAAAGGGGTGAACGGTATTCGTCAGTCCTATGTGTTGGGTGGTGTTTATAATAATCCGCTCAATCGAAACGTGCTGGATCAAATCGGTTTTGCCGGTGCCGTCAATAAGCTGGATAAAGGCGTGAACGGCGAAGGTTCCCGTTCGGTTGAAAATATGTTGGAAGCATATTGGGCATGGGGTATCAGTTCGTTTATGACAATCACGCCGGACGTGCAGTTTTACATTAATCCGGGATTGAATCAAAAATCGAATACGGCAACGGTTGCTTCCATTCGGGCGACAATGATGTTTTAGAAAATAAAACGGCGGATAAAAACATTATTCGCCGTTTTGAATCGGATTTTTTCAAAATGTTCAATCGACTCATTCAGTTTGTCAGTTTTTTCTTTTTCGGATTGGCTCTTTGGTTGATTATCAAAGAGGTGGAAAAAGTGGGATTAGAGAAAGTCTGGCAACTGATGAGTTCAACGCCGCTTTGGGTTTTATTGATTGCGGGCTTTTTTGTTGCGGCTGATTTTATTGTGTTGGCGTGTTATGATGTGTTGGCATTGGATTATATTCGATATAAACTGCCGTTTCGAACGGTGTTTAAAACTTCTGCCGTCGGGTTTGCCGTCAGTAATACGGTCGGTCATGCTTTTATTTCGGGAGGAGCCGTTCGATATTTGTTTTATACACCGCTCGGAGTTCCGCGTGCGCAAATTTTACTGCTGATTGCCTTTGAAACATTAACGCTTTTTATGGGTATGGGGTTAATTTACGTTATAGCTGTGCTGCTTACACCGTTTACGCCCGATTTAACCGATAAATCGCATTTGGAAACATATTACGGTGTTTCATTTTTAATTGTTTGTGCTTTTTTGGGATATTGGTTTTGGGTTATTCGGTCAAAACGAAATGTGAAAATCAGCGGTGTTACGTTAAAAGCGCCGTCCGGTCGATTAACGGGCTTGCAATTATTGGTCGGTGTTGCCGATAATTTTTTGGTTTCGTTAGTGTTTTTCAGTGTGTTCAGATATCATCTTGAAACACCGTTTCTGCCGGTGTTTATTGTTTATACCATTGCGCAAATAACGGCGTTGGTTTCGCAGGTGCCGGGCGGATTAGGGGTGTTTACATCGTTATTCTTATTGCTTTTTCCGCATGCAATGACTGAAAAAGCGGCTGTTTTGGCAAGTTTGTTTGTTTATCGGGTTATCTATTTCATTGTTCCGTTTTTATTGGCGCTGATTTATTTGGCTTTTTATGTTATAAAAAAGCATACTTTTGAAGATAAAGCGGTCTTAAATAACAATTTTAAATAATTTGTTAATAAATTAAAAATGATATAATATATTGAAAAATATTGTTTTTATGTGTTGTAAAAAATATTTTGTTCATTTTTTAGAAATTTTTGTCGTTTTTTATTGACAAAAATAATTTCTTTTTCTATGATAAGACTGTTCAATCAATCAGATTGAAGGGTAACAAAAGGAAAAAAGCTATGAAAATACTTTTAAAACAAAAAGAAACAAATCCGATGTCGCAATTACCGAAATTAAATCGGGTTATCGGACAAATTGAAGGTATCAAACGCATGTTGGAATCGGGACGCGCCTGTTCCGATGTGTTAACGCAACTTCGTTCCGTGCGCGGTGCCGTTAAGGCGATTGAGAGTAATTTACTGAATATGTTTTTAAAAGAATGTGTCTGTCGTCCCTTTGAAAAGGAAAAAGATCGTGAAAAGGCGTTGAAAGAAGTCAGCGAGTTATTTTCACGGTTTGAAAATTAACAGCTTTATTTACGCATTTTATAAACGGGTATTCCAAGATTTAACATCGGTTTCATGGCTTTAATCAGCCGTAAATGGTTGACGGGATAAAGTTCCGTAATGACAATACAGGAATCGCTGATTTCGCGGGAGAGTTTTAATCCCACGCGTTCCTGCATTGTTTTTAACAAATAGCAAAAAACAATATCTGCCTTTTCGCAGGAATAATTCATAAAGTTTTGCTTATGCCATTCAATGTTTTTTAATTTTCGGGAACGAAACAGAGAAACAAGAATTAAAATCCAATCATATTCAATGCCGATAAAACGATGATTCGGAAACTCTTTTGCCAACGGAAGCAATAACGAACCGCTTCCGCTGCCCAAATCAATGACGGTCATTTGTTTTTCGGCTTTCTGCAATTCTTCACGAGCTAAATCAAGCATATTTTTTTTCGATGGACCCACACTCGGTACAAAAGGCGCGAAAACGCCGAATCTGCCTTTTAAAAGCGAATAAACGGAATAAAGTACATAAAATAAAGCACCGTATCCGATGAGAAGAATTAATAAAACAAAATATTTCATAGTGATAAATCCTTATCCGACTTAAAATAACAAAACGTTTCTTTTCTGTCAAGGAAGATTCTAAAAACAATAAAATATTTTAAAATCATATAAAAAAGATTGATTTTAATTGTTTTATCTGCTATTTTATTATCAATTTTATAAAAGGAGTCTTTATGAATAAAGTTTTAAATATGGCTTTAATGAGCGGTTTGCTTTTAAGCGCGGCATCTGTTGAAGCGCAAGTTGTCAGTAATGCGGCAGCATTACGGGAAGCGGCAAAAGTGTCGCCGACTCGCGCCGTGCGTCCGCTTTCTTCCGGATCCTTGTCGGCTTCTGTCATCGGACAAGTCCCTGCAACGGGTAATACGATTCCTGTTCATCAAATTCAGGCGCCGACTCAAATGGTTATGCCGACTGCAAACGGAACCGTTATTCCCGCACCGATTGTGAAAACGCCCGAAATGCCTTCAAAAACGGGACAAGCTACCGCTGTTGTGTCGCCGACGCCGACTGTCAGTTTAGCGCCCGTTTTACAAAAAGCACCCTTGGTAAAACCGGAAGATAATATGGTTTTAAGCGGCGTTACGCCCGATATTGCTCAAAACGAGCCGACGGGATTTAAACCCGTTGTGAATATCAGTCCGCAATCTGACGGCAATATGCAGCCGGTTGCTCCCGATGAAAAGAAAATGAAATTGCCAACTTTTACCAAAGATGAGATTTTCTTTAATAACGGCATTTTTTATGTGAAAAACGGTAAAATGCCGCTGACGGGTATTGTTCAGGAAAAAACAAAAGAGGGCAAACTTTTGGCAAAAACGCATTTCTTTAACGGATTGCCGCACGGAGAAAGTCGTACTTATTATGAAAACGGACAAGTACAAACCATTGAAATGTATCATCAGGGGCTTTTAATCGATAAAGCCGTTTCTTATTATGATACCGGTAAATTATTAAATGAAACAACTTTTAAAATGGGAAAACCCGAGGGGGTATCCAGCATTTATTATCCTTCAGGGCAGCTGCATTTTGAAACACATTATAAAAACGGTTTGAAAGACGGAACGGATAAAGCGTTTAGTGAAACGGGGCAATTATTGTTGGAGCGCCATTTTGTAAACGGAGAGTTAAACGGTAACGTGAAAGAATATTATCCGAACGGGAAACTCAAAGGCGAGGGATTGTTTAAACCGCAAGGACCCGAGGGAATTATTAAAACTTATTATGAAAACGGTCAGTTACAATCGGAGGAGCATTATAAAGACGGCTTTAAGGAGGGTGTTTCCAAGTCGTATTATGATTTCGGCGCTTTGCAACAGGAAGAAAATTACAAAGCCGATTTAATCGACGGTGTCAGCAAATCTTTTTATCCGGACGGCAGTTTGGAAAATGAAGTTTATTTTAAAGCAGGCAAGCAGGACGGTACGGCGAAATCATATTATCAAAACGGACAAATCAAAATGGACTTGCATTACAAAAATGATTTGCCCGACGGCGAAATGAACACTTATTTTTCCGACGGTAATTTGCAATCGCATGTGGTAATGCGTGCCGGGCAGCCTTTGGGTAAATCGCAGGAATATTATGAAAACGGACAGCTGGCTGCGGAAAAAACATATGAAAACGGTGTTCAAAGCGGACCTTTTATCGCTTATTACGAAAACGGACAGGTACAAACGACGGCGCTTTATCAGAACGGTATGCAAAACGGCGAGTTTGCTACCTATTATGAAAACGGACAGTTGAATTCGCGAACCATTTTGAAAGATAATGTGCCGGACGGGGAGTTTAAACAATATTATCCCGACGGGCAAATTCATATCGATGCGGCGTATGTCAACGGACAAATGCAGGGAAAACAGCGTATTTATTATGCCAACGGCAAATTACAAAGCGAAGATGAATATCTCAACAATTTGTTAAACGGCGAAAGTCGCACCTATTTTGAAAACGGCGTTTTAAGAAGCGTTGCTCACTTTAAAGAGGGTAAAAAAGACGGAATCGCTCAAATATTTGATGAAAACGGCAAACTTGTTTTGGAAATGGAATTCAAAACGGATGAGCTTATAAGAACAAGCAAAAAGAGTGATGAAGCAAAAGCCGAGGCAAATAAAGAGCCTGCCAAAGCAGAAGAAGTCAAAGAAGCTTTGAAAGATGAAAAAGCGGGCGAAGCTCAAAAAGCCGAGGCAAATAAAGAACCTGCCAAAGCAGAAGAAGTCAAAGAAGCTTTGAAAGATGAAAAAGCAGGCGAAACTCAAAAAGCCGAGGCAGATAAAGAGCCTGCCAAGGCAGAAGAAGTCAAAGAAGCTTTGAAAGATGAAAAAGCAGGCGAAACTCAAAAAGCCGAGACAGATAAAGAGCCTGTCAAAGCAGAAGAAGTCAAAGAAGCTTCGAAAGATGAAAAAACGGCGACAGCAACGGCACCCTCTCAAAAATGAGAAAATCGTTCAAAACAACACCTGAAAAAATAACAAAAAAAGAACTTTTGTTTCGTTCGGGGGTGTTGTTTTATACCTTTTTTAAAATTGCCTTATTTGTGGTAGGCGGCGGTTTGGCAATGTTGCCCGTTATTGAAGATGTTTTTTTGCGTAAACATAAATGGCTTAATAAAAAAGAAATATTGGATATGGTTATTTTAACGCAAACCGTACCGGGGTTGATTGCCGTCAATGCGTCTTTATATGTCGGCGCGCGCATAGCGGGATTTATCGGGTCGATAGCGGCTTTAATCGGCGTGATGATTCCCTCTTTAATGATTATTTGTTCGATTGCTTATTTTTTCCCTGATTTAAATCCGAATAATTCTTATATATTAAACGGTTTTTCGGGCATTCGATCTGCCGTAACGGGGGTGTTTGCCGTTACGGCGTGGCATTTGAGTAAAGAAATTGTTCATTCCGTTCGGGACGGCGTGATTATTTTAATTTTACTGATTTTACTGTTGGCAAACGTTTATCCGCTTTATGTGATTGTGCTTTCCATGCCGATCGGGTTCTTTTTAATTTTAAAGAAGCAAAAAAAGCTGCTTTTCAAGGAGAAAAAACATGAGTAGTCTTTTTTTGTTTTGGCAGTTTGCCAAATTCAGCGTGGTTTTGTTCGGTGGCGGGTATATGATTATTCCGCTGTTGATGACAACTTTTGTGGAAGAAAATCCCGTTTTTTCATTAGATGCGTTCGGCAATTTGCTTGTTTTGTCACAAATCACGCCGGGTGCCGTCAGTTTAAACACAGCCACATGGATTGGTTTTACGCAACGGGGTATCATAGGAGCTTTGGCAGCCTCATTGGGGCTTGTGTTGCCCACCGTTTTTCTGTCGTTTTGCGCCATTACCGTTTTGGATCGCTTGGAAAAAACACTTTTTATGCAAGGCATATTAAAAGGGGTGCGCTATGCGGGCGTTGCCATGATTTCTTATGCGATTGTGTTATTTGCGGGAATGTCGGTTTTTACACAGCCCGTTCCGTGGAAACGCTTATTTGACTTTATAACCGCAGGGGCTTCTTTACAAGGCTTTGCCGTTAACCCCGTTGAAACGGTTATAGCGTTGCTTGCTTTTTTCAGTGCGTTGAAATTGCGCCTTTCCATGATTCAAATTATGATTTCGGGCGCTCTTTTCGGTATTTTATTGCATTTGGTGTTTTAATTGAAAAGAAAATCCCGAAAAAACTTGATTTTTAACCGTGTTTCGGATATAGTGCCTTCATCGGTTTTGAAAAAGGAATTATAAATGTCAGATTTATCGCATATTCGCAATTTTTCCATTGTGGCGCATATTGATCACGGCAAATCCACGTTGGCGGATCGGCTTATTCAAAAATGCGGTGCCGTTTCCGATCGGGAAATGAAAGAGCAGCTTTTGGATAATATGGATATTGAACGCGAACGAGGCATTACCATTAAGGCGCAAACCGTTCGGTTGAATTATCGGGCGCAAAACGGCGAAACATATATTCTGAATTTAATTGATACGCCGGGACATGTGGATTTCGGCTATGAAGTCAGTCGGTCTTTGGCGGCTTGCGAAGGATCGCTTTTGGTGGTTGATGCAACGCAGGGTGTTGAAGCGCAAACGCTTGCCAATGTCTATAAGGCGTTAGATGCCAATCATGAAATTGTGCCGATAATTAATAAAATTGACTTGCCTGCCGCCGATCCCGATCGGGTTAAAACGCAAATTGAAGACGTTATCGGCATTGAGGCGAATAATGCTCCGCTGATTTCGGCAAAAACGGGAATCGGTATTGACGAAGTGTTGGAAACAATCGTTCACCGTCTGCCGGCGCCGAAAGGCGATGAAACGGCACCTTTAAAAGCTATGTTGGTGGATTCGTGGTATGATGCTTATTTAGGCATTATTGTGTTGGTGCGTGTTATTGACGGTGTTTTGAAAAAAGGCTTGTCTATTCGAATGATGGCAACAAAGGCTGTTTATAAAGTTGAGCGGTTAGGTGTTTTTACGCCCAAAATGACCGATTGCGATTCTCTTGCCGCAGGCGAACTCGGGTTTATTATTTGCGGTATTAAATCCATTGGTGAAACGCGCGTCGGCGATACCATTACCGATGATAAAAATCCGACACAAACCGCACTGCCCGGATTTAAACCCAGTTTATCCGTTGTGTTTTGCTCACTGTTTCCCGTGGATATGAGTGATTATGAAAACTTAAAAGAATCGTTGGGAAAATTACAACTCAATGATGCCGCTTTTCAGTTTACACCTGATAAATCTACCGCTTTGGGGCAGGGCTTTCGGTGCGGCTTTTTGGGACTTTTGCACATGGAGATTATTCAAGAGCGGTTAAGTCGGGAGTTTAACTTGGATTTAATTACCACCGCGCCGTCGGTTGCCTATAAAGTGCATTTGACAAACGGCACGGAAATTGTGACGCATAATCCCGCCGATATGCCGGATCCGAGCAGTATTGCGTTTATTGAAGAACCTTGGGTCAAGGCTACCGTTTTAACGCCCGATGAATATTTAGGCAGCATTTTGCAACTGTGTTCCGAACGGCGCGGTGTGCAAAAAGATTTAACGTATGTCGGCAATCGCGCCATGGCGGTTTATCATTTACCGCTGAATGAAATCGTGTTTGATTTTTATGATCGGTTGAAATCTATTTCCCGCGGCTATGCCAGTTTTGATTATGAAGTATCCGATTATGAAAAAAGTGATTTGGTACGCGTGAATATTTTGGTCAACGGCGAGCAGGTTGACGCCTTGGCGTTTTTGGCACATCGTTCCCAATCGGAAAGACGCGGTCGGCAAATTTGCGAACGCTTGAAAACACTCATTCCGCGTCATCAATTCAAGATTCCCATTCAAGCCAGTATCGGCGGTAAGATTATTGCCCGCGAAGATATTGCCGCTTTTCGAAAAGATGTAACGGCAAAATGTTACGGAGGAGATATTACCCGAAAGCGCAAACTTTTGGAAAAACAAAAGGAAGGTAAGAAAAAAATGCGGCAATTTGGTAATGTGGAAATTCCGCAAAGCGCCTTTATTCAAGCTTTAAAAATCGGCGATGAGTAAAAAAATAAATCAAGCCCGTTTAAAAAATGCCCCGTTTAAAAAAACGAGGCATTTTTTAAAGATAAGTTAAACCTATTCTTCCGTTGTTTCGGCGGTATCTTTGTCTTCGCTGATACGTGCCGCTTTACCGAATAATTGACGCAAATAGTAAATTTTGGAACGTTTTACTTTACCGCGCCGAACCACTTCAATGCTGGCAACATTCGGTGAATACAAGGGAAAAATTCTTTCAACGCCTTCGCCGAATGAAATTTTGCGAATAACGCAGGAAGAGTTTAATCCGTCATTATGACGAGCGATACAAACGCCTTCATAAGCCTGTAAGCGTTCACGACCCTTGTCTTCAACAATTTTATACATCACTTTAACAGTATCGCCGGCTTTGAAATCAGGGATTTTTTTGCCTGATTTGGCGATTTGTTCATTTTCCAATTCTTTAATTAAGTTCATGATACTTTCCTTTCATATTTGTTCCGATCCGGATATTTTTCCCACAAGTCC
>CANQKV010000004.1 GCA_947624545.1 uncultured Alphaproteobacteria bacterium | reverse complement strand
AAAATAGTTCGGGCAATCATATTTTTGATTGCTTTTTTTATTATATCGGTATATGAATAAATAAGCAAGTTTTTTTTTACACCTTTTTTATTATTTAAAGAAATGATATTGAAAAAAGTATGGATTTTAGCTTTAATATGTTGCTTATATTGTGTTCAAACATTGGCAGCAACCGTTAAGGATATTCGTTTTGCCAATTTTGACACGGGAGATGTTCGAATTGTTGTTGAAACAAATGAACGAACCGATTTTAAGTATCAGTTTTTATCAAATCCCGACAGACTTGTTTTTGATGTGGAAAAATTAACCGTTCCAAATGCGATTAAGCAAAAAAAATATCCCACCAACACATTGGTAAAAAGCGTGCGTTTCGGATCACATTCCGGCAATGTTTCACGATTGGTTTTTGATTTGCAAAAAAAAGTAAGCGTGACCCGAGAGTTTATTCTGCCGCCGCAAGTCGGACAAACAGGCGGTATTTGGCGGTATGTCGTTGATTTGCGCGGAGAAGGAAAAGCCGTTCAATCGGCAACCATTAAATCGTTGACAAGTCCGACAAATATCGATTCTTCCCGTGTGCCGTTGATGAAAACAAAAGAAACTTCGTCCGGCATTAAAGCCGTAAATACGCCTCAAAAAACACCTGACGCCAAACAAACAAGCTCTGTTAAAGTGGGATTGCAACCGTTCAATAAAATGAAAAAACATATTGTTATGCTGGATCCCGGACACGGCGGAAAAGACCCGGGTGCCATTTCCAAAACGGGACATTATGAAAAAGACTTAACGCTTAAAATGGGACGGGAAACCCGAAAATTATTGGAAAAAGCCGGATATAAAGTGGTTATGACCCGTGATTCCGATGTGTATATTTCTTTACGGGGACGCGTTAAAAAAGCGCATCAGGCACAAGCGGATTTGTTTATTTCCATTCATGCCGACAGTTCCACCAATTCTTCCGCCAAAGGTTTATCGGTTTACACGCTTTCCGAAACATCATCGGATAAAGAAGCCGCCGCGTTGGCGGAACGGGAAAACAAATCTGATATTTTGTTTGAAATGGATTTGGGTGATGTAAAACAAGATGCCAGTATGGTTTTAATTGATTTGGCGCAAGGCGAAACCATGAAGCAATCACGTCGGTATGCCGATTTATTGGCAACCGAAATGCGTAAAGCCGTTCATACGTTACCGCAACCGCATCGACACGCCGGGTTTGCCGTCTTAAAATCGCCGAGTGTGCCGGCAGTTCTGCTTGAAATGGGCTATTTATCCAATCGTACGGAAGAAGCACAGCTGCAAAAAGCTTCGTATCGGCAAAAATTAAGTGAAGCCTTAGTGCGCGCCGTTAATAAATATTTTTCCGAATACGACAGCGCGATTTATGATCAATAATTGTGATTAACGGATTTTTATTTTATAATTGTTGCGTTTTTAAAAACTCAAATAATTTTTTCAACGCTTTTGCCCGATGAGAAATTTTATTTTTCTCTTCCGCCGAAATGCACCCCAACGTTTGATGATATCCGTCGGGAATAAAAAACGGATCATAACCGAAACCGCCCGTTCCTTCGGGTGTTAAAGCCAAAGTGCCGTGCAGTTCGCCTTCAAACGTGTAAACTTGTGTTTCGCTCATTGCCAAAGCGATTACGCACACATAATGCGCTTTACGATCGGGATTATCTTTTAATTGTTCGTTTAAAACATTGAAAACGGCAGGATATCCGCCATGTTTTGCCGCAAACCGCGCCGAATAAACACCGGGTGCCTCATTAAGCGCCGAAATACATAAACCCGAATCATCTGCCAAAACGGGCATTTTTGTTTGTTTAAATCCCTCTACTGCTTTTAAAACGGCGTTTTCCTTAAAAGTTTTCCCCGTTTCAATCACATCGGGCAAACGGGCTGTTGCCGAATCAATCAGACGAATGTTTAACGGTTGTAAAATCCGTTGCACTTCTTCTAATTTATGCGCGTTATGAGAAGCAAAAACAAAAGTTGTCATATCACTCCTATTTTTTTATATTTAAAACCGTTCTTTGTTTTTCAATTAATTCCCGAATGCCTTTTTGTGCCAGATTCAACAACTCGTTTAATTCTTGCGGCGTAAACGTGCCGTGTTCTGCCGTTCCTTGAATTTCAATCAAATCATTCCGATCCGTCATAACAAAATTTGAATCGGTGCCGGCATTTGAGTCTTCCATATAATCCAAATCCAACATCGGAATACCTTGTATAATACCGCATGAAACGGCGGCAACCATTCGTTTAATCGGAAACTTTTTAATTTTTCCGCTTTTCAGTAATTGTTGGCACGCCATATAAAGCGCGACAAATCCGCCCGTAATGGAAGCGGTACGTGTACCGCCGTCGGCTTGCAAAACATCACAATCGATTTTAATGCAAAAACCGTCCAGCGCGCGTAAGTCAGCACCGGCTCTTAATGCCCGACCGATTAAACGTTGAATCTCATGTGTGCGACCCGATTGTCCTTTTTTGGCTTCCCGTTCCGTGCGAACGCCCGTTGCCCGCGGCAACATACCGTATTCGGCAGTAATCCAGCCTTGTCCCGAGTTTTTCAGCCATGTCGGTATTTTTTCTTCCACCGTTGCCGTACACATAACATGCGTATCACCGCATTTAATAAAACAGGAACCTTCCGCATATTTGCCCGGGTTTACGATTATTTCAACAGGACGTAATTCATCGGGTTGTCGATTGGCGGATCTCGTCATTTTTTTCTCCTTCTTTTATTGAATTCAGTGTTATATTATGCCCTTTCGTTTATTTATGCAAGCTTTTTTCATCTTTTTGTCTTGAAATTAAATTTTTTTTCATTTTTCTCTTGATTTTTACACGACATACTTCTACATATAAGCATATTCATGATTATTTAACGGGAAAGGATTATTATGAGTCACAAAAATCATCATAAACAACATAACGAATCATTGAATACTTTGGATTCAACAGCAGAAAAAGCAACAAAAGAACCCGTAACGGATTCTGTTCCTCCGTCGGAAGAAACAAACCTTGATTCAACACCTCAAAACGAAGAGTTGGAAAGATGGAAAGATTTAGCTATGCGCGCGCAGGCGGAAATGGAAAATTTGCGCAAACGCACGCAACTTGATATTGAAAAAGCCAATCGCTATGCCAATGCTTCTTTCGCCCGTGATTTATTACCCGTCGCCGATTATTTGTCAAATGCCATTGAGTGCGCTCAAAAAGAAATTGAAAAGGCAAAAGAATCTCATACCGATTGCGATTCGTTTTTAATTAATTTGCTTAAAGGCGTTGAAATGACGCAAAAACAGCTTCAAACCGTTTTTGAACAACATCAGATTCGAAAAATGGAAACCGTCGGAATGATTTTTGATCCCAATTTACATAAAGTCATTCAAGAAGAGGAAAACAGCGAAAAAGAAGCGGGAACAATTGTTCGAGAATTGCAAAGCGGTTATACCATCGGGGGCGATCGCGTGCTGCGAGAAGCAATGGTTGTTGTTACAAAACAATAAGTTATCCGCTTTTTTTCTTATCCGACAAAACGGTTATAAAATCACAGCAAAAAGATTTTTCAAAATTTTGTTAAAATAACTTGCTTATTTTTCAAAAACCAATATACTAAACGCGAAAAATATTTATTTTGTGAGGAGAATTGTATGGCTGATTTAACAGAAGAACAAAAAAAGAAGGTTGACTTAATCGTTGAACGAGTCAAAAAAGCGCAAGCCGTTTATGCGACTTATTCTCAAGAACAAGTCGATGCTGTTTTTAAAGCGGCGGCGTTGGCGGCGGCTTCTCAACGGATTCCGTTGGCACAAGCAGCGGTTCAGGAAACCGGTATGGGTGTGACGGAAGATAAAGTCATTAAAAATCATTTTGCGGCGGAATATATTTATAATGCTTATAAAAATACAAAAACGTGCGGCGTTGTTTGTCAAGATACAGAACACGGCTTTACGCAAATTGCCGAACCCGTCGGCTTGATTGCCGGTATTGTGCCGACAACAAACCCCACGTCAACTGCCATTTTTAAAGCATTAATTGCCTTAAAAACAAGAAACGGCATTATTTTTGCACCGCATCCGCGTGCCGTTAACTGCACAAATGCCGCCGCCAAAATTGTTTTGGATGCAGCAGTTAAAGCCGGTGCGCCGAAAGATATTATTGCCGGATTGGAAGAAATAACCCCTGCCGTGACCGGTTACTTAATGGCGCATAAAGATATTTCTTTAATTTTGGCAACCGGCGGACCCGGTATGGTCAAAGCGGCTTATTCGTCCGGTACACCGGCAATTGGTGTCGGCGCAGGTAATACACCGGTTGTGATTGATGAAACGGCTGATTTGCAAATGGCTGTCAGCAGTGTAATTATGAGTAAAACGTTTGATAACGGTATGATTTGCGCCTCCGAACAAGCGGTTGTGGCGTTAGAATCCGTTTATGACGACATTAAAGCCGAATTTATTAAACGCGGTTGTGTCTTTTTGAATGAAGTAGACAAGAAAAAATTAAAAGAATTAATTTTTAAAGACGGAAAACTCAATTCCGCCATTGTCGGACAGCCGGCAGCTAAAATCGCGGAAATGGCAGGTATTAAGGTGCCGTTCACAACCAAAGTTTTGTTGGCGGAATCCAAAGAAATCGATGAAGCCAATCCGTTTGCGCATGAGAAGCTGTCGCCGATTTTGGGCTTTTTCAAAGCCAAAACATTTGAAGAGGCTGTTCAAGATGCTCAAAAACTCATTGTTATCGGTGGTGCCGGACATACGTCAGTTTTATATACGGCCGAATCGAATCAAGATCGGATTAAACTTTTCCGTGATACGTTAACCACCGGCAGAACGCTGATTAATATGCCTTCATCACAGGGGGCTATCGGTGATTTATACAATTTCAGACTACCGCCGTCGTTAACATTGGGATGCGGGTCTTGGGGCGGCAATTCCGTCAGTGAAAATATAGGAGTGAAACATTTAATGAATATCAAATCCGTGGCGGAACGCCGTGAAAATATGCTCTGGTTTAAAACCCCCGAAAAAATCTATTTTAAACGGGGTTGCCTTGATTTTGCTTTGGCAGAATTGCAAGGACGCAAACGCGCCTTTATCGTAACCGATAAAACAATGACGCAAATCGGCATTACGGGGCGAATCGGCGGTATTTTGGAAAAGAACGGTATGAGCTATCAGGTTTTTGACAGTGTTAAGCCCGATCCGGATTTATCAACCATCGGTTTGATTTTGGAGCAAGTCAATCGGTTTGAACCCGATGTATTTATTGCCGTCGGCGGCGGATCGCCGATGGATGCCGCCAAAATCGTATGGCTTATGTATGAGCATCCCGAATTGGCGTTTGAAGATATTGCCATGCGCTTTTTAGATATCAGAAAACGGATTGTGGAATTTCCGCGCTTGGGCAGCAAAGCGTTGATGGTTGCCGTACCGACCACATCGGGAACAGGTTCGGAAGTCACGCCGTTTACCGTGATTACCGATGATAAAACCAATCAAAAATACCCGATTACCGATTATGCTATTTTACCGAATATGGCGATTGTCGATCCCGATTTGGCTATGAGTATGCCGAAAGGATTAACGGCGTTTTCGGGTGTTGATGTGTTAACACACGCGTTGGAAGCTTACACGTCGGTTATGGCAAATAATTTGTCAGACGGGCAGGCATTGGAAGCGGCGCGTCTTGTCTTTAAGTATTTGCCTCGCTCTTACGAACACGGCGCCAAAGATCCCGAAGCCCGTGAAAAAATGCACTATGCCGCTACATTGGCAGGACAAGCGTTTGCGAATGCCTTTTTGGGATTGTGTCACTCAATGGCGCATAAACTCGGCGGCGAATTCCATGTGGCGCACGGGTTGGCAAATGCGTTATTATTGCCCTATGTGGTCAAATATAATGCAACGGATGCTCCGACAAAACAAGGCACATTCCCGCAATATCG
Organism: uncultured Alphaproteobacteria bacterium; assembly: GCA_947624545.1. Classification (GTDB taxonomy): domain Bacteria; phylum Pseudomonadota; class Alphaproteobacteria; order CAAHEQ01; family UBA3637; genus RGIG4140. The sequence continues at coordinate 39,669 of CANQKV010000004.1, read as the reverse complement.
TTATCCGTTTGTTAAAGAGCGGTATGCCGAATTTGCCGATGCAATGGGCTTAACGACGGGATTGACCGATTCACAGGTTGATGAAAAAGTTGCGCGCTTAATTCAAGCCATTCAGGATTTGAAAAAAGCCGTAAATATTCCCCTGTCCATTCAAGAAGTGAATGTTGATGAAAAAGCTTTCTTGGCGGCGCTTGACGCATTATCCGTAAAAGCGTTTGACGATCAATGCACGGGTTGTAACGCACGGTATCCGTTAATCAGTGAAATTAAAGAATTATTTTTGGAAGCTTATTACGGAAAACCCGTTTTATAAAAATTGTTTTCAAAAACAGTAAAAAAGCCTTTCGCATGAAAGGTTTTTTTATGCCCATTTTTGTATGGTTTTGAAAAAAGATTTTAACTCAATGGGTTTTGAAATATAATCATTGCAACCGGCTTTCAAAATGCGTTTTTTATCTTCCTCCGCGGCAAAAGCGGAAACGGCGATAATTTTTGTTTCTTTTAAGCGGTTATCGGCGCGAATGCGTTGTGTTAATTCCAGTCCGGAAATAAACGGCAGTTGAATATCCATTAAAACAATATCGGGATGGTGTTTTAAAATCATATCCATTACATAAACCGCTTGATTGCATTGTAAAACATCATACCCTTTTGATTTCAATAAATCAGAGAAGAGTCGCATATTCATTTCATTGTCTTCCACAACCAAAATCCGCTCCATTTTCTGCCTCTTTTAACAAAATAGGCAGAAAAAGCATTGAATCAAGAGATTCTTTTTTCCAGCAGAACGGCATAAAAGCCGTCTTGATTTTGATTCGGTAAAATCTGTATGGCACCTTTATCGTTTAAAAAAGAATGCCACTTATCAGGTAAAGGCACGCGCGCAATATTTTTATTTTCTGTCAACACGCATTCCAAAACCGCTTCATTTTCTTCTCTTTCCAACGAACAGGTCGAATAGACGATATATCCTCCCGTTTTCGTTAAACGAACCGCCTTTTGCAGCAATTTTTTTTGCGTTTGAGAAAGGCGTAAAATATCATCTTTCGATAAATGAAACCATAAGTCCGGATGTCTCCGAACAGTGCCGGTTGCCGAACAGGGCGCATCTAATAAAACACAATCATATGTTTCTTTATCGGGTAAGGTTAAAACATCGGTACAGTGAATCGATACCCGATTTTCAAACCGCAACCGTTTCATATTTTCACGCAAGCGTACCAGCCGATGCGATGAAATATCAAACGCTTCCACAACGGCACCCCGATTAATTAATTGCGCCGTTTTTCCGCCGGGAGCGGCACATAAATCGGCAACTTTTTTCTCTTGCACATCGGGGAAAAGCTGCGCCGGAACGGAGGCAGAAGCTTCTTGCACCCACCAAGCGCCCTCCTGATAACCGCACATGTGCATGACAGAACCCGAACAACATCTGATACCGCCCGTTGGCAAAAGTGTTCCGTTTAACTTTTTCGCCCAAGAAGTTACCTCGTCTTTTACAAAAATATCAAGGGGCGCTTCCTGCATAAAGGTTGTAACAAAACTTTGTATTTGTTCTTTTGTGTAAAATTGCAGCCAATTTTCATAAATCCATTGCGGCAAATTCAGCAAAACAGGCGGTTCGATTAAACAGGCTGATTTTCGAACGAAAGAACGCAATACGCCGTTTACAAATCCGACAAAAGCCGGCTGATTTATTTCTCGCACCAAACAAACACTCGTATCAACCGCTGCGTGCGGCGGCGTTTTTAAATAATACAGTTGCCCGATACCCAACGCCAAAACAAGTTGAATATCTTGCCTTTTTTTGGGAAGAGGCTTTGAAACAAACTGCCGAATCAATGCTGTTATTTGTCCGTATCTGCGTAAAACGGTTAAAACAAGCAAGCGACAGAATTGTTGATCCGTATCGGACAATGTATCATAAACGGACAGATGATTGAAAGCCGTCATTAACGTTTGATGTTCGCATATAATGCGTTTCAAGACGTTCAGTGCCGCTAGACGACTTTGAATCTCCTGTTTCATTTAAAACCTAACGCCGAAGAAATGCCGGCAAATCCACATTTTCAAAAGGATCTTCAAATAATTCGCTGCGGGCGTTATTGTCAACAGGCGTTTGAGGTTCTTGTTTTTTCGCGGTTTCCGCCGTTTCGCTCGGATAAATATTCAATAACGGTTCATTTTTTGAAGCGGCTGCCGTTGATGTCGATGATTCTTTGTGTCGATTAGATTTTCCGATGAATCCCGGCAATAACGTGTCAAACAAACTGACCCGCGGTGATTTAACATTGGCATCGATTGTTTTTGTTTCCAAATTAACGGGTTCTTTTATTTCCGGTACTTCATTAATCGGCACAATCGAATCAATTTCCGGCACTTCTTCCGTAAACAACGGCGGTTGTGCCACAGGCGTTTCTTCCGTTAAGTCAATAGCTAACGGTTCCGTCGTTTCTTCAAAACCTGACGGCAAATCATAATCGGTTGTTTGTGCCGGTGTTGCCTGTGGTTCAACGGTTGTTTCCTGTATCAGCGGCAACACTTCTTCGGAGACGGTTTCCGCCCCTGCGGATTCTTTTTGTTCTTCGGCAATCAGCGGAACATCAACAATGGTTTGTTTTTCTTCCGTTACAACAGGAATATATTTTTCGCCGGCGTTTTCATCAATACCCGTTGCAACCAATGAAACGCGAATTTTCCCGTGTAAAGCTTCATCAATACAGGTTCCGATTTTAATATTGGCATCATCTTCCTGAATTTCCTGTAAAATCCTTTCGGCAGCATAATCAACTTCCATTAAGCCCATATCCGATCCGCCGGAAATGTTAATTAAAACACTCTTTGCTCCTTGAATGGAAGAGTTATCCAACAAGGGATTCATAATTGCTTGTTCAACCGCCACTTTTACCCGATTTTCGCCCTCGGCTTCACCGGTACCCATCACAGCACGTCCCATGGCGGATAAAACGGTTTTAACATCGGCGAAATCCAAGTTCATTGTTCCCGGATTAATAATTAAATCGGTAATCGAACGCACACCCTGACATAAAACTTCATCGGCGGCTTTGAAAGAATCGGTAAATGAAGTTGTTTCTTTGGCAATACGGAACAGATTCTGATTGGGAATGACAATTAACGTATCGACATATTTTTGTAATTCTTCAATACCTGCCAAAGCCGTTTTCATACGTTTCGGACCTTCGAACTTGAAAGGCTTTGATACAACGCCCACCGTTAAAATACCCAAATCTTTTGATAAACGGGCAATAACGGGTGCCGCACCCGTACCGGTACCGCCGCCCATACCTGCCGTAATGAAAAGAAGGTGTAATCCCTTTAAATATTCTTTAATTTTTTCGGATGCTTCTTCGGCGGCTGCTCGTCCGATTTCCGGATTCGAACCGGCGCCCAATCCTTGCGTGATGGTAACGCCCAACTGAATTTTATCGGCAACCAAAGATTTGGATAAAGCTTGTGCGTCGGTGTTTGCCGCAAAGAACGAAACATCGCCCAAGTTTGCCATAACCATATTGTTAACCGCATTACCGCCTGCACCGCCGACACCGACGACACCGATGTTCGGCGTGAGCAAAAATTCCGGTGACGGAGACGCCAAACCGATGGATAAACCGTTTTCCTGTACTTCTAAAAATTCTGAATTAGCCATTGTATTACCTTTCCGATGAAACCTTTTTTGGGTGTTGATTGTGATTTAAAATTTTCATTCAATAAACTTCTCTCTTGTATCATTACATATTTTAGCAAGCCAATGCAAGCAGAAAATGTATAAGGTGCAAATTGAGAAGGTAATCCCCGGATATTATCCGGTTTTCCGATACGGGCGGAAGCACCCAGAAGTGTTGCCGTTTTTTCTTTAATTCCTTCCAACGTACTACCGCCGCCGTTCAGAATCAAATGTTTTGTAGCAATCACAAAATAGGGATATTTTTTAAAGATATCCCCGATATTTTCCAAGATTTCTTCCAATCTCGGAATAATGATGGAAATCAATTCCGCCTGAGGAATTTGAATATTTGTTCCCTCTTCGCCTAAAATGGGAACAATAAGCCGTTCAATTTCATCCCGAGGCGATAAAAAAGCAGCGCCGTGCAATGTTTTTAATCTTTCCGCAACGGAAAAAGAAGTGTTTAAGCCGCGCGTAATATCTTTTGTTAAAATGTTTCCGCCTTGGGGAATTAAATCCAAATGAACCAAGCCGCCGTCCAAGAAAATAGCAACCGATGTTGTACCGGCTCCGAAATCAATAACTGTTACGCCAACGGATTTTTCTTCTTCCGTTACGGTTGCCAACGCGGAAGCATACGGCGTGGCAACTTTTGTGTTAATGCTGACATGACATCTGTCTAAAACGGCAACCAAATTGCGTAATTGACTTTCCGGCAAAACAATAATGTGCATGTGTACACCCAGTTTTGAAGCATATAAACCGCGCGGATCTTGAATGTTTTGTTCTTTATCCACCGTATAACTGAGCGGAAAAGAATGAATCACTTCATCACCTTCTGCCAAACAACCGGCAATAATACCGTCAACCAATCGACGCACATCATTTCCCGTAATCGGGCGACTGTCGCTGATATCAATTTCTTTGTAAATATGATGGGCTTTCATTTGCGTTGATGAAATATTGACAACAACACTTGTTGTTAAGCGTCCGGCTTGTGCATCTGCCTGTGATAAAGCGGTTCGAATACTTTCCGTTGCGGCTTCCATATCAACAATGGCGCCTGCTTGAATTCCGTTGGCGGGGGCATAACCGCTTCCGATAACTTCCGGTATGTTATCCGTTCCGAATTTAACAATCAGACAGCACACTTTTGAAGTGCCGACATCTAATAACGTTAAAACGGATTTTAAGTTCTTTTTACTCATTTTTGATTCCTTATTTCTTTGCCTCTTTCGGTTTTGGAGAAGCCGTTTCCTTGACTTCGCTTCGAACGATTAAGCGATCCGGCAGTTTTAAATCAATCACGTTTAAATCTCTTTCTAAAATCTGTCCCGTTTCCTGAAACTCTTGCAATCGTTTTAAAGCCGATGCGATATCCGTTTCCGGTAAGCGAACGACAATTCCGTTTTCAACATCATTTAAGTATAAATCCCACCGACGTTTTCCGACGCGTGTTGCCGACAAAACACGTTTGGCAACGGTCGGATATTTATTTAATTCTTCTATCAGCTGCGGCGTATGTTGCGGTGCATCTTCGCCGACAACAAGCAAGACATTGGAAATAACGGTTTTATCATCGGCTATGGTTTGTCCGTCGGCGTCAATCGGCAAATATTTTTTGTGATTTTGCCAAATTGCAATCGGTGTTTTTTCTTTAAGCCGAATGAGTAATTGATTGGGAAGCCGTCTTTCAATCAATACATCTTGTATCCAGGGCAGCTGCTTGATTTTTTCTTTTTGCTGATTTAAATCAACATCAAAAATAGGCATTCCTTGTTCAACTTGAACGGCAGCATTGATATCTTCAATTTTTGTTCGGACGCGTCCTTCCACATTTACCTGTTCTAATTTCAAGTTTGATTTATCTTGAACAAATGCAAAAATTTCTTTGCCTTTTTCAAGAGTTATTTGCCCGAAGGGTGACATAAAAAACCATGTACCGCCCCCGATAAGCAACGCCGAAAACAACAGAATAAAAATTCGTTTGAACGAAAATATTTTTTTCTTTGTTTTTTTAGCCGTTTCAGTTTTTTTATTTTTCATATTCTGCCGCTTTCACCAACAAATCAACAAGTTCCGAATAAGTTAAGTTTTTAATTTTTGCCACAACTTCCGGCACTAACGAAACCGGTGTCATACCGGGGTTGGCATTGAGTTCCAAAAAGACACATCGCCCCGTTTGTTCATCAAAGCGAAAATCAGAACGGGAAACGCCTTTGCACCCTAATACCCGATGGGCAATTAAGGCTTGCTTTTTCATTTCATCTTCCCACTTTTGAGGCAAAACGGCGGGAATAACGTGTGTGGCGGCACCGGCGGTATATTTTGTATGATAATCATAAAAGCCGATGCCTTGCTTAATTTCCACAATACCGACGGATTCATCAAACAACACGACAACCGATAATTCTCGTCCGAAAATGTATTCTTCCGTTAAAACTGGTTTATCAAAAGGCCAATCTGCCAACAGTTTTTGCTCATCGCTTTCGGTTTTAATAATATAAACACCGACGGAAGAACCTTCATCGTTGGGTTTAACAACATAAGGTTTCGGCAAAGCGTTTCCGTTTAAAATATCGGCTTTCGTAATCATTTTTCCGTTTGCCACATGAACACCTGCCGGCTTTAATAAAGCTTTGGCTTCTTGCTTATTCATTGATAAAGCCGATGCCAACACGCCCGAGTGCGTATAAGGAATACGCATTAAGTTAAGCAAGCCTTGAATACAACCGTCTTCCCCGTATTTTCCGTGCAACGCGTTAAAAACGGCGTCCGGTTTGTTTTCTTCCAAAAAGCAAACCAATCCCGATAATTTTTCGGGAACATCCAAGGCAATCGGTTCATATCCTTTTTCCGCCAACGCTTTCAGAACGCCTTTACCGCTTTCCAAAGATACCGTTCGCTCCGATGATTGCCCGCCCATTAAAACTGCTATTTTTTTCATTTATCAACTCCTATTTTTTTAACTTCCCATTCTAATTGAATACCTTCTTTTTGAAAAACTTTTTCGCGAATTTGTTCGCCCAACGTTTCAATATCTTTTGCCGTTGCATGTCCTGTATTGATTAAAAAATTACAATGTTTGCGTGATACTTCGGCACCGCCGACTTTGGCACCGCGCATACCGACTTTATCAATGAGTTGCCATGCCGGCATTCCTTCCGGATTTTTAAAGGTGGAACCTGCCGTTCGTACCCCGATCGGTTGCCCTTTTTCCCGTTTTTGACGATTGGTTTCCATTTTTTCTCGAATAACGGAGGAATCCGTCACTTTTCGACCCTTTAAAACGGCAGCGACAAAAATCCAATCTTGCGGAAGCAAACATTTGCGATACGCAAAAGAATCTTTGAGTTCGTCGGCTTCCAAAATGCGTATTTCGCCTTCTTGCGTGACCACCGTTAATGACTTTAAACAATCGTGAATTTCGAATCCGTATGCGCCGGCATTCATTCGAACAGCACCGCCGAGTGAACCGGGAATACCGCATAAAAATTCAAAATCGGCAATATTGTTTTTAAAGGCAATACGCGCTATTTCCATTACGCTCGCCGATGCGCCGCAACATAAGCAATCATTCTCCACCGTTATTTGTTGAAAGGCTTTTCCCAAATGAACGGTAACACCGGGAATACCGCCGTCGCGAATAAGCACATTACTGCCCGAGCCGAGAACTTGCACGGGAACGGGAGGAATATTTTGACGGAAAAAGGCTAAATCGGCGGCATCTGCGGGTTCAAAATAAACTTGGGCAGCCCCTCCCACGCCAAACCAATTCTTTTTATGAAGCGGTTCGTTTTCCGTAAGTTTTCCGCGGACAAGCGGCATTTGTCGAATCAATCTGTCTTTGGGTAAAAACGGTTTTATAAACAAAGAACCCAAAGCATTTGTCCAACGTTGTTGAGTCATTTTTGCCCTCCTTGCAAATGTGCCAATAAGTCGGTTATTTGTGTTGAAATATTACCGGCACCCAAACACACGAGTTTATCATGCGATGTCATTCCCGAAGTGAATGAAATTAAATCGGAAAAATCAGCCAAATATTCCACATTCGGATGCTTTTGCGCCAAAGCTTGTGCAAATGCCGGCGCCGTTATGCCCGTTATCGGCGTTTCGCCTGCATTGTAAACATCACAGACATAAACGGTATCCGCTTGATTAAAGCATGTCAGAAACGAATCCCATAAATCACGCAGTCGGGTATAACGATGCGGTTGGAAAACAGCAATAATTTTTCCGTTTGTGCTTTCTCTTAACGCATTCAATGTGGCAGCAATTTCAATCGGATGATGACCGTAATCATCATAAACGGGCATATTATTTAAAATACCGCGATAAGTTAATCGTCTTTGAATACCGCCGAAATCGGCAAGAGCTTCGCAAATGGTTTTCATCGGCACATTTAAATATAATCCGACGGATATGGCAGCCAACGCATTTAAAACATTGTGTCGTCCGAACATTGCCAATGAAATGTTTTTCACGCCGTATGTTTTTTTGTTTAAAACGGCTTTTAAATCAAACAACATTCCTTTTTGCGTTGTTCTGATATTTTCAGCACGAACTTGGGCTTGAAGATCCGTTCCGTAAGTAATGACTTTTCGGTTGTTGATTTTTGAAACCAAATCTTTAACGACAGGATGATCGATACAAGCGACACACACGCCGTAAAACGCCGTATTGTGCATAAAAAGACCATAGGCGTTTTTCATATTTTCAAAAGTATGATAATGATCCATATGTTCCGAATCGATGTTGGTAACAACGGCAATCGTTACCGGCAGTTTTAAGAAAGAACCGTCGGATTCATCAGCTTCCACCACCACATAATCGCCTTTTCCCAAACGGGCGTTTGACAGTTGCGAATTCAGAATACCGCCGATGACGAAACTCGGATCTTTTTTGCCGCTCATTAAAATGCTGGCAATTAAGGAAGATGTTGTTGTTTTTCCGTGTGTTCCCGAAACGCAAATACTTTGTTTGTAATGTAAAATTTCGGCAAGCATTTCCGAGCGATGTCCGATCGGCAATCCTGATTTTTTAGCTTCAATCAATTCGGGATTATCCGCCTGAATGGCACTGGAAATGACAACGGCATCGGCTCCCGTTAAATTTTCGGCTTTGTGTCCGATATAAACGGGAATGCCCGATTTTCGAACTCGAACGGTATTGGCGCTTTCTTTGGCATCGGAACCTTGTACTTTTAAGCCTAAATCAGCCAACATTTCGGCAATGGCGCTCATACCGATTCCGCCGATTCCGATGAAGTGAATACATTTTAAAGGACAAGTCAGTTTCATCTGTTTTCCCCTCTGATGATATTGTGTGCCAATTCGGCAATTTGTTGAGCGGCTTTCGGTTTGGAACGTTTATAAGCGTTTTTGGCAGCTTCTTTGAGTGTTTCGGGCGCTTCCAACAATTCTTGTAACCGTTTTGCGATTTTATCGGCGTCAAATGTTTTTTCGTTAATCAGCCAACCGGCACCGTCATCGCAAAATTGACGAGCATTTTCCATTTGATGATTATCGGCTGCCGTCGGCAAAGGCACAATCATTGCCGGACGACCGATAATTTCCAATTCGGTAATGGTTGAGGCACCACCGCGACAAATAATTAAATGCGATTCTTTCAATAATGCGGGCATATTGTCAAAAAACGAGGCTATCGTTACTTTTTGAAACGGAATTTTTTTATAAAACGCTTTTAAATAATCCGAATCTTCTGCGCGTGCCTGTTGCGTAATCACAATCTTTTTTTGTAATTCTTTCGGTAGTTTTTTTAACACTTCGGGAAACTTTCGACTGAAAAACATTGCCCCTTGACTACCGCCGAAAATAAGCAACCGAACAGGTGTTTTCGTTTTGGGATATGGTGAATGTTCTGCCTGAATAATCGGTGCGCGCGCCGGCATACCGACTCGAACGGCGGTTATGCCGCTCGGAATCATTAATGTCGGATCAAATGAAGTGGCAATTAATTTGGCACTGCTTGCCAATACACGGTTTGCCCGTCCCAATACGGCGTTTTGTTCATGCAATATAACGGGAATTCGACACATTTGCGCCGCTATTACCGCCGGAAATGAAGCGTATCCGCCCACACCGATAACCAACGACGGTCGCAGTTTCGCCATTAAATGAATACCTTGAACGGCGCCGAAAAACAGCTTTACCGCTGCCGTTAATTTATGAAAGATTGATCGACCGGCAACCGATTCGGCAGCCAATCTGTATGTTTGAACCGTCGGCAAAGAATGAAAAGCCGCTCCGCGTTTATCCGTGATAAAAACAACACGATAATTTTGTTCAACCAAAGCAGCAGCAATGGCTTCCGCCGGAAAAATATGTCCGCCACTGCCACCGGTCGTTACCACAATTAACGGACGATTTTTCGTTGCTGCTTTTTTATTTTGATTGACCGATTTTAATTTTTTTGTCATTCTCATACCCTTTCATTCTAATCCGCGACCGAGTGTATGTCGCTTTGTCAAACATAAAATAATACCGAATGCAAATCCGACAGACACAAGCGAAGATCCGCCGTAAGAAATAAACGGTAACGTCATTCCTTTTGTCGGCAACATATTCAATGTCGAACCCATATTCACAATAGCTTGAATGGCTATTTGAGTCAATAAGCCGCCGACGGCAATTTGGCAAAAATAATTGTTTTCGTGACGCATTAAATAAAATCCTCTTAACACCACGAAAGCAAAAACGGCAATTAAAAAGACCGTTAAAATAAAACCGAATTCTTCTGCCGAAACGGCAACAATAAAATCAGTGTGTGCATCGGGCAATTCATATTTCACAATACCTTCGCCCGGACCTTTGCCGAACCAACCGGCATTTTTAAGTGTTTCCAATGATTTGGCAACTTGATATGCCTCGCCGTTTTCCGGATTTAAAAACCGATTGACCCGTTCATGAACGTGATCAAACAAAAAGTATGCCATGCCCAACGAAGCGGTAAACAATCCGCCCAAAACAACCACAACCGCCATGGGAATACCCGATAAAAACAGCTCAACGGCAAAAATACCCGAAACGGTAATGAACATACCGATATCCGGTTGCAATAAAAGCAGTCCGGCAATAATAAGATATAAAACAATGGCGGAACTGTATCCCGGCATTTGTTTAATGAGCCGACCCGTTGCCAAAAGCCAGGCGCAAATAACGGCAAATGCCGGCTTCACAAACTCGGAGGGTTGCAATCCGACACCCATTAAATAAATCCACCGTTTGGCGCCCTGTATTTCCGTACCGAATAAAACAACATAAACCATACAAATTAAAGAGCCGATTAATACCAATCCGCTGATTCGCCGTACCAATTTAAAATTAAATAAAGCGGTTAAAAATAAAACGATAATGGCAGGCACCAAAAAAATGAGCTGCCGATCAATAAAGTAGAATGTGTCCCGATGCGTTCTTTCCGCCACACCCGGACCGGCGGCAAAAATTAAAAAGATACCGTATAAAATTAAAATAAAGGCACTGTATAACAAGCCCCTATCCAAACTGCGATAGGAATCTGACAGAAAATGACGATATTTTTTAATGAATGCCTGCATATCGATTACCTGATTTTTAATGTTGATAAAGCTAATAACGCCAACAGAATTGAAACAATCCAAAACCGAACGACAACCGTTGTTTCACTCCACCCTTTTTTCTCAAAGTGATGATGAATCGGTGCCATTAAAAAGATTCGTTTTCCGCGCAATTTAAACGAACCGACTTGTAATATATCGGATAGCGCTTCCACCACAAACAATCCGCCGGCAATAGCCAATAACAACTCTTGTTTCGTTGCAACGGATAATGTTCCTAAAATACCCCCCAGGGCTAATGAACCTGTATCTCCCATAAATACTTGTGCCGGATGAGCGTTAAACCACAAAAATCCGAGTGTCGCACCGATAACCGCGCCGCAAAATACGGACATTTCACCGGCACCGACAACATAATGAATTTGTAAATAATCGGTATAGTCAACCCGTCCGACCAAGTAGGAAATAACGGCAAAAACAAGACAGCACATAATGACCGGCATACTGACCAAACCGTCTAACCCGTCGGTTAAATTAACGGCATTCGAACTGCCGACAATCACAACCAACACAAAAGGAATGTAAAAATAACTTAAATCAATGAATACATCTTTGAAAAAAGGAATGGTCAAAGTGGTACCCATGGGTCCGTTTTCCAAACAAATCAACCATAAGCAGGCAATTAAACTGATAACAAACTGCACAAATAATTTTTGACGTCCCGAAATGCCTTTGGAATTGTGTTTGGTCAGTTTTTTGTAGTCATCGATAAATCCCGCCAAGCCGAAACCGCTCATGACAAAAACAAGAACCCAAACATAGGGATTGGACAGTTGCGCCCACAATAAAGCAGAGCTCAAAACGGCAATTAAAAGTAACAGTCCGCCCATGCAAGGCGTACCTTTTTTGGCAAAATGCGTTTGCGGACCGTCTTCCCGAATCGGTTGTCCTTCTCCTTGCTTTTTTTTCAGCCACGCAATAAAACGCGTACCGAAACACAGCATAATTAAAAACGCCGTTATTAAAGCGCCGCCGCTGCGAAAAGTAATATATCGGAAAAGATTTAAAAAACTGATATCAGATGAAAATAACGATAAATAGTACAACATTTACTTTGTTCCTTTCAATGCGGCAATCACTTTTTTCAAGCCTGTTCCGTTTGAGGCTTTCACAAGAACCGTATCGCCGTCTTTTAAATTTTTATTTAATATCGGAATGATTTCTTCCGCCGATAAAACGCTTTCTCCTTGCATTTCTTTCGGTAACGATAAAAACAGGGCTTTCATATCCGTACCGACGGTAAAAACCTGATTGATTTTATTGGCAATTAAAATCGGTGCCAAATTTTTATGAAATGTTTGACTTTCCGCGCCTAATTCCAACATATCACCCAATACGGCGACACGACGGGTATTTTGATGTGCGCCGAGTGTTTGAACGGATGCCGCCATGGAAATCGGATTGGCATTATACGCATCATCAATCAGCAGAATGGTTTTACCGTTGACTTGCACTTTTTCCGTCGCACCGCGACCCGCAACCGGCATTGTTTTATCAATATCTTTCAAGGCTTGTTCCACACTGGCGCCGACAGCATCGATCATTGCCAAAACGGCTAGCGAATCCAAAGCAAAATGTCGTCCGGCAAAGTGAATGTTATAAGTATATTCCAGACCGTTCCAACGAAACGTAACAACCGTTTTTTCGGCGGAAACCGCACAGTTTGTTAATTCAAAATCGGCGCCTTTCTTTTGTCCGAACGAAACAATATGACGAATACCGCGCGCGTTTGCCTGCTCATGCAAATAAGCATATGACGGACTTTCAATATTTAACACCGCCGTTCCGTTTATATCGGCAAATGTGTAAATTTCGGCTTTGGCTTCGGCAATGGCGGCATCATCTTTAAAATATTCCCGATGTGCGCCGCCGACCATGGTAATCACGGTATGATTAGGCCGCACGATATCTGATAAATACGCCATTTCACCAAAATGATTCATACCCATTTCAATAACGGCGTATTCCGTATTTTTCGGCATTCTTGCCAATGTCAGCGGTACGCCGATTTGATTGTTAAAGTTTCCGCCGGTTGCAAAAGTAACTCCCTGTTCGGATAAAACGGTTTTTAACATTTCTTTGGTGGTTGTTTTGCCCGAACTGCCCGTCACGCCGATAAAAACGGCTTCGCTTCGCATACGCGCAAACCGTGCCAACGCTTCCAAAGCATCGGTTGTATCAGAAACCGCAATTTGTTTTTCGGGCAAAATATCCGTCATTAAATGATCCGTAATACATGCAATCGCACCTTTATCCAATGCCGTTTTTACATATTGATGACCGTCGGTATTTTCCCCTTTAACGGCAATAAACAAATCGCCGGGCATAAGCGTTCGTGTATCAATGGAAACCCCCGTTGCTTGAATGCTTGCGTCAACCGAAGTATTTAATGCCAAAGATAATTCCTGATGCGACCATAAAATTTCTTTTTCAAAAGCGGCGCTTTGTGCCAAAACTTCGACTTTATCGTTATAATGATAAACCGTTTCCCGAACGGTTTGCCCCGTTTCATGACCTTTTCCGCAGATAACGCAAATATCGCCCGCTTTTAACTCATGAAGTGCCAGAAAAACGGCTTCAATTCGTGAACGGCATTCAATTCCGTTCGGACACGCTTCCATAATGGCGTTTCGAATATCGGCAGGTTCTTCAAAGCGCGGATTATCATCGGTCACATAAACAACATCAGCCAATCGATCGGCAATGGCGCCCATTTGTGCGCGCTTTCCGGTATCTCGATTCCCGCCACAGCCGAACACGCAAATCAGTCGATTTTGCGTGTGCGCTCGTAAAGAAGTTAAAACCCGTTCCAAGGCATCGGGCGTGTGCGCATAGTCCACAAAAACGCGAGCGCCGTTTACGGTTGTTACTGCTTCCATGCGTCCGTCGGGCGCCTTTAAAGCAGGTAAAACCGCCATAATGTCGGATACTTTGAAATGAAGCCCTAAACACAAACCGACGGCACACAAAATATTCATTACCTGAAAGTTTCCGAAAACAGATAAAGACACGGTATATTCTTGCCCTAAAACTTTCAGAACGACCTCTTGTCCGCCGGCGGTCGGCTTTTGTGAAACGAGCTGTAATTCTTGTCCGTTTTGACCGTATGACAAAACACGAATATTTTGTTTTTCGGCAATCGACCGAAGCATTTGATATTGCGGCACATCAGCATTTAAAACAACGGTGCCGTCAGATGCCGTTCGTTCGGCAAACAAACGTGTTTTGGCAGACAGATAATTTTCCATTGTGCCGTGATAATCCAAATGATCGCGTGTTAAATTGGTAAAACCGCTTGCCGCAAAGGAAATGCCGTCCAAACGCCCTTGCGCCAAGCCGTGACTTGATGCTTCCATTGCCACATAGCGAACGCCTTTATCGGCTAATTCCTTTAATGATTGATGAAGGGTCACGCAATCGGGGGTTGTCATGGAACCGCTTTTTTTCAATACGGGCGAGTCAATGCCGATTGTACCCAAACTGGCGGCACACCGTCCGAGATTGTTTAATATTTCCCGCACGAAATAAACCGTTGATGTTTTACCGTTCGTACCCGTCACGGCAATCTTCGTTAAATCGGGTGTCGGATACAACAAGTCGGCAATTTTTGCCGCCGTATGATTGGCATTTTCAACGACCAAAACGGGCAATTTTGAGGTTAAGTTTGTTCTGTCTGCCAACACGGCAACGGCACCGTTTTGTATGGCTAAATCAATAAAATCGGCACCGTCTTTTTTTGTGCCTTGAACGGCAACGAAAAGATTGCCTTTTTGCACATTTTGTGCCGATAAAGAAATACCCGTTATCGATTGTTCTTCAAAAACATCGAAAGAAACTTCTTTCGGTAATTGAACGGAAGATTTTGTTAAATTGAGCTGTGTTAACAATGCTGATATTTTCATTTTACCACCTTTTTTTAGCCTTGTATGTTGCCTCGATTGCCCGTTGCATATAAGGCGGTTGCGCCCAGGGTTCTTGGGGCGCGATTCCCAAATAGGGGGCAATTTGCGCAATAATTTGAAGTCCGGTCGGCTTGGCATTCCACCCTGCCGTGTTGAAGTTATATGTTTCTTTAATGCGTTTCGGATTTTCAAGCGTGACCATTACGGCATATTTCGGATCATTCATCGGAAAAGCACTTACAAAACTGGTTCGCGACGTTCCCTCGACATACCGTCCGTTTTTAATCAGGTTTGCCGTTCCCGTTTTTCCGCCGACGGCATATCCGTAAACAGGATTATTCGGTTTTATGTTCCAATTAATAACGCCCCACATCATATGACGGATTATTTCCGATGTTTTTTCGGAAACAACCTGATATTCGGGCTTACCTTTGTTTCCGTCTTTTAAGAATGTCGGCACATGATAATATCCGCCGTTAACCAATGCCGAAACAGCGCTGATTAAATGCAGAGGTGATACGGAAATACCGTATCCGAAAGCAACGTTTGCCGAGGTAATTTCCGCCCACTTTTTTGCATGCGGATATTGTGTGCGCGTTCGTTCGGGCAAAGGAATGGGCAGCGGTTTATAAAATCCGAAACGCTCTAAAAATTCTTTTTGGCGTTTATATCCGGCTTTCAATGCAATGCGAATAGAGCCGAGGTTTGATGAATGAATTAAAATTTCCGGCACCAACAGCGGACGATTTTCTCCGCGATAATCCGTAAACGTTTTCCGCCCGATTTTAATGGCGTGACCGGCATCATAACTGTCTGTCGGTTTAATCACACCTGAATCCAACCCCATTGCCGTATTGAATAACTTAAATACCGAACCGAATTCATAGGCGCCCAGCGTTGCTTTGTTAAACAGTTTATCTTTATCGTTTTCGTCTAACGGCAAATTCGGATTATAATCCGGTAACGAAACGCTTGCAATCACTTCTCCCGTATTGACGTCCATTACAATGCTCATACCGCCTTCCGCCTTAAACTTTTCAATATTTTCAATTAACGTTTTGCGCACAATTTCCTGAACGGATAAATCCAAAGAAAGCGTTAAATCTTTTTCCTGCAATACCGTATCATAAGCTTTTTCCAAGCCTGCCGTTCCGTGATTATCAATATCAACACTGCCCAATAAATGCGAAAATAAATTTCCTTGCGGATAAACTCGTTTTTCGCCGTTTGTTTCTTCCAAAAAGTAATAACCGAGCCAATTCACATCTTTTTGTTCAATCGGTGTAATGTTTCGTTTGATATAACGAAACGAACCGGGCGCCAATAATTTTTTCATAATTTCGCTTTCGGTAACACCGGGCAAGACGGCCGCCAGATTTTTGGCAACACTTTCGCGGGCTTCCGGTTTAACCTTGCGCGGATTAACGGATAAATCTTTTGTCGGAACGCTGGTCGCTAAAATCATACCGTTTCTGTCCAAAATGTTATAGCGGGCAAAATCAACATCTGTTTTTAAAACGGAGGGAATGAACTGTCGGGAATGATAATTCATCACGCTGAGTTGAAACAAACGACAGATAATGGCTAAAAAGCAAAGACCGAACACCACCATGACAAAAGTAATTCGTCCGTTTGCCTTTTCAACGACACCGCGTGTTGCCGCGTCAAGACATTTATATTTATCCATCGGTGTTCGGGCAATTTCCTGTCCGGCATAATAAAATACTTCTTTTTTCTTACGAAACAACATCAGCGTTTCTCCTTGTGTTGAGAAAGCGTTGATAAAGCAGCAGAGCCTTTTTTGAGTGAATCACTCTCACGCGGTTTTTGTTGTGCTGTCGATTTTTTTGCACCGGAGGCGACAAGAGAATTGCTTGTCGATTGCCGCGTTGACGGTTTCCAAACACCGCCGACAACCGCGCCTTTCGGTTGAGCGGACGTTTTCGAAACGGTTTCGGACATATTATTTTTTTTATCAAGATGAACTGTTTTGCTTTCTTCTTGTTTTTTGACGGGATTTTTTTGAGATGACGCAATGGTAACAATTTCTTTAACTGATTGTTTTTCAGGTTCCGCTTTTTGCGTTTCTTCCGCTATTTCAATAACTTCGGGCGCTTTCGGTAATAATTCGGGACGCAACGGAATATCGGAAAGCATACTGATTTGTTTGGCAGAAATTCTTTCCCAGTTCGTTTGACTTTGTACCAACTCCAAGAGGCGTTGCGGATCGTTTAAGTGCGCCCATTCGGCTTCCAACATATGAATTTCACGCTTGTTTTGCAGAATTTCCCGATGAATTTTTTGAAGCAACCGTTCTTCTTCTTTGACCTGATATTTTAAAATAAACAGGCAAATACCCGATAAAACGGCAATGAACAGACACAAAGCATTAATCAATGTTTTTCTCATGCGTCCTCCAACCGAATCCCGCACCGCAGTTTGGCGCTGTGCGAACGCGAATTGTATTGTTGTTCTTCCGCCGTCGGAGTAATCGGACGTTTGGTCATGACTTTAAATAAATTGTGATGAACGGAATGTGTAAAAGCGATATGGCGATTTTCATTCGGACGCAACGATGAGTTTTGAATTAAAAAGTTTTTAACAATTCTGTCTTCCAACGAATGAAACGAAACAACCACCAAACGTCCTTCGGGTGCCAGTAAAATTTTCGAGGCTTCCAATGCCGCTTCCAATTCTTTCAGCTCGTTATTCACAAAAATACGCAACGCTTGAAACGTGCGCATGGCACTATCCGAACCGTCTTTCGGTTTTGGCATAACCTGATGAATAATTTCAGCCAGTTGCAATGTCGATAAAATCGGGTGACGCAAACGCTCTTTTACAACAGCTCTTGCAATTCGACGGGCAGCACGTTCTTCGCCGTATTGATAAAAAATATCCGCCAGTTGATTTTCATCGTACATATTCACCACTTCTCGAGCGCTGGTACCGCCTTGTCCCATACGCATATCAAGCGGACCGTCTGTCCGAAATGAAAAACCGCGTGTCGGCTGATCAATTTGCATGGAGGAAATACCCAAATCCAAAACAAGTCCGTCAACGCGTTTTGATATATGTAACGGCATACGACTGAAACAATCTTGTATAAAGGAAAAACGCGCCCCGTATTTGCGTTTAAAAGAATCGGCAGTCGGCACCACGAAAGAATCTCTGTCAAAAGCAATCACTTTGTTTTCCGAATTGGCTTCCAAAATAGCGCGTGTGTAACCGCCGGCACCGAATGTACCGTCAATAAACACACCGGGTTTGTCACATTTTAGGTTTTTTAAAACTTCTTTGAGTAAAACCGGAATATGGGGTTGCTTTGTTACCATTTTTTTGTTTTTTCCTTCAAATTTTCTTAAACATATCACATCTTCATTAAGAATTTATAAACAAATCGACTTTTTTGCATAAAAAAACCGTGTTTTTTTACACGGTTTTTTTCGATAACGCTGTTTTTAAGAAAAAACTACCCGACAATCTCATTAATACTAAACCATTGGGCGATTTCCCGTGCTGCCGATTCGGGCGAATCGGAACCGTGAACGGAATTATGTCCTTTACTTTCGGCAAACTCGGCACGAATAGTTCCTTTATCTGCTTCGGCAGGATCGGTTTTTCCCATAATTTTCCGATAAGCGGCAATGGCGTTTTCCCCTTCCAACACTTGAACAACAATCGGCGCAGAAGACATAAACGAAACCAACTCTTCGAAAAACGGTTTTCCCTGATGTTCGCCATAAAATCTTTCGGCTTGTTCTCTGGTCATTTTAACGCGTTTTTGTGCAACAATTCTTAATCCTGCCGCTTCAATTTTAGCATTGATGGCACCGGTCAGATTACGAGCGGTTGCATCGGGTTTAATCATTGAAAAAGTTCTTTCTTTTGCCATTTTTTACTCCTTTTTTATAACGCAAAAAACATTTTCTTCATAGCATTAAACACCTTATTTTGTCAAGAGGTGTTTCAACAGATTATTCAAAAAAACTGAATTGTTCTGTTTTTTCTTTTTGAGTATTTTCCCATATTTTTAAGGCGTGACGCATCAACGGCAGCGTTATTTTTTGTTGTTGTGAAAGAGATAACGTATCAATAATTTCCGTAAAGCCAACGACCGCTTCGAACGACCGCGGTAGTCGCGTTACGGCGTATTCCGCCAGATTCGGATTTACATTTAACTGTTTTTCATATAATATTTTCATAAACACGGCGCCCAATAATTCTTCATCAGGTGTGGAAATAAACACTTTCGGAACGGCATTCATTCGGGAGCGCAAATCTTTTAATTTAAAAAACGGCAATGTGCGCGCCGTCATTAAAAGCGCGCCGTGACGTTCGGTTATCTTGTTATAAAGACAAAATAAAGCTTCTTCACTTAACAGAAGATCAATATCTTCCACCACAATTTTTTGCGCTGTTTGTGCCAAAGCTTTTTGTAAAGAAAGTGATTTTGCCGATAATTGCGTTTGTGAAAAAATGGAAGCCAAATGCGATTTTCCGCAACCGCTCGCGCCGCAAATCAGCAATGCCGATTCCGACCAATTCGGATATTTATCAATCCAGGCGACGGCTTCTTCATTACAGGCACCGACCAAAAAATCACGCCGTCCGAACGCCGGACGATAACTTAACGAAAAAGTCAGTTGATGAGTCATTTTTTTCCCTTGTTATCGTAAAGCGCCGTTGTGTGATACCATTTTAAAAGACGTCGAATGATAATGCCGATGACCGCCGCGACCGGTACGGCAATCAAAATACCGACAAAACCGAATAAAGCACCGCCGGCAAACAAGGCAAAAATAACCCAAACCGGGTGCAGTCCGACTTTATCGCCGACCAATTTCGGAGTCAGCACATATCCTTCCAAAATTTGTCCGATAACAAACACAATACCCATGGCAATCCATAACGAAAGCGGTGCATGCATGGATATGCCCAAAATAACGCTTAAAACAACGCCCGTTAAAAAGCCGAAATAAGGAATAAAAGACAAAATGCCTGCTAAAAAGCCGACTAATAAGCCGTATTCCAATCCGATGAGCGATAAGCCGGAAGCATAATAAAGCCCTAACAACAAGCAAACGGTTGATTGTCCGCGAATAAAGCCCGACAAAGTTGTGTTAATTTCACGCCATAAGTTTAAAACTTCTTTTTTCTTTTTTTTCGGAATAAATGATGCCATTTGATCTTCTACATCCTTCCAGTCTCGCAAAACATAAAATAATATAATGGGTGTTATCATAAATAAGGAAACAACATTAAAGAAAACAACACCGCCCGAAACAACTTTCACCGCGTTTGTCGCTACCGAATTTAAGGCGCTTAATATATATTGAGAAACGGTACCCGAAAGTTCCGATAATTGTTCTTGCGTGATATTTTCTTTGGTATATAAAATTAATTGTTTAATATGTTCCCACACAGCGGAAATAATAAACGGTGCTTTGGAAAGCAACGTTAAAATCTGTGCTTGCAATATAGGAACGACAATAAAAACAATGCTTAAAATAAACAAGCCGAACAACCCCATAACGCTTGTTGTGGCAAGCCAACGGGGAAACCCTTTTTTTTCCAATGATAAAACGGCGGGATGCAATAAATAAGCCAGAACAAAAGCTAAAATAAAGGGCAATAAAATATCGGACACCGCGTAAGCAAATCCGAAGATGCCCGATAATACCGCTGTTATGATTAATCCGGTTTTTTGTGATTTTGTCATTGTTCCTTTTTGATTCATAGTCCCTCATTCATATCATTTTCGGCAGATGTTTCCGATAAAAGATTGGGTGATGATTCTTCCGTCAGTCGATAAATCGGTTGTCCGAGAGAATCGGTATCCGATGATAAAATTAAATGATTCAACTTTAACTTTTCTCCCAATTCTTCCGCCGAACCGCGATAATGAAAATCAACGGCAAGATGTTTATTGGAAAAGCCTTTTATATCTACTTTATCGGCAAAGTTCAGGCGCGCCAATTTTTGTTTCATTCGGGATAAATCCGAAACTTTTTCAATCGGTGCAAACACTTGATAAACGGTAATCGGTTGCGCGGTGTTTTGTGTCAGATACAGCCATTTTTTTGTCATGGCACGTATGGCATCTTTTAATAAATCGGTACATACTTTTTCGGGTGATTCTCTGTCATCGGTTATTTTAAAAGAAACTTCCGCTTCCGGAGCCGAACCCGTCGGCAAAACGGTTGATGAAACGGTATAAGCGGTATTTTGCTTTATAACTTTCAGAATCAGAATCTGCGATACATAATATTTCTGTGCCAACTCGCCTAATGAATGTTGATTTTGATTCACAATACCGGATTGGGCAAGCATTTCATCATCGGAATCGCCGCGAACGGGTTGAAAAGTAAAAAGACGCGTTGCGGGCATATTGTTTTGAACCGCTTTCCAAAGCGGATTGTTTTCCGAGAAAAGAAAAATGCTCTGTTCGGTTTGATAAACGGGAATGACAATAAACGGTTGCGGAAGACGCGCCAAAAAACTCACTTGCGCATCTTCCAACAAGCGCCGAATTTCGGGGGCTTTGAACCGAACGGTGAGCGCTCCGTAATAATTTGTCGAACCGGCTTTTTCGTTGGCAACCGAAATATCCTGCACAAACGATTCAATCAGTTTTTCATCGTCAACAGATACTTTTTCTCTGTCCTGTACGGCAACAACGGTATCCAACAACTCGTTAAACGCCTGTTTTTTCCCGCGCATTAAAGCTTGTTCCCGCGCGCGGGCGGAGGAATCGGATTCGCCGGATATCGGCACACCCGAAATAATATAGACGTCATTTGCCGAAGCAACGAGCGGTAATAAAGTCACAAAAAGGGCGCTTAAACTTAATTTCCAAAAATTTTTCATTTAAAATCCTTTTTTTCATTGAACCTTTTTTCATCTGATGTTATTTTATCAAAAGAAACAAAAATTGCAACCAAAAAGAAAGGATATTTGCTATGGAATATAATTCGGATAATGTTTTTGCTAAAATTTTACGCGGAGAAATCCCCGCAAATAAAATATATGAAGATGAATATGCGCTTGCTTTTTATGATATTGCACCTAAGGCAAAAATTCACGCGTTGGTCATTTCAAAAGCCATGGTTGTTGATTTTGCCGATTTTATCGAACATTCGACGGCTTCCGAAATTGAAGGATATATGCGCGCCATTGTTCGAACGGCTGAAAAGTTGGGCGTTGTGAAAGAGGGGTATCGGCTTGTTTTTAATTCGGGCAAAAACAGCGGGCAGGAAGTGCCGCATTTGCATGCCCATATTTTAGGCGGTGAACCGTTATCAACGGATCGAATGTAAAAAATCAGATTGAAGTGTTTTTATTGATATTGAGATTTTTCAAACCGCCGATGAATCCAAAGCCATTGCTCGGGTTTTTCATAAATCCATTTTTCAAGTTCCTGATTAATTTTGAGCATTGTTTCTTCAACAAAGGCTTGTTTATTCGTTTGTTTGCTTAACGGCAACGGATAAACTTCAATATCAAATACGCCGTCCGTTCCGCGCACACAGCGCGCCATATAAATCGGCAAATCCATTTTAAGCGCAATGGTTGCGACGGCAGGAGCAGTTTGCGCCGGTTTATTGAAAAACGGCACTGAAATCCCTTCACGCAATTTTTGATCACATAACAAGACAACGGCGCCGCCTTGTTTTAATACATCAAGCATTTTTTTGGCGCCTTGGGCTCCTTTGGGAATTAAAACGCCTTTGCGTCGCTGAAATAACAACTTATCCAACCACGGATTGTTTGCCGATCGATAAACAGGATTTAAGCAATATGTATCAAATAAATAAGTGGCTGCCGATATTTCAAAATTACCGAAATGTCCCGAACAGACAAAGCAGCCTTGTTTTAAACGGGCTTGTTCTTGCAGATAAGATAACCCTTTTTTGCGCGCTTGCCGATACAGATAAGCGGCATGCGGCAATTCACCGTAAACACGCCCCCAATGACGCCACATGGCTTTTAAAATTTTTTCACGGTCGGCAGGTGTTTTGTTCGGAAAAGCAAAACTTAAATTTTTGCGTCCGATTTGATTGCGGTTTTTCATTACATAATAAAGAGAGGTTCCGAAAAAACCGCCGATTGCCGAAGCCGTTCGGACAGGTAAAATCTTAAAAAAGCCGATAAAGATAAAAACGGCGATACCGATTATCGGATCGGTTAAAAATTGTTGAATAACGGTACGCTTTGATTTACGCAGTGCCAAACTCATTTAAAAAATCCCCATAATTAAATCAAGAACCGCTTGCGGTTGATCAAACACAAACTGTCCGTCAATAATTTCAACATACTTTAATAAATCTCGCGGAATTTTAACGGCATCTTTCGTTGTGGTTACCAACGGTAACCCGTTTGCCGTTTTAATTAAACGCTCAATGTCAAAACGCGTGTAATAATAATGATCGGGATAACTTTCCGTTTTTTCAACCTTTATTCCCACGCTTGTTAAAGCATTGAAAAACTTTTGCGGTTGTCCGATACCTGCAAACGCCATTACCTTTTTTCCTTTTAAAGGCGTAATCGATTTTTTGCTCATAACAAATGAACCGCCGAAAATCGGCAAATCGACTTTATTGCGTTGCAAATAAAAGCGAACACCCCAATCATCTTCGCCGACAATAACAATGGCATCGGCACGTTCCAGACCTTTTAAAACGGGTTCTCTGAGCGGTCCTGCCGGTAAAATTTCTTCATTTCCGAACCCTTTTCTGCCGTCAATGACAACAAAAGACAAGGTTTTAATTAAAGAAGGATTTTGAAACCCGTCATCCATAATAATACATTCGGCACCCTTTCGAAAGGCTAATTGCGCCCCTCTTGCCCGCCGATTATCAACAA
This sequence comes from uncultured Alphaproteobacteria bacterium, assembly GCA_947624545.1. Classification (GTDB taxonomy): domain Bacteria; phylum Pseudomonadota; class Alphaproteobacteria; order CAAHEQ01; family UBA3637; genus RGIG4140. The sequence continues at coordinate 15,602 of CANQKV010000004.1, read as the reverse complement.
CCGTCGGACCGTAATATGCCAATAAAACAGCTTCATCACCGACATCATACGGCGAATGATTTTCCGAATCGACCATCACGTTTTTTAAGCGGGATTTATAACCGTGATTTAAAAAGAAAAAGTTTTTTTTCTGTTTATGCAACAAAGAAGCAATGGCAATGCACACAGGCGTTTTCCCCGTTCCGCCGACCGAAAGATTACCCACACAAATAACGGGAACAGGCGCCTGATACGGTTTTGCCCGCCGAAAACGCGAAGCGGTACCGTAAGCATAAAGCCACCCCAGCGGTTTTAACAATTTAGATAAAAAATGATTGGGTAAATCCCAAAAATCGGGCGTTTTCATTTCAGCTTAAACCTCTCGTCCAACAGCCGATAAACTCTGTCTAAAACACTCATTTCCGAGGTTGCCAACGTTTCGGCTCTTAAAGACATTTTTTCGGCTGCATCCGGTTTCAGCATACTTGATAAAAGTTGTTTTGTCAAATCTTCTTTATCTTTAACTTCAATCAACGCTTTTTCTTTTTTTGCCCGCGCGACAATTTCTCGAAAATTAAAAGCGTAAGGTCCGATGTAAACGGCGCGCCGTAAACGCATGGGTTCCAGCATATTTTGTCCGCCGAAAGGAATAAGAGAACCGCCGACAAACACATAAAACGCTAATTGATAAATTAACCCCATTTCTCCGATGGTATCTGCCAAATAAGCATCTGTTTTCGGGGTAATCATTTCTCCGCGCGACCGACGGGCACCCCGCAATCCTTTCTTTTTGAGCATTTTTTCAATTTCATCGCCCCGATTGGGATGACGCGGTGCGAAAACGGTTAACAAATTTTTATATTCTTTTTTAATTTCCGTATGAATATATGCCCCCATTTCTTCTTCATTTGAATGTGTGCTTGCCATACACCAACACGGTCTGTCGCCGATAAGTTTTTTAAGCGTTTTTAATTCTTTCATATCAAACGGCGAGGAAATGGCGGAAAATTTTAAGTTTCCGACACTGACGGCATCATTTGCCCCCAAAACCCGTAACCGACGGGCATCTTCCTGCGATTGCCCCAACGAAAGGGAAAACAGTGATTGAACGGCATGAATAACATAAGACACTTTTTGCCAACGCGCGAAAGATTTATCGGAAATTCGTCCGTTTAACAAAACCAACGGTATTTTTTGCCGATGAATGGCACATAACATATTCGGCCAAAACTCCGATTCAACCCAAAGAGCCAAGTCGGGATGCCAATAAGAAACAAACTTTTTGACTGCCCACGGAAAATCAATCGGCAAAAATTGATGAAAGGCGCGTTTGGGCAGACGAGTCGCCATTAAAGCGGCAGATGTAACGGTGCCGGAAGTAACCATAACCTGTAAACTTTGATTTTCTTCCAATATTTTTTTAATAAGCGGCATCATGGATAAACATTCACCGACACTGGCACCGTGAAACCAAATCAGTTTTCCTTTTTCACGTTTTTTTCGCGGAAAACCAAGCCTTTCATTGAATCTGTCTTTATCTTCTTTCCCCTTGTAAAGACGGATAAGCAACCATATAAAAATGAAGGGACTTAACAAAATTGTGCAAAGACGATATAAAAATAATATTGCCATTTCCTTTAACTTTCTGATACAATAGGGTTCAGCATTTAAATATGTATGTATTTTAACGCAAATAAAATAAAAAGGCAAGACTATGATTCAAATTTATACAAAAAATTCGCTGTTTTTCGAAACACTTTCGACAGCTTTAAAAGATTTTCAACCGATTGCTTATCAACCGAAAGAATCATCGGCATCGGTTTTAATTATTTGCGATTCGCAAAAAAAAACCGATGAAATTTTGTCTGAACCCGTTCAAAGCGGTATTATTCTTTTGGGGACTCATCACGAAGAAGCCGATGTGGAATTGTCACTGCCTTGTTCGTTGAACAATTTATACGAACAAGTGCAAAAATTGCTTCACAAGCGAGAAAATGCTCCCGATTTTGAAAATAAAACTTTTTTGTTTGAAGGGGCGAAAAGATTGTTGACACTGAAAGCAACGCGACAGGAAATTCGATTGACGGAAAAAGAAACGGATTTAGTTATTTATTTAATAAAAGCTTTTCCGAACAGTGTTTCAAAAGTTGATTTGTTAACGGGTGTTTGGAATTATCGGGCGGACAGCGAAACACATACCGTTGAAACGCATATCTATGCTTTGCGGCAAAAAATCGGCGAAAAATATGCCGACAGTTTCATTACGAACACACCGGACGGCTATTTATTGGTTCAAAATTAAAAAAATTCACTTTGACAACTTGTGTCAAACAAGTTATACTGACAGACAATAAAAAGGATAAAAAAATATGCAATTTAACGAGCGCCCATTAAAAACGCATTTAAAAAAAGTGAAAGGACGAAAAGCATCCAGCACAAAATGGTTGCAACGGCAGTTAAATGATCCGTATGTTTCAAAAGCGCACCAAATGGGCTTTCGCGGACGGGCTGCTTTTAAAATTATGCAACTGGATGATCAATTTCATTTTTTTAAACCCGGGCGGCGCGTGGTTGATTTGGGCTGTGCGCCGGGCGGATGGTCACAAGTAGCTGTCGAGCGCGTGAAATCAACCGCGCAAAATCCGTTGGTGGTGGGAATGGATTTACTGCCTGCGCAACCGATAGACGGGGCTTTGCTTGTTCAAATGGATTTTACTTCCGATGAGGCGCCTCAAAAGTTGCAGGAATTGTTGGGCGGATATCGCGCTGATATTGTCTTATCGGATATGGCGGCAAACACAACGGGCATTCACGGCATTGATCATTTACGCATTATGAATTTGTTGGAATTGGCATATGATTTTGCCTGTCAGATTTTAAATCCGAACGGGGTGTTTATTGCCAAAATTTTTCAAGGCGGAACGGAAAATCAATTTTTGGCGCAAATGAAACAAAACTTTGCCGTTGTAAAGCATGCAAAACCTGATGCCAGTCGAAAAGATTCTTCGGAAGTTTATGTTGTCGCAACCGGATTCAGAGGAACAAAATGCAACCCGAAAAGTTAAAAAACATTGCCGCCGATCTTTTAGCGGAAATCATTCAATCTCCCAAACCGGCGGAAGAAATTTTAAACACGTTTACACGCACGCATAAATCAATCGGCAGTGCCAACAGGCGTTTTTTAAACGATGTTGTTTATCAGGTGTTACGGGCGTTTCGGCGTTTAAGTTTTTTGTATCCGACGGCGGATTTGCGTGAAAAAACCGATTTAATCGAAAAACCGCTTCCCTCTTTGAAAAACGCGCCGTCTGCCGTTCAATGGGAAATTCCTGATTGGCTTTTATCTCATATTGAAAAACCGGAACAAGAATTGCCGGCGTTAATGGAAAAAGCCGAAGTAATTTTACGGGCAAACGGTTCAAGGGAAGAAATTCGGCGAAAATTAGCGGCGGAAGGCATTGAAACAGAACCGACAAAACTTTCGCCTTGGGGATTGATATTAAAAAAGCGTGCCAATTTAAAAGGAACGGCATGTTATCGGGAAGGTTTGATTGAAGTACAAGACGAAGGGTCGCAACTGGTTGCTTTAAAAACAGGCATTCAAGCCGATAACAGTGTTTTGGATTATTGCGCGGGTGCAGGCGGAAAATCGCTTATTTTTGCGCAAATGATGCAAAATAAAGGGCAGATTACGGCGCATGATATTTCCGAGCGTTCCTTACAAGAATTAAATCGGCGTGCCGAACGGGCAGGAATTCGCATTATTCAAACGACAACAAAACTTTCTCCGACGGCAACATTTGATTATGTGGTGGTTGATGCGCCGTGTTCGGGAACAGGCACTTGGCGGCGTTTTCCCGACAGGCGTTTAAAACTCACGTTTGAACAATTTGAAGCGCTTTTAAAAAAGCAAAAAATAATTTTGCAAAAAGCAGCGTCTTACGTGAAAGAAAACGGTAAATTGGTTTACATAACCTGCTCGATTACCCGAGATGAAAATATCGGACAAATACGTTTATTTTTAAAGAAAAACAAAGCATTTAAATTGTGTACGCATCAACAATTATCGCCGTATCGCACACAAACGGACGGCTTCTTTTATGCCGTTATGCAACGCACCCGATAAAAAATTAAAACCGAAAAATCGACTGTAATTTTTTCGCTTAAATAAAAGAAATGTGAAGCGTTTTTTTAAAAAAAATTAATAAAAAAAGCAACTTGACAATTTATTTGTTTTTACATATGCTGATATGGATATTTCTCCCGATTAACAGATGTTAAGGAAGTTTATGAAACATCATTTTTTTTAATAAAAACACAATGATTATTTTTCACGAAAAAGAAAGGAAAAGTATGCCGACAATTTCAGTAATTATGCCTGTTTACAATACAAACTCCGCCTATTTAAAAGAAGCGATTGAATCGGTACTCAATCAAACGTATAAAGATTTTGAATTATTGCTGACAGATAACGGGTCAAAGCCTTTTGTGAAAGAAATGATAAAAGGCTATTCCGACAAGCGCATCAAATATTTGAGATTTGAACAAAATCAAGGACCGGCACTTGCCCGTAATTTCGGCATTGAGCAGGCAAAAGGCAAATATATAGCGTTATTGGATTCAGATGATGTTTCTCTTCCCGAACGGTTTGAAAAGCAAGTGGCATATATGGAAAGTCATTCGAAAATCGGGTGTTTGGGAACAATGGTTGAAATTATCGGTGATGATGCCGCAAATATCGGTTTCGGAAAATTAACGGAACACGGAAAAATAGAAAAATTTCTTATTTTTCTCGGCTGTGCTTTTTGTAATTCAAGCATTATGATCAGAAAAAGCGTGTTAACAAAGAATCACATTTTATATAAACCCGAAAACGTGCCGACAGAAGATTACGGGATTTACATTGATTTAATCGGAAAAACGCAATTTGCTTGTTTGAGTGATGTGTTGGTGCAATATCGATTTCATCAGGCGAATACTTCCCATATAAACAAGCGGGAACAGGTTGAAAAAGGCGCACGAATACAAAAACAAGCCTTGACGAAATATTTAGTTAATTTTAAAGCAGATGAAATTGATTTATTGCAGCAATTTTTAACGAATCAAAGCCTGTCTGATCAAGAATTGCCCCGTTTACTCGGGTTAATGAATCACTTCATTGATGAGTTACATACAAAAAAGTGGTCAGATGACGAAATTCGGTATTTTTTCAGGAAAAAAGCAAAAAAGTTGTATTATCACACGCGCTCACTCAACGGACAGCGGATATTGTTAAAAAAATCATCATTTAATCAATTTTTTGAATTACCGTTTTATTGGCGGTTTCTGTGTTTTGTAATAAGGGGTATATTTTAAATGAAAACACTGATGACAGGCTGGGAATATAATCGGTGCCGTCGATTGAATAAAAAAGCTGTGACACATAAAAGTGTGCAAGATTTTTGCGTGAAACAAAAAGAATATGGAGAACATTTTGTTAAGTAACACCGTTATTTTAGGTTCGGGAATCAGCGGCATTTCTGCCGGATATCATTTACAAAAAAAGAAGATACCCGTTGTTATTTACGAAAAAGACAATGATTGGGGCGGTTTATGCGGATTTTTTACCATAAAAGGCTTTCGGTTTGACAGGTTTGTGCATTTTTCGTTTGTGAAAGATCCGTATATTTTAAACTGCTTTGAAACATCATCATCGTTATACGCGCATCCGACAGTGGCGTATAATTATTATCACGGTGTTTGGTTAAAACACCCTGCAATTAATAATTTATTTCCTTTGTCAAGTGATGAAAAAGCAAAAATTATTGCTGATTTTGTTCAGCGTCCTCAAAAGAATGTATCCGAAATTCAAAATTACGATGAATGGTTACGTGTTCAAAACGGAAATTATTTTGCCGAACATTTTCCGTTTGCATATACCCGAAAATATTGGGGACAAGAACCCCGTAACATGGAAACGAAATGGATCGGTATTCGAATTCGTTCGGCATCACTTGATGAAGTGTTGAAAGGCGCCTTTGAAGAGCAAAAACAAAACTTTAATTATACCGATTTTATGATGTATCCGAAAAAAGGCGGTTTTCGAAGTATTTTAAATCTTTGCCGAAAAGGATTGGATATTCGATTTAACAAAAAAGCAATTCGAATTGACACCGATCAAAAAATTGTATTTTTTGAAGATAAAACATCTGTCCCGTATAATCGATTAATTTCATCTTTGCCGTTACCTGAAATTGTAAAAATGCTTCCCGATTGTCCGCAAAATATTTCGGAAGCTGCCGATAAACTTCATTGGACTTGCGGTTATCAAGTGTCACTCGGGTTTCATCGTCCCGATGTTGCCAAACATTTGTGGTTTTATATTTATGATGAAGATATTTTGACGGCACGCGTTTATTCACCGAATTTAAAATCGCCCGATAACGTACCGACAGGCTGTTCTTCTTTGCAAGCCGAAATATTTTTTGATTGTAAAGCGCCTCTTTTGTCTGCCGAAACGGTTTTACAAAATACGGTTGAAAAATTAAAACAGGTTTGTCATTTCGATGACTCGGATATTGTTTTAAAAGACATTCGCTTTGAACCGTATGCCAATATTACTTTTACGCATGGTATTTATGAAAACCGCGCAATTATCATTGATTATTTAAAATCACGCGGGATTGATGTAATCGGTCGATTCGGTCAATGGGATTATTTGTGGAGTTATCAAGCCTTTGAAACAGGTATGAATGTATAAAAAACTTTTACGGCTATAAAAACAGAGAATAAAAACACTTTGATGTTCATTCTTTTCAATAAAAAAACGCCCCTCTTTCGAAAGGCGCTTTTTTTTAGCTTATTCTAATGTTCAAATTAGAAAGCGGCACGCAGTCTTAAACCGGCGGATTTGCCATATACATCTGTTGAGTTTTTGGCTTTACCGTCAAGCATATAAGAACCGAATGCGCTGACAGCGACATTGTCTGTTAAGAAGTAAGAAACTTCTAAATCATATGTGTAAGCTGTTTCTTTTGCCGTGTCATCATAGTTCACACGAACACCTGTGTCAACAGCAACATCGGCACGCGGGCAATAAGCATACACACCGGCTTTGCCTTCATATTTGGCATGATGATCACCGAATTTGCTTTGGAACAACGGACGTTCAACCGTGCCTGCCAAATACGGTGTATATATACCGATTGTGTGACCCAATTTAACACCGGCGTCAACATATTTGTAAGCACCATGATTGTCATGAGAATTGCTTTCTTTTTGACCGTAATCGGCAGAAACTTGCAATTTGGTCGGACCTGTTAAGATATTCCATGTGGCACCCAAAGTCCAGTCAATGTTTCTATCGTCTTTGTCTGTATATCTGTTACCTAAAAAGTTTTCAGATCTTTTTTGCCATGTGTTTGAAACGGAAGCATCCAAAGAGACGCTGTCTGTTAAACCGTAGGACAATGATTCGGTTAAAAGATGATCATAATCTTTGTCACGTTGCACCACTGCACCGGCATCTTTTTGTTTAGCTGTTTTTGTAGCAAAAGAATAGGAAGTTGTTGAAGCAACTGTGCCTTTGGACGGTCCGTAGAACGGGTTTGTCAATTCCAAAGCATAAGCCGATGTTGTCAAGGACAACGCGCCGGCAATTAATAAAGCTTGTTTTAACATTTATAATTTCTCCTTGTTAAATTCGATTGTTTCCAATCATCCAGCAGGTTATCCTGCTTTTCATACATTAGCCTATATGTAAAAAGAATGCAAGCAAAAAATGTGTTTTTTGAAAATTTTTTTTATCGTCGGAAACGCCTTTTGAAAAGCGTTTTATTTTTTTAATTGTTTTTCAATGTGTTAAAATTATTTTTCGATTCGTTTTTTACATAAAAATCTTAAAATTTCAGGAAAAAATTTTATCAATTATACCGGTTTTGACACAAAAAGTTACCAAATAGTTTACAATCCCCTTTCCTTGTGAAATAAAAAAATCTATATATTTCAGGACTCTGTAAAAAAGATAAAAAAGCTGTTGACTTCTTTTATCATTTCGGAGTATCAATAAAAACAGGGAAGAAAAAAGAATGCTTTCCGAAAAACAGTCAAATAAAATTGTAAGGAGTATACTATGGCACTGTCGGATAAAGAAATATTAAAACAAAACGAACAAGACCGTCAGCCGGTAGAATGTTGGACTCGGGTAATGGGCTATTTTCGTCCTTACAGCCAGTTTAATAAAGGCAAAAAATCGGAATTCAACGAACGGAAATGGTTTGTTGAAGAAAATTGTTGCTGTACGCCGCATAAAATTGATCGGGCAGCTTAAAAATTTGATTTTGTTTTAGTTAAAGCCCCCGTTTCGGGGGTTTTTATTTTATTATGAAAACTTATTTTGCAACACTTGCCATCGGCGCAAGCCAAACACATTTATTCTTTTGACACAAGTATAATCTCTTTTCCATATTCTCATACTTTAAAATTAAAATGTTTTTTTCAAACGAATAAAAACCGTCACGAACTTTCCACCATCGCTTGTTAACCTGTTCCACAATATAAAAATAATGATTCGGCAATAAAACGGCATAATGCGGTTCCGGGTTATCGTCAGTTAATTTTTTACCGTAAGTATCCAAAAACAATTTTGAAAACACACCATAATAACGTCCTCTTGTGATAAAGCTTGTTTTTCCCGTAGCATACCAATGCTCCGCCGCATTTTCCGGCCCGCCGAAATCAAGCATCATATAGTTAGGCTCGTAAACGGCAAGCTGTCCTTTTTTATAATAATTTTTTGCAAGCGACGCCGTGGGATAAAGCTTATAAAAAATAATCGACATTAAAACCGGTACATCAATCGGTATGGATCCTTTATGATTGTAATAAAATTCAAGCATTTTTTTTGAAAATTTATGATGGGGCGCCACTGCGAAGATACCGCCTGACAGAATACCTTTTCTTTCCAACACCATAACAAGCGGTTCCGTTAAATATTTTTCAACGGAATCGGTTAAGAACATATCTGTATCCAAATAAAGTCCGCCGTATTTTTCCAAAGCATAATAACGGCAAAAATCACTCACGTAGCGCACCTGTTTTTTTCGCCGCATTTTTCTTGCGTAAGCACTTTTAAAAATAGGGCAATTTCTTTCATCCCAGCGAATAATTTCCCAATCGGGCATATATTTGCGCCATGATTCAATGGCTTTTGCCACCGATGGCGGTACTTCTTTGGAACCGATCCAAACATAATGTATTTTGTGCGGAATGCTTAATGGTTTTAAAAACAACACCCCGATAGCGGCGACACTTAAAAAAATCAAAATCAAAATTTTTAAAAAACGCATCCCGTTCCCCTGCTTCTTCTTATAAACAAACTCATTATAAAAAAAAGACATACATTTTGCAACTTTTTTTTACATCAACTTCTTTTTTTTATTTCGACAAAGTTTTTTTCATTCCTCAGACGGATTAAAATAACCCGTCTGAAAATAAAACACCGTTTTTTTTATTCTTTATTGCGCACGCACGTTGGCATCTAACGTGGTATTATAATCTTGATACGGATCTTTTCCGTGAATGCGATCATTTGCCTCATTCAAATGATGATTTGCCACGCGCCCCATATCTCCGGCTGTTTTGGTAATGCTGTTTGTTGCCGAAATCGTTCCGTTTTTCAAACTCATAACCCGCGCTGCAATTCTATGATACGTTTCCGCCGGACCCATTCCCAATAAAATCCAGACGAGAACAAAAAAAGCAATGGCGTGAATAACCAACCAAATAATAGCTTTTGATATATTTTTTCCCATTTATTTTTCCTTTCTTTTATGTTATACTGGCTTAAAACAAATATAGTTTAACCTAAAAGGATCGGTTAATCAATGGAAAAAATACAAATTGACAATTATTTTTTGTTTTTTTGTAAAAAAGCGCATACAAAAAATATTCGTCTGCGATTTGACAGAAAAGGAAATCTTATTTTAACGGCACCGTGGTATTGTCGAAAAGCCAAAGCCGTTGCATTTGCAAAACAAAATATCGAATGGATTCGCGCACACATTGCCAAACAACCTGATGTGAAGCGCTTTCGAAACGGCGAATCGTTAATGCTTTTGGGAAATACATATGTTATTTGTCACCAACCGACACATAAAGGCGGCGTTTTGATTGAGGGTAATAATTTAATTGTGGGCGGAGAAGAAACTTTTATTCATCGGCGCATTACCGATTATGCCAAACAACGCCTTTATGCTTATATGCAGGAAAAAGTATTGCAAATGGCGGCAATCTTAAATGAAAAGCCGGCAAAAATTGTTTTACGTGAAACATCTTCCCGCTGGGGAAGCTGCTCATCGAAAAAAAACATTAATTTTTGTTGGAAATTGGCTTTTGCTCCCTTATTTGTCATTGATTATATTGCCGCTCACGAAACAGCGCACTTAAAGGAAATGAATCACAGCGCGCGCTTTTGGCAAACCGTTGCCAAACTGAATGTTCAACAGGCAGAAGCACAAATTTGGCTTCGAAAACACGGTCAAGAACTGCAAGCCGTTGAATAATCTATTCGGCTGTTTCAATCGGATCAATAATTTGTCGAATATGGTTAATTTGCGCTTTGGGAAACAACGCCAATGTTTGAGCAATAACAGGTTCTCGTGACAATTCTTCCGTCAGTTGGCTGTGTTGTGTTTGTTTTTGTTCTTTTAAGGTTTTTTCGGTTATCGTATCTTTGAGTTGAATCCGCCAATTTTCATGAGCTTTTTCTTTTAAAAACCGAATTAAATTCGAACCTAATTGCGCCGGCGCTTCGGGCAGAATAAAACAGGTAATGACAAAATTATCAAGCGATTCAATCCGTATGTAATTTTCTAAATTAAATGCCAACAATCTTTCACCCGTTTCTTTGGCAAAAGCAACCATTTCTTGAAATGCGTGAAACTTGGAAGACTCGGGAACATCTTTTGTCGTTTCTTCATGCGAGAGCGATTCTTTTTTTGCGACAGGGTATAACGTTTCGGGCGTTGTTGTCGGTTTCACCGCTTTTGGAGAACCAACCGATACTTCATATACGGACGCTGTCGCTAACGGTGTCTTAACGGATTGCCCGCTGTTGCTTTGAATTGAATTCTGTTCAGAAACGGGAGCTATTTCTTTTTTTTTTATTTCATCAATCAGCTGAGACGGTGTCGGCAAATCGGCAAGATACGTGATTCGAATAAAAAGCATTTCCAATGTTTGCCACGGATTATCTGCCCGTCGCACTTCATCAAGCCCTTTGAGTAAAATTTGCCAAACCATGGATAAAGTACCCATCGAAAGCTCTTTTGCCATCGTTGCACCCCGTTGACGCGCATTTTCCGGCATACTGACATCATCGGCAACCGACGGCGTAATTTTAACACGTGTCAACCAATGTGTTAAATCAAGCATATCTTGCACCAATGCAACCGAATCGGCACCGATTCGGCATTGCGTTTGCGTTAACTGCAACGTTTTTTCAATTTCACCCTGCATTAAGGCTTCATATAAATCCAACAACGCCGATTTATCGCTTAACCCCATCATTTGGCGAACATCATCGGCTTTTACCGACATATCAAACTGCGTGAATGCCTGATCTAATAACGATAACGAATCACGCACCGATCCTTCGCCGGCACGCGCAATTAATTGCAATGCTTCCGGCTCGACAACGGCATTTTCCAATTCGGCAATATGCTTTAAATGCGCACATAATACATTTTCATCAACCCGTTTCAAATCAAAGCGTTGACAGCGTGATAAAATAGTGACGGGTACTTTTCGAATTTCAGTAGTGGCAAAAATAAACTTAATGCGTTCGGGAGGCTCTTCCAAAGTTTTTAACAACGCATTAAATGCCGCTTTCGAAAGCATATGCACTTCATCGATAATATATATTTTATAACGCGCCGAAACGGGATTGTACTTTGCACTCTCTATAATTTCCCGCACGTTATCAACACCGGTATTACTGGCAGCATCGATTTCAATAACGTCAATATGCGAATCGGCGGCAATTTCACGACAATGTTTACACATACCGCACGGATTAGGCGTCATTCCTCCTTTTCCGTCAACGCCGATACAATTCAGCCCTTTGGCAATAATACGCGCCGATGTTGTTTTACCGATACCCCGAATACCCGTTAACATATACGCATTCGGCAGACGATTTTGTTTAATGGCATTGCTAACGGTTTGCACCAAAGCTTCCTGCCCGATTAAATCATTAAATGTCTGCGGTCTGTATTTGCGCGCTAAAACGTGAGAAGTCGTCATTTCCTGCCCTTCAATTTAAGCTTTATTTTGGCTTAAAAAAGCGGTGTTGTCAAGTGATTTCGCGTGTTGGGTCGATTTTCCTTATATGTCATATAAAAAATTTGATGTTCAAACGGCGCTTTTTCCAAAATTTTTATTAAAGAAAACAAATTGATTACATAGGTTGAAACAAGAATTGTTTTTTTATTATCTGTCTGCACATAAGTTTTTAAGTCGGTAACCGTTTTTGCTTCGACATAATTGACTTTTTTATAAAAATACCTTTTATACTTTTTCTTGTTGACCCGATAAACGGAACATTTTCCCGCCTTTTCCAAAAAGGAAGATTCCACTATTTTCAAAACTTCATTAAAAGTCAATAAGTTTATCGGCAAGGAAAAGTCCTTTTTTATTGATTATTTTCCTGCATAACCATAATCGGAACGGATAAATCTTGATTTAAAACGGAATCATCCGATAAAGAAACAGTTTCTTTTTCGTTTGAATCAACATTTTCCGTCAATTTAACTTTCCGCCGAACGACAAAAGTTCGCTTTGGCGCTTTGGGTACCTGATTCGTCGATATTTCCTCGGACGATTCTTCGGTTGGCGTTTCGGCGACTTGTTCCTCTTTGGAGTCCGTTTGAGTTGTTTCTTCAACAGGATTCGTATTAATATTCGGCAACGAATCTCCCTCTGTTTTTTCGGCATAACTTGTTGAAGCGTTCGGTCGCTGTTCATAATTATTCGTCCGCAGGGATTGTTCGTTTAAAATGGCAATGTTTTGCAAACGCAAATAGTGATCGGCATATTGCATACATGTTTGCGCCAAAATTAAATCGTTTTGAATTAAAGCATCTTTTGAATAAGCTTGATATTTTTCAAAAAGTTGCAATGCCGTTCCGTGTAATTTTCCCATCGGACCGGTACTTTCCAAAGCGGTATTTCGTGTGAGCAAAGTCCTTGAATTCCGCCCATTATAGCGCCCGTTATAGCGATTCTTCTGATTTTGTTTCATTGTTCCTCAAAATAATAATGCTGTTTTATAAGTTTCTAACAGAAACATTAAAAAAATAAAGCCGTCTCGATAATTCTTCGAAACGGCTTTACTTTAACAAATTCTTTTGCGAATTGCAAGCAAAAACTTCTGTTATTGGCAATTTCCGCCCGAACACGGGGGAACAACTTGTCCTGCCGGCGCTTGAACAACGACCGGTTTATTTTGAACATAAGAAGCTTGTTGTTGCATAACAACAGGTTGTTGTTGAACATAAGCCGGAGCCCGTTCAACCATAACAGGTTGTTGAACGACAACGGGTTTTTGAACGACAACGGGTTGTTGGACAACGACCGGTTGACGCACCGTAATATCCCGATTAACCGTCACCGGATGTTCAACGGAAACCGGATATTGACGTACAACCGGATATTGAACTTTTACGGGCGATTGTGTATAGGAAATGCTTGTTACGGAACCCGGGCAATTTTCGCCGGCAGCGCAAACACCTGCCGGAATCGGTTGTTGAGCAACAACTTCTGCCGGTAAAACACCTGTCGGTTGATGTAAAACAATCGGTTGGCTCGGAATAACCGTTTCTTGCGGAATGGCAATCGGCGCCGGTGCGGCAACAGGCATTGCAACAGGTGCTGCTGCAGGAGCGACTGCGGGAGCGCCTGCAACCGGAATTGTTTTTTGTGATGTTTTCACAGAATTATCAATCGGATCAAGTGCGACATAGCCGTCCATGATTCGTTCGTTCTGTTTTTCATAAGTTGTTTCGGTTTTGGAAACGACTTTATCTTCTGCAATCGAAGTCATCGGTGCGATTAAAGCGCCGCAAACGGCAGCGAATGCAATTAAAGAAATGGATGTATTTTTCATTGATTAGTTCCTCCAAACTAGGTTATCGTATAAAGTTTATACCTTAAAATATTAAAAATCAAGTATTATTCTTCAATTCCCAATAATTTTTTATATCTGTCGCGCAAAAATTCGGCTTCTGCCCTGTCCGCAGGCGTCATTTTCCGCAGGCGCAAGACCTGTCGCATGACTTTCGTATCAAACCCGTTTCCTTTGGCTTCCGCAAAAATTTCACGGACATCTGCCCCCAATTCCTTACGTTCTTCTTCCAAACGTTCAATGCGTTCAATGTAAGAGACCAATTTTGAACTGTCAACTTCCTGAATATCGTTCATTTTTGTTTTTCCTTATTTAAGCGGTATGTTTTACCGATGTGGCAATAGCGGTATTTAAATCGGATTCGGAACACAAACCCAACGTTACCGGATTTTTCGGATGAATGTTGTGAATGTTTTTATGTGTTCTTTCCCGAATAGCCGTAATGGTTGTTTTGGTTGTTCGCAGTAATTTTACGATTTGTGAATCGGATATTTCCGGATGATGTTTTACAATCCACGCAATGCCGTCGGGGCGATCGCCGCGTTTTGCGTGTGAGACATATCGATTCCCTTTATTCAGCAATCTTGCTATTTCCGGATTTTGAATCAACTGCAACGAAGCGGATTGATCTTTTTCACACCGTTTAATTTCTTCCGCGGTTAATTGTCCGTTCGTAATCGGATTAAAGCCGATAATGTTCATGGCAACATCACCGTCGGCAATAGCTTGAATTTCAAGCGTATGCATTCCGCAAAACTCTGCGATTTGATCAAATGTTAAAGCGGTATTTTCTACCAACCAGACTGCCGTTGCTTTCGGCATTAACGGAAGTGTCATTTTCTATCCTTTCTTTTCCTGTTTTTCGTTAAAGTGGGTTTAGTATAACAAACAAATTTTTAAAAGGCAATAAAAATGATTCGTTTTATTCTTTTTTTTAAAAAACAAGCTGTCGGAATAAAAAAATTTTCACTTGTTTTTAAAGGAAAAAGCCGCCTTTGAGTGATAAAAGCGGCTTTCGGATTCATTTTTATTTTTTCTTTTTCTTTCTTTCCCATAATTTTTCGGATTTATTTCCTTTCCATACCCGTTCCAATGTAATTTGGAAAACAACGTATAGGGCGGGAATGAAGAAAATACCTACGAATGAGGAAATAAGCAAACCGCCGAAAATGGAAGAACCGATTGCTTGTCGCGCCATAGCACCGGCACCTGAGGCAATAACCAACGGTAAGAATCCGAGCAACGCCGCAATAGCCGTCATCATAATGGCACGGAAACGCATATGCGCACCGTTCACCGCTGCCGTTTTAACCGGAACACCGCGTTCATGCTCATCTTTGGCAAATTCAACCAACAAAATGGCATTCTTTGCCGCCAAAGCAATTAACACGATAATGCCGGCTTGGGCGTATAAGTCATTCGTAATGCCGCGAATCCATAAGAAGCCCATGGCACCGAACAA
>CANQKV010000003.1 GCA_947624545.1 uncultured Alphaproteobacteria bacterium | reverse complement strand
CTTCCGTTTCTTCATCAATATCTTCATCGGTATCCGCCGTTGATGTGTCATCAAGCGCCGAATCATCAATTTGAGTCGGACGAATGGAGGCAATCAGCGAATCAATATCTTTTGAAATATCTTCAAACGGATTTTCATCATGAGAAGCCTCTTCTTGAGTCAATGTTGATTGTTTCGTTGTTTTTTCAAGCGTTTTTTTATTCGAATCAATCGGCGACGGCGCGACGGACGGCTCTTTTACTTGTTCTGACAGCACTTCTTCCTGCGTTTGCAACGTTTGTTCTTTTGGCAGATTCGCTTCTTGCTCGGAAGCCGTCTTTTTCGCTTCGGACGCGTTGTTTTTCTTCAACACTTTGCCGACAATCGGCATTAACGGCGATCTTTTCTTGGTTTCTTTCTTCACAACCACTTCATCTTTCGGCATAGCTTCAATGACAAAGCCTTTGTCAGCTGTTTCTTTTTTCTTTGTTGTTGATGTCGGTATTTGACGCGTTTTCGGCAATACGTCGTGCGCTTCGGCTATGAGCCGTATAACCGTAATTTCCGACGGCGCAAACAAACGCATTTGTCCGCCCCATTGTCCTGCGCCCGATGTGACATATAACTTGCCGTTTTTGGTTTGATACAACCCCGACAAATATTTGTTAAACAGTTTTACAATCAAATGATGCGGAAACACCTGTCCGCCGTGCGTATGCCCCGAAAGCTGTAAATCAATTTGTTTGGGAACCAACGTATCGATTAACTTCGGACGATGTGATAACAATATTTTGTAATCACTCGGTTGCGCCGATGAAAGCGCCCGAAGAATATCAACCGAATCGCTGATTTGACGAACGGAATGATAATCGGGAACGCCTGCCAAATAAAGTTGCGGCGTTACCTGTACGCCCTCATTGAATAAATAAGTGAATTCGGCTTCTTTAAAGGCTTCTTTGGCTTCTTCATGCCCTAAATAAAAATCATGATTCCCCGCAACGGCATATTTTCCGAGCGATGCTTTTAACTGCGATAATTCAAACAACTGCTGATGTAACCGACTCGTGCCTTCATCGGCAAAATCGCCCAAAAAGACAATTATATCCGGCTGAATTGCATTGACTTTATCCACAATTTCCTGAATTTTTGTCAATGATAAATTATGATGTAAATGTAAATCGCTTAATGCGACAATGGTCATATTGGAAGAAAGCTTTGAAGTATAGATTTTCACTTCTTTCACATCAGGTGTTTTAAGCCCCGAAAACAAAGCAAAAAGCGCCAAAACAAACGAACAAATCAAACAAAACGCATTCGATTTTTTAATGCGCGCTTCTCTTTTCCACGGAAAAGGTTTATATTTGTTTTTCAAAAAACGAATCACCCACTTAACAGCCCAAACAATATCTTGAACGAAAATAAAAATGAAAAACAAATAAGCCCAATAGAACAAAAAACCGAAAAAATGATAAGGAAAAGTATAAACAATCGGCAAATTAAAGCCCAACTGTCTGTAAATTAACGGCAAAAGCCATATAAACACGAAAAACGCATAAAATCCTGCCTTTTGAGACCGCGATAACTTTTGTCCTTGCCATAAGCGCGCCGAACTCCATAAAGCAATAATAAATGCCAAAAAGAACATAACGAATGCCGTCATTTCATTTTTCCTTTCCCTACAAAAAAACGTTTTAAGTTATTTTATCCGTAAAATATGAAAAAAACAAGATTTATTTATGTATGAAACATAAAAAAATTAATTTCCCGTTTTAAAATGACGACACCGCTTGTAATAATATAACAATTCAATTAAATAAACGCCGAAGCTCATCACAAAACCGATGAGAAAAATACCGCGTCCGACATACGGCACCAAATATAAACAGCCGCTCACATCACCGATTAATAACAGTAAAATGGCTTGCGTTAAGCCGAACACGTTCTTTTTTAAAGCACTTTCACGCATTCGGCAAATTAATTTGAGCATTAAACAAGCGCACGCAAACATTGTGACACCCGGCACATAAGCAATGGGCGATAACAAAATGGTCATATGCCATGGCGTATTTTCAATGAGAGAAAGTGTATCACTCATCATTAAAATTAAAATCGGATAAACAAACGCTACCACATAAAAATAAAACTTTTCCACAAGCGGCAAATATTCGACACATCGGCGCATATTTTCGCGAAAAATCAAAACCCACAACACCACCGATAACCCGCTGAACGCCGCATAAAGGCAATCGCCTCCCCAAAAAAAGCAACCGATCAGCAAAAAATAAATTGAATATACGAAAACAAAAATTAACGGATAATCTCGCACTTTTTCGCCGGGTAACAAATGTTTTTGCCGATAGCGACGCCATAAATGATTCGCCGATAAGGCGCAAATAAAGGCAATCCAAATCGTCACACTTAAAAAAGGGAAAATATGCTCTTTCAAAAAGTTGTTGCGTCCGCTGTAATCATCCAGCAAGAAAGTAGCGCAAATCATATAAAAAGGCGGCGCAATCGAATAAATACTCAACAAAATAAAGCGACGTAACCAATCCATTTTGTTATCCGATCATTTTTGTGAAAGAAATCACACGTCCCACCGTTTGAACGGCTTGATAATTTTCCGCCCGAATCGGCTGATATTTTACATTATCCGATAAAATTTGCACCGATTGATCAAACGGATTGATTTGTACCCGTTTTACAACCAGCATTTCGCCGATACAAAACAAATAAATACCGTCACCCGTCGGCGTATGACAGGAAATATCAACCCAAACGAAATCGTTATTGCTGATTGTCGGTTCCATACTGTCTCCGACAACCTTTAATATTTTAATATAATTCGGATTCACGTTCGTTATTTGATGCAATGCCGAAACCGTCATCATTTGTTGCCCGATGACATGTGTATCAAAATTCACATGTCCGTTTCCGCAACAGGCGATGGCATCAACCACATCAATGGCAACCGTTTCGGCGGATTTTTCCGACTTACCGTAAAGCAACCATAACCAATCCACATTGAAAATTTCAGCATAAACAATGGCGGATTTTTCATTCAGTCTGCGCTCACCGCTTTCGTGCTTTTGATATTTCGGATAAGAAAACAACAACCCGTTTTGACTGAATTTTTTATAAAAATCCATGGCATCTCGACAACCGAGTTTCACGCGGCAAGAAACCATTCTTTCCGACTGTTTTAAATTTTTTTCGTTTGTTTCGGTCATTGTTTTTCCTTTGATTGAAAGATATACTTGTACGATATGTACTTATTTTATCATAATTTAAAAATAAGTCAATTCTTTTCTGCTCAAAAAGCGCCGTTCATTGCTTTTTTTCCGAATATTTCACAAAAAAGCCCGCTAAAAAACATTAGCGGGTTTTTTGTTTCATTTCAAGAAATTATTGAACCGTAACCGCTTGTGTGGGAATGGTAACCATTAACGGACCGGTCACACCCGGATTCGTTTGGCACGGTGCATGAGCGCAACCGCATCTTGGTGTACGCGCGGCACAATAAACACCGCCGCACGGCAAAACCGTAACCGGAGCCGGCGCGGCAACAGGTGCCACATTTTCTTCAACAACCGTATAAGATTCCGGCGCTCCCAAATAGCTACAACCGCTGACAACGGAGCAAACAAGCGCCAATGCTAAAAATTTTTTCATATTTAAACTCCTTTTCGGACACATAAAAATTAATACAAGTTAAACTTAACACATTCATTTTATTTTTTCAACTCTTTTTTTTATCAAAACCGATTTTTTTGTTTTTTCAAGGAAAAAAATTTCCAAAAATTTCATTTTTTTCTTTACCGTCTTTCGGCGGATTGCAGGAATTGTACTCGCAACTTATTTTTTTGTTGTGAACATAAACCAAGTAAGGAGAAAAATATGCCTGATTTTACAAATATCGATTCGGTTTACACGCCGAAAAATAAATTGAGTGCGGTTGAACTGTTGCGCGCCGTCAAGTTTGCGCTTGCTTCGGAGTTTGAAGCCATACAATTATATCAGCAAATTATGGAAAGTACGGACAATGAAAGTGTTCAAAACGTGTTGGCGGAAATTGCCGAAGATGAAAAACATCACGTTGGCGGTTTATACAAATTGTTGGCGATTCTCTCGCCCGAAGACGCGGCGGAGTATCGACACGGGGAAGAAGAAACGCTTGAAAACATCAATCAGTAAAACAAACACTTGCTTTTTGCGTCAATCGCCGTTAAACTGAAAGGCATGAACAATGCGTTTGAAAAATCATTTGCCGAGCGGGTTTATTTTGTTACAAAGCAAATTCCCAAAGGGCGTGTGGCAACTTACGGACAAATAGCTCGTTTAATCGGCGAACCGCGGGCAGCGCGTGCCGTCGGAAACGCATTACATCACAACCCCTACCCCGTAACAACACCGTGTCATCGTGTTGTGAACGGCAATGGCAAGCTGGCAAAGCATTTCGGGTTTGAGGGCATTGAAAGGCAAAAGCAACTTTTAACCGATGAAAACGTTATTGTTTCAAAAGACTATCGCGTTGATTTAAAACGTTGGCAATGGCGTCGATAAAAAGGGGGAAAAAGGGGGAAAAATGGAACAAGCTATTTTGGCAGGCGGCTGTTTTTGGGGTGTTCAAAGCGTTTTTGATTCTTTGTCGGGTGTTATAAACACCGAAGTCGGTTACATCGGCGGAAAAACGCAAAATCCGACTTATGCCGATGTTTGCACCGATTCGACAGGGCATGCCGAAGCATTAAAAATAACATTTGATTCTGAAAAAATCAGCTTTGAAGAATTACTTGACGTGTTTTTTCAATCGCATAATCCGACAACAAAAAATCGTCAGGGCGTTGACAGAGGCACGCAATATCGATCGGCAATTTTTTATTTGAACGAGTCGCAAAAACAGGCGGCAGAGAAAAAAATAAAAGAATATCAGCCGTTTTTTAAAAATCCGATTGTCACAACACTTGAAAAAGCGGGCATTTTTTATCCGGCGGAAGAATATCATCAAAAATATTTTGAAAAACAAGGGAAAACAAGCTGTTTTCATGACACAAACGCCTTTGACAAAGAAGCCTATTATCGCGCCAAAATGACACCCGAACGCTATAAAGTTATGCGTCAAAAGGGAACGGAACAACCGTTTTCGGGCAAATATACCGTTTTTGAGGAAAACGGCACATATGTGTGCGGCGCCTGCGGACAAGCGCTTTTTAATGCCGATTCGAAATTCAATTCTGCCTGCGGTTGGCCAAGTTTTGACAAAGCCCTGCCCCACGCCGTTGACACAAAGCTTGATTTATCGCACTTTATGGTGCGCAACGAGGTGGTTTGTGCGCGGTGCGGCAGTCATTTGGGGCATCTTTTTCCCGACGGTCCGACAAAAACAGGGAATCGGTATTGCATTAACTCCGTTGCCTTAGATTTTAAGAAAAAGCAGTCATATCAATAGAATAAGCAAAAACGCCGTTTTGTTTCAACAAGCGTTTACGCACTATTTTAAGTATTTGAAATATAAGGAAAAATATGCGTTGCAAAAACGTACGTTTTTTGCAACACTTTTTTTTATCTTTTTTTATCTTTTTTGCATTTTTTTTGTTTCTCTCATAATTTTTTGATTTTTATTGAGTTTTTAACCTCCTCGTTCAACCCCCGTTTTTAAAAAAAGTTGTCGAAAAAAACGATGAATTAAAGGTACGTTTAATTTATACTGATTATTGAGGGACAGTTTCTCTCAAAGGTGAAAAAAAAAGGCGGTAATGCCTTAAAAATAACGTTTTTCAGGCTCGGGGAGCTTGAAAAAAACTTAAATGAAAGGAAAACAAAATGAAAAGAACAAACGAATCAGGTCGGTCAATGGTCGAAATGCTTGGTGTTTTGGCTATTATCGGCGTTTTATCAATCGGCGGTATTGCAGGTTATTCTATGGCAATGAACCGCTATCGGGCTAACGAAGCGTTAGATATGGCAAGCAAATTTGCCGTTATATTATATTCAGCCAGTCAAACTGCTGCTGCAATGAACAATACATTTACACTAGGCAATCATACTTTATATAGTACAGGTTTAACAACAGATTCAACCAGTTCTAATAAAAATAAAACACCCGGCGGCGCGGAAATCACCGCTACGGCAGTTAGTAATGATTCGGTTACAATGACTATTAATTTCGGCTCTAACGGCGTTTGTAAAGCAGGTGCCAGTATTTTGGGCGTAACAAACAACTGCGGAAACGCTTCAACTTTAACAGGTATTGTATTCAAACAAAGCTAACGACTTTTGCTTTGAAAAGTTCATCTTTTTAAAGCAAAGAACGGCGGGCAGAACGGTTTTTCTTGAGTTTCCGTTTTTCTGCCCGCTGTTTTTATTTTCTGTTCGTTTTAAAAAAACAATAAGAACTTAATCGGATTGAGATAACCGCTTTTTCTTTTTAAAATTAATGCAATCACCCGAGCGTTCATAAGGCGCAATCCGTGTTTCAACAATTTCTTTGACATCATCTGAAACAGCGCCCCATGTCAAACACACACGCCCCTTTGCATCTAATGATAAACCGACTCCGTTAATTGTTTTACCCGATGTCGCCGTTCCGCCCCCCGTTGTGGTTGCCGTCAACTGCACCGCCGCATTAAAAATTTGCTCTGCCTGATAACGATTCATTGCCATGGAATAGCCCGTAACGCCCCCAATCGATAAAACACCGATAATGGCAAGCACGCCCAACATTTCAACCATTGACCGTCCCGATTCGTTTTTATTCATACAGCCTCCTTATCTTGATTGAAAAACATGATCAAAACAACCGACAATACGCGCCCGATCATCATCAGTCAGCCCCGTATGATCATTCGTTCGGCATACATTCTGCGCCAAAATACAAGTCTCGCCGACCAACTCGGCAGAAATACGACACAGATTTGCATTAAAAAAGCTTAATCGCAATTTAACACCCGTATCCCGTAAATAATTATTCGTAACACTGATACCAATCTTTAACGGATTTAAATTCAATTCATCTGCCGTCGGTATTTTCGGATTTCCATATTGATCATTCAACGCCCCTTTACCCGTAAAAATAATGCCGGCATATTGTTCGGCAGCAAACATTAACGCATTTGATTGCTGCTTTTCCATTGCCTGTTTATACCCGATGATACCGCCAATGCTTAACACGCCCGCAATAGCAAGAACACCAAGCATTTCAACCATACTTCGACCGTTTTCCGCTGTTTTTTTCATTTTATCTCCTTTTCGTTTAATATGAACGATATTTTCAAAAAACGCAACAAAAAAAATGTTTTTTTGAAAAAATTTATTCATAAACCGCAGGGCTTAAAAAACAATTTTATCCGTTTCGCTCAAAACTCTTTGCGAAAGACGATTTTTGAAAAGGATTGCGACTTCGATGAATGAAATGCAAAGCTTCCCGCGCCCGATTGACTTGTTCTTTCGAACCGTATTTGTTGCGTAAAAGCGCATTAAACCACTCTTTCATTACCGACGGTTCCCGATTTCTTTCGGCAATTTGCGCCGCCAATAATTGCATGGACGGATAATTTTTTTGAGCCAATTCTTCAATCACGTTTTGCAAACGGTGCTTTTCGCGCTTTTCAATTATATTCGCCGAATTCAACTGAAAATAGCGCTCTTTAAAAAGAAATGCCAGCTCATTCGAAAAGGAAAGAGAATTGTCTTTTGTATCATTTAAAACATCATACAACCGCGGCGAAAACGGCTTTTGACCCAAATCAGGAAAATCAGCCGTAAAAACAGGCAAATCAACCCTTTTTAACACTTGATATTTTTGAAATAACGCAAATATGTTTTGCGGTTCAAAAAAAGCTTTTAAAATTGCCCCGTCGGCAGAGGGAAACGGCATATATTGAAAATCAAACACCTGATTGAGATTCGTTTTTGTAACACAACACGCCGTTACATATCCCATAACGCCGATCGGCTCTTTTAACGCCAAATTTTTAAGCTTTGCCATTGCTTGACGTTGTTGTTCCAACGCCACTTGCGAAACCGTTTTTTTATCGGTAACGGCATTTTGCAACAACTGAACTTTTTGCACCAAACAACGAACGGTTTTTGCCAAAATCGCAGATGAGTTTTTTTCCGAAAAATCGTTCATCGGTGTTAACATATTTTCAGCCTAAACTGTTGCCCGTATTAACCTGCACAAAAGAGGCGGAGGGGTCTAACGTGTCGGGATTGACTTTTGTCGCGTTATCCGCCAGCGTGTTTTGATTTTGCTTTTGCAAATCATTCACTTGCTCGGTTAATGTCGATGCTTGTTGTTTTAAATCGTTTGCTTGATTGTTGGCTTGTTTTGTTTTCTTTTTCTGTCGATGAACCAACCAAAACATAAGCCCGCCACCCAAAACAAACGTTGTTCCGATGATAATTTCTTTTAACCAACGAATATACCATGGTCTTACATCTTCATCTTCGGCAGTACCTAATTCGGAAGAAGTTGTAAACTTTTGCGTGTTTTGATCCGTTGTTGTAATGCCTTTCACACACGATTCATATTCACGCTCGGTTAAATAAACCCCTGCAACTTTACGATCACTGTTATATTGAATGTCAACGGGCGTATTTGTGCCTTTTAAAAACACACCCGACGAGGTAATATCATAAACTTTTGAAGAAAGCTTCATATCATCGCCGATAACAACCGCATTTCCCACCGTAGATTTTCCGTTAATCATATCGACAATGGTTTGATACGCTTCTTTCCCGATATAACGCGGTTTTCCGCCGGTTGTTACTTGCGGCGGAAGAATAATACAGGTTCCCTCGGGGGCAATCAACCCACCGTTAACTTCATCTGCCGCCCCAGCACCGCCTTGCGTTTGAACAGCGACGGTAGTGCCGTTTGACGTTGTTTGCACCCCCGTTACTCTTCCTGCCAGATTACTGCCCGTATTTACAATTTTAGTGCCGGTGGAAGCCACCCGACTAACCCTGTTCGCAACGTTTTGCGTTCGGTTAATGGCGCTTTGTGTATCTTTTAATCCGTTGATAAAATTATCTAAACCGCTCATCATAAACTCCTTTCCTTATTGGAAAATCCCTCGTTTTCTTATATTATATCAAAAAATCCTTTAAAAGTCAATGAAAAAAACAGAAAAAACCTTTAAGCCTTAAAGCATACAAAAAATCAGTCTGAAAAAGACCGATTTTTTGCAATAAAAACTCAATGTGACAAGCTTTAAAAGGCTGCAACCCAACCTAGGCATTGCCGCTGTTACCAATATTCCCCATCATGGCTAAAATCTGGTCATTTGCCAGTTTTCCGCTTTGAACTGAAGCGAGGGTCTTATTCCTATCTTCTGTGGAATTGCCGTTACCATATGTATTATTAAAATCAAGGCTGATATAATTGAGAAACCGTTGTTTCCCAAAGAAACCGCTCAACAGTTGAAAAGCACCGCCGAATTTACCGAATTTGCCCATACTGGCACCCATACCGACAATCGATGCTAATGATTGCGTCATAACAACCCGATCTCCCGAAAAAAGCGCACCATGTGCTATATTCATGAAGCGAGGAATCAATCGTTTCTCTTCGTCCAATCCATCGATTCTGTCTTCCTCGGCAAAAAATTTCTTTTGCTCTTCTGTCATATTTTTAATTTCAGGTCTTTTGAGCGTTTCTTTTGTTTCGGCAATTTCATCTTGCACGTTTTTACTTTCAACAAGCTTTTTAAAATCTTTAACAGCATTATCCGATAAACCGGTAGCGGAAGCTGCGTTGCTCAGTAATGTATTACGAAATTCCGCCGAATAAACAAAAGCATGTTGAACAACGGGATCACTCAAAAGTTCATTCATTTTTGCAACCGTTTGAGGATTTTTCGAAATCTTCTCGATATTTTGCGCATCTTGATTACTCAATGCTTTTTCTTTTGCCTTTCCTTCTGCCGGCTGACCATCAATGCCTTTTGCCTTATCAATGTAAGCATTGACCTCTTTATCTGTTAAGAGTTTCTCTTCTGCCGCGCGTTTTTTATCTTCTGCCGCTTGCTTTTTGGCGGCTTCTATAGCAGCTGCATCAGTTTGTGACGGGTTATTCACTGTACTCATATTGACTTCTCCTTTATTGAAAAAACTTAACTTATTATATCATTTTTTAAAACGACTGTCAATAATGATTTTAAAAAAAATGAAATATCGGCAAAACAAGGAGTTATAAAGGGGAAAAGAATATTTTTTCAAAAAAAAGCGGAAAAAGAGAAAAAAAGACTTGCAAAATAAAAAAAAGAGGTGTATAAGGGAAAAACGTTAAATGCACCCGTAGCTCAATTGGATAGAGCATTTGACTACGGATCAAAAGGTTGTAAGTTCGAATCCTGCCGGGTGCGCCATAAAAAATCCCCTTTCAGAGGGGATTTTTTTGTGCAAAGTCGGCAGGGATAAGAACTTACAAGTTCGCTCGCGAAGTTTACGAAGCGGACGCCGCAGGCGGTCTGAACGCCAGTGAAGACACTCCCGCGAGGGAGTGCAATCGATGGCGGGTGCGCCATAAAAAATCCCCTTTCAGAGGGGATTTTTTTGTGCAAAATCGGCAGGGATAAGAACTTACAAGTTCGCTCGCGAAGTTTATCTTTCGTATCGGCGCAAATATTGATAGAACTTTTGCCGATCTCTGTCGTGTTGCAATTTTTTATCGATAAACCCGTTAAAATCACGACGTAACGCCACTTTCGGAAAATCAGGCAATTCTATTTCAACACTTTCTCCGATTTTCAGACGCCGAACAGCCGGTTCAAAGCATTTCTTGTTGATAAACTTATGAAGCGAGCGTTCAATTAAGCAAAAATTCGAAACATGATTTGTGCCGCCGCCGCTTAACGGCACAATATGATGAACATCGAAGCCGTTGGGGATTCGACCGCGTCGACACCGCTCCAAACTGATTTTGTCGGCATATGGTATTAAAAAACCTTTACGATAGAGCCATTTAACGAATTTTTGATTCATATTTCGTCTGTCAAACTCTTTGCGCATTGCCTTTGTAACACGCGGATCTTGTAATGTAAAATGTACGCCCATTTTCCTCTCCTGTCATATTATTTTATCACAAAATGAAAAAATAATCAACTTTTATCCTGTTTTTTATTTATTTTGAGAAAAAAAGATTGCTTTTATAAACGATTTTTTTTACAATATAAAAAAATAAATGATTCTTGGAAGGAGTAAAAATGAAAAACAAAACGGAAAGCGGTCGCAGTATGGTTGAAATGATCGGGGTTCTCGCCTTAATCGGTCTTTTATCCCTCGGCAGTTTAAGCGGTTATGAATATGCGCTTGCTTCATATCGCGCCGGACAAATTCGGGATGCTTTGTTTATGGCAAAAAAATCAGCTTCCGTCAACACGAATAAATCGCAATCAAACGAAGTCATTCGTCTGTTAAAGGCAAATTTAAATTACACAATAACATATAAATTCACACACGACTTGAATCCGAAATATGAGATTACCGTTGAAAACGTGGCATCAAATATTTGCGAACGGGTGTTGGAAATGAGTTCTGTTTTAGCCGCTTCCGATATTACCGTAACGGCACCGGCAAAAAAAGAGGGATGCTCTCAAAACGAAACTTCAAACATATCCTTTCAATTCAGCGCTTTATAAAAAAGCGTTAAAAATAAACACGCGGATTCGTTTGAATGCCGTATTCCTTTAATAAGCGCGGAAAATCGGAAAGTGCCGCTTCCACTTCTTCAATCATTTTCTTCGTTTTGGCTTCACTCACGCCTGCCAAATGCGCTGTCATAATTAAATCATCATTCAAAATGTGCCGCCCTTTGCCGTTTACCATAGCCGTTTGCTCCCCGTTCATTCCCGCCGAGGGTGTTATGTCATACGCCGGCGTCATTTTCCACCGATAATCTGCCGTCATCATATAGGAAAAGTTTTTCGTGTGATCATCTTTGTTGCCCGCTTTCACGTTAAAAATCATTAACCGAACCATTTTTTCCACTTCACGCATATCATGCGTTAAATGCGCCGTTAATCGCATCAGATTTTCATAATCCAACGTCGGCATTCGATGAGAAGCATGTAACAAGCCGCATGCACTGTGTATGTGTATTTTGTTGGCACCTTGCCGATCAAATCGCGCCACGCCGAAATGTCCCGCACACTCCTTGGATTCAAACAAATATGTGTCGGGCATATCCACACCCGCCTTTTTTGCCATAACGGAATAAATATATTCCAACGCCCCTAAATTCGGATTGTCGTATTTCGATGAAAACTTAATAATCCACGGTTGAAATTCTTTCATTGCCATTCGTCCGCTTACAATGGTTTTGTAATCGCTTGACACCAAAGCCACAATCTTCGGACGCGCACCTGCCGCCGATCCGTTCAAACCCTTTAATCTGTCCAACAATTCGGAACTGGATCCCTGAATAATCTCTACCGCTCCTTTGGATAACGAATCCAAATGCAAAATATCTTTCCAATTATCATTCGGCGTCGGCGTCGGGTCATATTCCAACGCACCCATTGCCTGCGAACCGATAATGGACAACCGATGCAACGGATTAATGGCATAATATGATAAACCCTGCTTTTGCAAATATCTGTCTAAAAGCAAACACCCCCACCCGTCGGGCAAACTGTCGTTAAAAAGCCCGAACAATCCGTCAAACGTTTGTTCGCTATCAACAAAAACACCGCTTTTGAGCGGTAACATAAACGGCGACAACTCAATGCCCGATTTTAAAAATGTCGGCGCATATTCAAACATAATGCGATCACGCCGTTCCAAAACACCGACGAATTGACGCTTTTGATAGGCATTCAAATAAACATTCAACCGAATCATTCTTCCCCCGCTTTATTTTAACAACCCGCGTTTTCGGACTTTTTCGGTATGCGGAGAAAATAAAGAAATTTGAGAAACAGGCGTTAAAAACAAAGCGTTAAACTCATTCAGACAATTCAGCGTCAATGCAATTTTTAAAAGCGATTCCAGCGCGATTTGTCCCGTCGATTCAAACCGCTTTAACGAACCTAAACTCACGCCCGACCTTTCGGCTAAACCGCTTTGGGATAAATTGGCATTTAATCGTGCCGTTTTGGCACGCTGTGCAATTTCCAGCGATATTTCCGCCGGCGTTTTTAACATAATAGACATTATATTATCTCTTATTTCGATTTTTTATCTTTTATAGATTATATATTATCTTTTAAAATTTGTCAAGCAAAATGATACGCACTACCGTTAAATTTTTTAAAGTGTTTTTTAAAACTTGACTTTAAGTATAAAGAATGGTAAGTTTTTTTTGAAAAAGAATATCAAGATATTCGCTTATGTTTCGATTCAAATGATTTGAGGGGGGAACAGTAACCGATGACAAAACAACTAAAAAGTGATTTATGCAAAATCATTCATCATCACGTGTTTTTATGCTTTCTATCAATCACATTGCTTGTTGCAGCACTCGTCATCGGAAGTTTGACCGTTATTGACAATATCTATGCCGACAAATCCCCTCTTCCGAATAAAGAATCAAAAACTCAACAAAACGACTCATCATCCGATGATTTACAAATCACTTTAATACATATATACTGGCGCGAAACGGTTAAAATAGTCAATAATCGCTTTTGCCGAAACACGGGATACAACGACTGCGCCTTTGTTGTTTTTAAAGACAATCAAATCATCGTGAAATGGGAAAAATGGCCTTGGGAAATATTTATTCAATCTGACAAAAAAAATTCTTATGTTTTGCAAAAAACTTTGAACACACCGATAACGGAAGAAATTGAGCAAAACTATTCTTCCTTCGATTATTCTTTAAAAGAGCCGTTTATTCTGGTTAATCCCTATAAAATCGCTCCGCTGACGGCACTTATAAAGTTTCCGACAAAGCAAAAAGCCCGTATTACTTTAACCATTCACGGCAAAGACGATTCGCCCGATATTACTCATACATTCCCTACCTTTGAAAACGAACATTCTCTGCCTGTTTTAGGCTTATATGCCAATTATGAAAACACCGTAACGATTACGGCGGAATTTGAAGATAAATCCATTCAAAAAAATACCGTTCACGTTCAAACGGGAAATATTCCTTTAACAACGCAATGGTTTGTTCAGCGCAAAACAGACAATCAATTTTATTATTACGCTTCATACAATGGCGATGTTTATGATGAAAAAGGACATTTACGCTATTTTTTAAACCTGCCTAACGGACATCATGCCTATTTTTTCAAAGATAAAATTTTTGCGGAATATCCAAACGGCATTAATCGCTATAATCTGCTCGGCGAATTGGAAAAGCATTATTCTTACCCTGCTAATTTTTACACTTATGTTCACGGCATGGGACACAAACCGAACGGCAATTTGCTTGTTTTCGGCTCATTTAACAACACAACGGCGCTTATTGACGGGAAAAATTTGCCAACTCATCGCGATTTTGTTTTAGAGTTAGATTATGAAACGGGGAAAGAAGTGGCACGTTATGATTTGGCGGAAATGCTTAATCCCGATCGATCGTTAATTGTCAAATCCACGGAATATGATTATAATAAAATAGATTGGGCGCATACCAACGGCATTACCTATGATGCCGAAAACAAAGCCGTTATTGTATCGGGGCGTCACTTCGGTATTGCCAAAATCGATGAAAAAACAAAAAAGCTTCTGTGGTGGTTTACACCGCATCAACAAGTGAATAAATCAGGCAGAAACGGAAAAAACGGTTCACTGAAAAATAAAGTTTTAACGGTTGTCGACAAAAACGGCAAACCGTATCCGCAAGCCGTGCAAGAAGGAATCGAAACCGTTCCCGATTTTAAATGGCCTTTAAAAACACATAATGTTTTATATGCCGGCAACGGGATTTACTCTATTTTTGACAATTCCGGTGAATTATTCGATAAAAAGCTTAAAACAACAAAAAATTCATATGCCTCAATTTATAAAATCAATGATAAAAAACGAACCGTTCATCAGCTTTTTCTGAAAGATTTAAACTTTCATGCCGAAATGGGATCCCTTGTTTATATTCATCCCGTGACAAAGGAAATTTGGGTATCGGCAACCACCGTTCCGATTGAACATAATCGCACCCGTGGAAATACGATTGTCATGCGTTTGAATAAAGGCGAAGAAGTTTATCGTGCCATAATTCCTGCCACTTTTTATTATGCCGTTGTGCCGATTCAATTTTATGAAAACAATTTTCTTTTTCCCATTCATTAATTTTTTATTGCTTTTTTATTCGGAGTATGCTAGAAAAAAACATTATTATTTATGTGAGGGGAATATGAAAAAATCAAAAATCATGAGAGCACTCATCGGTATTTTATATACAATCGTCGTTTTTTGTGCCGGAATATTTAGTGAAAAGTTATTATTTCCGTCTATTTATCATCTTTTCCACAAGCCTGTCGTTTCCGTTATAATGTCAACTTTCAATCGTGAACACGCTTTGCCGACCGCCATTGAATCGATTCTTCAACAAACATTTGAAGATTTTGAATTTATTATCATCGATGACGGTTCAACCGACAATACATGGAAACTTATTCAATCTTATGCGAAAAAGGATAAACGCATTGTTCCCCTTAAAAACGAAAAAAACAAAGGTTTGATTTATTCCCTTAATCGCGGATTGGATAAAGCACGCGGTAAATATATTGCCCGTATGGACGATGACGACAAATCCGTTTCGTATCGATTGGAACGGCAAGTATGGGCAATGGAAGAAAATCCCGATATTGTCGTGTTGGGCACAGCTATCTTAAACGCCGATGCCGTTCCGAAACGGTTACATTCTTATCCCTTGATTAATGATCCGGATGAAATTGCCATCAACACTTATTTTTCTTCAGCACTGGCACATCCGACCATTATGATTCGGCGTGACTTTTTGGAAAAACATCACATTCGATATAATTCCAAATATCTCTATGCCGAAGATACCGGTCTTTATAAGGATATCTTGAATAAAGGCGGTAAAATTTCTTCACTTGACGAGGGCTTATTATATCTCGGATATATCAAAAACGTTACGCATCCGGACAAATATCGCTATATTCAAGGTGAAACGTTTAAATTAGTTCAAAAAGAAAAATTAGCGCCTTTTTTCGATGCACCTTATGAAATATTGGGCGCCTTCAACAACAATACAGACAAGTGTATCATTCTCACAAATATGGTTCAAAAAAATGAGCAATTACATATTTTAAATCAGGATATACTTGAAAAGAGGAAAAAGGCTGTTTGCACAAAAAATGAATTGATGGCAGGTGCAATCAAAACCATTCACAAATTCTGGAATGACTTTATTTATGTCAATCCCAAAGATAAAACGATTGTCCGTTTAAATATCCCGACCGAAACAGGTAAAATCACTCATGAAGATGATAAGACCGTCACAATCAAATGGGATCACTACGGTACGGAAGTGTTTACCAAAGAAAACGGCGGAAAACGGTGGAGAATTCAATAAGAAGACAAAATAATTTTACGAAGTTCTTTCCATGAAGAAAACAGTTTATTTTATTATCAGCTTGATTTTTGTTTTTCTATCGGGTTTTCTATCGAGACAATACTTTAATCCGCATGATTTTATTGAACATTTGAAACATCAGCCCGAAGTTTCCGTCGTGATGTCAACTTTCAATCGCGAACATGCTTTGCCGACCGCCATTGAATCGATTCTGCAACAAACATTTAAAGATTTCGAATTCATTATTATCGATGACGGTTCAACCGACAGAACATGGAAAATAATTCAAAATTACGCAAAAAAAGATTCGCGCATTAAACCTTTAAAAAATGAAATCAATCAAGGGCTGATTTATTCGCTCAATCGCGGATTGGATAAAGCACGCGGTAAATATATTGCCCGTATGGACGATGACGACAAATCCGTTTCGTATCGGTTGGAACGGCAAGTATGGGCAATGAATGAAAATCCCGATATTGTCGTGTTGGGCGGCGATATATACCGATCGGATATCGAGCCGGGAAAACCGCTGACACCGCCCCGACTGAGTTCGCCCGATGAAATTGCTTTAAGTACTTATTTTACATCGGGTGTTGTGCATCCGACCGTTATGATGCGTCGTGATTTCTTAAATAAGCATCATTTACGATATAACCCGAAATATTTATACGCCGAAGACAGCGGTTTATGGAAAGATATTTTAAACAAAGGCGGTAAAATAACAAAAATCAATGAAAAACTTTTGTATTTCGGCTATGTTAAAAATGTCGAACGTCCCCCTTCATATCACAGAATTCAAAATGAATCATATAAACAAATTCAACTGGAAAAAATTAAGCCTTTTTGGGAAGATGTGCCGTATAATTGGTTAAGCATGTATGTGAGTACGGAACATAAATGTCTCATTTATCAAAAAATGATCGAATCAAATGAAAAATTAAAAATACTCAATCAGACTGTTTTGAAAAAAGCTTATGATTTTTCGTGTGTTAAAAACAAAATATTAAAAGATGATATTTTTGTCTCTCATCCGAATTGGACAGATTGGATTCGCTTTAAAGACAAAAAAAACTTTTATCGCGTGGATATACCGGAAGAAACAGGCAAAATCATCCGTGAAGATAATGAGACCGTCACGATTAAATGGGATCATTACGGCACGGAAGTATTTATAAAAGAAAACGACGGAAATCAATTAAAATATCAAAAAGGCATTCAATAAAAACACCTGTTTTCAAATTTTTTTCATATTTATATCCCGTTTTTGAAAAAAAACCTTGACTTTCAATCGCCTTTATGTTTTGATACAATCGAAAACGCGACGCTGAACGCCAAACGGAATAAATTGATGTTTAATATATCCCCAAACGCCAAAACGCCGCCGAAAACTTTATCAATGAAAGAGGAAAAAATGTTTAAAAAATTATTTGCTTTAATTTGCGCAATGTCGCTGTTGAGTGCTTGTGCAACAAAAAAAGACGGTGCCGATTTATACGGTAACGGCAACGGCGGTTGGAATGATGATGTCAATATCGCCGATTTACAAGAAACGGAAAACACACAAAAGTTCCGCGATGAAACACCGAGTGTTGTGTATTTCTTGTTAGACAGTTCCGATTTAACGGCCGATGCGCGCCAAAACTTGGCTGAACAAGCAAAATGGTTGGCTGATCATCCCCGGGTTTTAGTTGTAATTGAAGGTCGTTGCGATGAACGCGGCACACGCGAATACAACCTGGCATTAGGAGAACGTCGTGCCATGGCAGCGCGCAATTACTTAATGGCGCAAGGTATTTCATCTGATCGGATTCGGGTTATCTCTTACGGTAAAGAACGTCCGGTCGTTTTGGGTTCCTCCGAAGAAGCTTGGGCTCAAAACAGAAGTGCCACAACGGTTGCTTATTAAAATTTCAAAACAAAGCCTCTTCTCTTTTTCGGGAAGAGGTTTTTTTATACCTTTTTTGAATGAAGAAAAGCTTTTTTAAACGCCGATTTCTATAAAAATCTCTTGATTTATTTTTAAGTTTATTTTATTCTTAAATTACGAAAGGATAAAAAATGCGCGCAATACTTTTTATTTTAAGCAGTTTTGTTTTTTTGAGTGCTTGTCACAATGAAAGCATTCAACCTTCATTTAAGTCAGAAAACACATTTGAAAACGGCGTCATGCAATCAACCCCTAATTTTGCGCAATTTCGCGAGATTCCCATTCCCGAAAACGCAACCATGAGTTTGGATAAAACATTATTGTTCGGCAATGATCCGCTCATCGGTCGATTGGCTTTTAAAGTGCCGTATAATCAAGCGAATATGTTTGATTTTTATATGCAGGAAATGCCGAAATTCGGCTGGCAGGAGTTGACAAGTATTCGCGCAACCAACAGTTATTTAACGTATGCCAAAGATAACCGTGTCGCAATGATTTTGCTTGGTTCTTCTTCACTGAACGGCACAGAAGTGATTTTCGATGTTTCACTCAGCAAAAACACAAGCGCCGCAAAAAATTATTATTAAAAAGAGGAGAAAATGCGTCTAGGGTTTTTATTTGCACCGAAAAATACGAATTCGCCCGATGTGTTAGGTGCTTATCCCGAATATATGCAAGTTAAAGCCCTGCCCGAACGGCGGTATATGAAAACAGCGCGTTTTCTGGCGGTAATTATTATAATCAATATTGCTTTAACCATTTTAATTGCCTCATTTGTCATTTATTCCGCCGATCGTGTTGATATATCCATTGCCAATCGCCGTGCCGTCAATTTATATACCATTGATTCGTCGCGCAAAGTTATTTTACCGGCAGAATATGAAGAAATAACCGTTTCGGCAAGCCGTTTGTATATCGAATCGATTTTACGCGACTATATTAAATATCGAAATGAAATTGTTTGGGATAATGCGGCTATGCAAAAACGGTGGGGCAGCGCCGGTCCCGTTTCCGTATTTTCCAATCACAAACAAGTTTATGCGCCGTTTCAGGCAGAAGCCGATTTAATGTATAACGAATCCCGAACAAAAGGCTTTGTCCGCGATGTGCATATTTATGAATTACAACGCGTTCACGGAAACACGTGGGAAGGCGTGTTTGATACGTTTGATATGCCCATTCCGAATGCTTTTAATCCGCTTTGCCCGTGTGAAGACAACTCAAAGACATGTATTGAATGCAAAACACAAAATGCTTTGGCACGCCAACGCTTTCGCGTGATTATTCGAATCAATCAAAACGGCATTCCGTCCAGCACAAACCCGCTCGGATATCAGGTGCAAACATATAACGTATTGTATATGCCCGTTCACGAAAAAGAAAAATATTGGGATACTCCTTCCGATTTAAAACCCGAATTATAACCGACTTTCATTTCGGTAATTGCCTTATTTTATTAAAATGACTTAAAAAATACAAAAATATGAAAAAAAGACTTGCTTAATTTTATTTTCTGTGATAAGAGTTTTTAAATCGTAACAACAATAAAAAAAGGAGGAATTATGCCGTCAGTTGTTAATGGTGATAAATGTGTTTTATGTAAGAGTTGTACGGAAGTATGCCCTGTTGGCGCTTTTCATGAAGGTGATTCGCAAGTGGTTGTGAATCCCGATGATTGCATTGAATGTGGTGTTTGTATTTCCGAATGTCCGCAAGGTGCCATCTCCTCTTCCGATGAGGCCGATGACAAGTGGATTGAGTTTAATGCTCGACAATCTGCCGAATGGCCGAAAGCATAACTCTTTAATAACATTTATAAAAACCGCTTTCCTTTCGAGAGCGGTTTTTTTGTGTGCCGCCCCTTTATTCGGCACGAAACATATTTTTTTTAAAAAAAACATATTTTTTTATTGATATTTTATAAAATATGGTATAAAAAGAAAACTAACTTTTAATCACACTGAAACAAGAGGGGAAAAAATGAAAATTGTTCTGGATACATCAAAGCTCTTCCGTTTTAAATTTCGGGAAAATCAAAACACAAAATTGGGTCGATTTTATTCGAAGCTGATAAATTTTATTTATCCCAACTGCGATATGATCGTGACGGTAGGACTGACCTTAATCGCCTTTTTCGTTATGTTCGGTTTTACCGTTCTGGACGTTTATAATACAGATTTCGTTCTTGTGGGCGGTGATTTTACGGTTTCATATTTAGGCAGTGTTTTTTATCGATTGGATGAATGGCGATGGCCGATTTTTACACATATGAATCTGGCATATCCTTACGGCATTTCCGTTCACGGAACGGACGGCAGCCCCTTGCTTTCTCTTATTTTTAAGGTATTTCATAAGTTTTTCGGACTTTCTGCCGAAACACAGTTTGTGGGTATTTGGATGTTAATCAGCTATACGTTGCAAGCTGTTTTTTCGGTTTTAATTTTCAGAAAAGCCTTTAAAAACAAGTTTTTAGTTATTATCGGCGCTTTGTTTTTCGTTACCGCGCCGATTATGCTGATGCGCGTTTTTGTTCACATTAACCTT
This sequence comes from uncultured Alphaproteobacteria bacterium, assembly GCA_947624545.1. Lineage (GTDB taxonomy): Bacteria > Pseudomonadota > Alphaproteobacteria > CAAHEQ01 > UBA3637 > RGIG4140. The sequence continues at coordinate 30,971 of CANQKV010000003.1, read as the reverse complement.
ATGTGTCAATTTATATTATTATGGGCAATTTATTTATGGTTAAACGATAAGCTGACAAAAAACGAATGGTTGGCAATGGGCATTATTCTTTCGCTTGCCACGTTGACTTGCCCCTACTTTTTACCGATGGTCGGCGGTTTCTTTTTCATTTTAATTTTGAAAAAATATTGGTTTGATAAAGAAGTGCGACTCGGCACGATTCTTTGGGGCATAACTTGCCTGGCGTGTGTGTTTCTGTTCTGGTTTTACTTGTTGGGTATGGTTGAAAAAGAACAAGTATTAACCAGTGGCGGTTGGCGCTTGTTCGGCTTAAATTTAGCAGCCTTATTTAATCCGATTTGGAGTCAATCACGTGTTTTTTCAGCAATAACACCCAGACTGAAAGACGATTTTGATGCCGACAATTATTTCGGATTCGGCTTATTGATTTTGTTGATTATGTTCTTTCCGCATATCAAGCATCTTTTCAAAATGGAAAACTTAAAGAAAAATGCGCTGATTGCTTTATTATTGGCAGGTTTTTTCATTTATTCTTTATCCAGTCAGGTTAAATACGGCACACTGGTTTTAGTTGATTATAATCCCGGTCCGATTATTGATTGGATCGGCAGTGTTTTCCGCTATTCCGGACGTTTCTTCTGGCCGATATGGTATTTATTGGCATTTTTCCTGATTAAAACGGCAGGAAAAACTTTTCCGCAATTTGCTTATCTGCTGTTACCGTTTTTGCTTGTCGTTCAAATTTGGGATTTATATCCGAACTATAAAGGAAAATCCGATTATATTCGTCACCCCTACACGATAACCCATCCGTTTAAATCGGAAGAATGGGATCGCTTGGATAAACAATACAAAAACGTTTTTATCTTTGCGCATAACGATAATTATCGTGATATGTGGCGTTGGGCAATACGCCATAATAAAAACGTGAACTACGGCTTTTTAAATCGACCCTCATCGAAAACCGAAAAATTGGTCAACCAGGTTCGTGAAAATATTTTAGCGGGATTTGTACCGTTTAAAGAATATTTCTACTTAATCGATTCGGATCTTTCCAAGCGAATTGATGAAGCGGCAAAACTGAATCCGAGTGTGGAAATAATTAAGAGCAAAATTAAAAACATTGACGGTTTCCAAATCTTGGAATATGATGAAGCGCTCGCACAGGAACAAGAAAACTTCAAGAAAGTCGAGATTCCCGTTACGCATAAATATTGGACAGACACATTGGTACAAACATCTCCTTATCGCTTGTATCGGAATGTTGATAATAAGTTTACCGATTATGCTACCATTTTGGATTTTGATGATGTTGCGTTAAATTTAAGATGGGATAAATACGGTGAAGAATATTTCCAAAAGGAAAGCGACGGACGGTATCATCAGGTTGATCATCGGGTTGAACCGCAAAAGAAAAAGGACAAGGAGCCTGCTGCCAAAGAGGAAAACAATTCTCAAAAAGCCGACAACAATCCTCAAAATGCGGATAAAGGTAACAACGCTCAAAATGCGAATAAAGCCGATAACGCTCAAAATGCGGATAAAGGCAACAATCCTCAAAATGCGGATAAAGCAAACAATGCGGCTGCCGATAATGCTCAAAATGCAGATAAAGGTAACAACGCTCAAAATGCGGATAAAGCAAACAATGCGGCGGTTGCCGATAACGCTTCAAATGAAAATAACGCAAAAGTCGTTCATGAAGAAAACAATCAGAATGACAAAGCCAACAAGCGTAAAAATCGGCGACGTATTCATAAATAAAGCTCCTCATCGGCTTTATTTGTGAAACCCCTTCGTGTGAACGTGTTCGGATAAATAAGAGGCGCTCCATGCTTTATTCATCGGCACAGAATATCGACACATACCGAAAACGCTGCATATCATTCCGATTAAAAGCACTTTTCCGCAGATAAAAATTATTCTTTGCTTCATTTTTAACCTTTCTCTTTTCAGATTAAGAGAAAAAAAAGGAAGAAGCAAGTAAAAAAGTTATTGCAAAATCTGTTAAAAGAGGATAAAAAAGCAATATGCAAAAAATAACGGCATTATTTTCATTTTTTAAGCTGACTTCTTTTTCGCCTTATGAACGAAACATACGGTTAATTTGCCTTTATTATTTGTGTACAAAAATGTTTTTTTCATTGCCGATTGAAGCCATTTTTTTTGCACAAATTACAGGGAACTTTACCAAAGCAATGAGCATATATGCCATTGCTTACGCAACCGGTACTTTATGCAGTTTACCGTTAGGCGTTTTAGCCGATTCATGGGGGCGGAAAAAAGTGTGCATCACGGGCGCTGCCTGTCGCGTGATTGCGGCAATCATTTATGCATTTGCGCCGTCTTACGAACTTTTAATCATCGGCAGTTTATTTTTCGGCATATATCGGGGAATCGGCAATGCCAACAATGATGCCCTTGTTTATGAAAGTATGGAAAAATTGGGACGAAAATCCGAATACCATACGGTTTTATCGCATGTTAAAATTTATCCCTCCGTAGGATTAGCTTTGGGATCGCTTTTAAGCGGTATTTTTGTTTATTTTTCCATGAAAACGGCAATGATTGCCACTATCTTTCCGATGACTCTTGCCTTTATAATCAGTTTGTTTTTAACGGAAACAAATTGCCGACAAACTTTTACGAATCCTTTCAAACATTTTTTTTCGGCGCTACGTTATTTATATCGTGAAAAAAGGCTCTCTCTTTATATGCTTGCCGATTCGGCGCATTTTGCCGTCAACGAAGCGACTTTTACCTTCGGCAGCAATTTTTATAAAGAAATCATTCCTGTTTGGTCATTGGGAATTTTCCGCTTTGCCGGGCATATGACAGACGCTGTTTGCAGTTGGCTGTCAGGCAAAGTCGGACATTTAATCGGTCTTAAAAAAACCATTTTCTTCGGGGCATGCGCCGATAATCTTTTTTGCATCACATCAGCCCTTTTCTCCAATTTTTTTGCCCCGTTTTTTAAAACGCTCGGATCAGGTGCCAACGGCATTTATACCCCTGCTTCCTGCACATATATGCAAAATATTGTTTCCGAAAAAGAGCGCGGTACGTTGCTTTCCATTTTCTCAATGTTTATTTGTGTTTTTTATACGTTGGGAACAACATTTGTCGGTTATGTTGCCGACTTAACCAATCCGGCAACGGCATTAATAATCGGTTATTCAACCGCCCTGCTCTGTGATATGCTTTATATTCCCGCATTCAGAGCTGATAAGGGATCTTTAAAATAACCTTGCATTGTCTGCATATATTTTGTATAATGAATTGATGCGGTATATTCTTTTCTTTTTTTTCTTGCTTTATTCCTTTCCCGTTTGGAGTTATGCCGTCTATTCGCGGGCGGATAAACATGCTATGAACGTGCCTGATAAATATACCCACGATTTAAACACCTTAACCGATTATCTCACAAGACCGTTTCAGGGTGACGAACTGTTGACAACGCGTGTTATTTATGTTTGGATTTCTTTAAATATTCTCTACGATGACTATGAGTTGCGAACCAAATATGAACATACCAATGACAAACCTTTTACCGACTGTCTTCTCACACCCGATGGCATGTATGATTGCTATAAAGACACGCCACAAGATACCTTTCAAAAACGTGCCGGCGTTTGTCGGCATTTTGCCAAACTGTTTGTGTATATGGCACGACGTGCCGGTCTGAACGCTATTGTTGTAAACGGATTTTCGCCTGGCGGATTGCATGCCTGGAATGCCGTACAAATCAACAAAAAATGGCAGCTGTTGGATACAACAAGTTCGCGTTCGACTTTCAAAAATATTCAAAATGATGAAGAATATGTTGAAGCACTCACAAATGAAAAGGAACAACCTTATCAAAACTTAAAATTTGTTGACGAAGAATATTTTTTGCCTCCACCGCTTAAAATGCTTGATACGCATTATCCGCTTGCGTTTGACAAACAATTTTTAAAAAAACCGATACCGCCCGACGCCTTTTTAGCATCACATCCGGAATTTCAAAAGAATCAACATTTTATAAAATTTATGAATTCTTACAAAAAAAACGCTAAAAAGAAAAAAACAATCGAGGAACCCTTAAACAATTTTTCAAAACCAAATCCGCCGCAAAAGAAAAAACAAAAAGGAACAACACAACCCGTTCTGATGACACATTCTTCCGACAATCAATTTAAAGGATCTGTATTGTCATTCGATCCGAAAGAAAAGCGAAAAAACAAAAGAGAAAATCAACAACAATTCTCCGATTTTAACGAAATTTTGATGCGATTACAGTCATTTGCCGATCAACTTCAAAAAAAGACACAAAACGATAACTTTTTAAATCAATAACAGGGGATTTTTATAATCGAATTCATTTTCTTATTTCTTTTTTATTTTTTTTGTTGTATAGTAAGTTATGCGTTTTATTCTTATTCTTTTAATTTTATTATACACGCCGCTTTGTTTGGCAAACCGACCTTATTATTATCATAATACGCACACTACGCACACAGCGCATACCCATCCGTTTTATCATCAGAAAAACACCCGCCGCCAAAGCCCCGTTTTTACACAACATCAAACACACCGAAACTCTTACGGATCAATTTTAAATATTCAACCGCATTACAAAAATACGGTGCCGCACCATACGTTCTTATTTGCTCCAATGCCCTCAAAAGCTTTACATGCCCGTTCGGGAACACATCAGGCGCCTTTAAAAAAATCATCATCATTTAAAATATCAGAGGCAAAATCCGTTCATTTGAAACAGGCAGAAGAAAAAACAGAACGCCAATTAACCCGATTTTTAGATTATATCGGTGATTCTTTTAATTCCTTTTTAAACGCTTTCTTCGGCATTTAAAACAAGCGGTTGAATTGAAGCATTTATAAAAAAAGCGATCTGATAAAGACCGCTTTTTTTTAACAATCACAACAAAATCAAAAGTGCGATTTTTCGGCTTTCAGTTTTGCCCAACGAACTTTATCAATGCTGAGCTGTTCACGCCGTGTAATTTTGCCTTTAATGGTATCGTTTGTTTTTTCAATCTCTTCAACATTCAACTGTTGAAACGCTTCCGCAAACAAACCGTACAGACGCAAGCTTGTTAAAAACTCTTTTGTTTCAAATTGTTTCATAATCTTTGTTGCCGGACCGTTACAGACCAACTCTTTAAGTTCTCTGACGGGGCGCCCTTTTTCCGAATTACGAATTTGTTCTAACAAACGAATGGTTTCTTCCTCTCTGACGAAATCATTGACCGTTTGAAGATGTTCATTGCAAATATCAATATCGGCACCGGCTTTTGCCAACACCCGCACCATTTTTTCATTCTGATATTTGGCGGCAACGATTAAAGCGGTATCACCGCGCATATTTTGCGTATCTAACCGACAACCGGCATCAATCAATAATTGAGCCATATCATCAAAACCACGCATAATTGATTTTATTAATAATGTATCACCCAAACCGTCTTGAACATTCAGATTTGCTTTTTGAGCAATACGTTTTGCCAACATTTCAGTATTGTGGCACCATACAATCGTAAATAATTCTGCCATTTTTCCCCTCGGTGAAAATACAACATTTGCAGCTCTTCTCAGCGTACTTCTTCGTCTCATAATAAAATTTCCTTTTCAGAAAAAATAATCCGTTAAAAAACGAGATATTAAACTTATTCTATCAGTTTTTTTAAAAAAGTCAAGTTCTAAATTAAAAAATTACTTAAAATAAACAAAAAAAAATAAAATAAAAATATATTTCAACATATTAAACGAATCAGACGTCTGAAAAAAGCATTTAAGCAATAAAAAAACGGACATAACACCTTTTTTATAAAAAAACGACATCTTTTCACCGTGATGCCGTTTTTTTTGATGAATGTTTAACAAATGTTAATAGCCCTCCAATCTTTCATCAAGACCGCTTCCCGACAAATAATCGATAACGGGGCGTTCAATGAAAGTATAAACGCCGTATTCCTCTTTTTCGAAAGCGCGCATACAAGCCCGCGCCGCGGCAACCATTACATTGGCGGTAAACTCCGGATTTGTTCCCTCGACAATATAGGTTTGCCGAACTTCCATACCGGTTCGCTCAATTTCCGCCGAATGATGTAACGTATTGTACGGTTCAATGCTTTCAACAGCAATTACTTCCGTCGGCTCCGATTTAAAATAAGAATCGGCAAGAATTTCTTTTTCAATTTTTCGAATATCGGCACCTTCTTTCAATTCAACATAAACTTTGCGTTTTTGTTTGCCGCGTCCGTTTGCCATTGTTAAAGCAACGGCATCTTTAACCCCCTCAATACTTTTAACCTGAACGGTATGCCCCATACTGCGACCCCCCTGTTCACCGCCGAACGTGGTTGTGGTACGCCCCGTTAATGAAACAACTTTCATGAGCGCTCGCACCAGCGAATCGGTTCCCGGATCCCAACCGGCAGCAAATATGGAAACGGTTTTTTTCACTTTTGCCGTCATATCCAGATCACGACGCAAAGCAGCAATGTTTTGATGTTCATCATAACTGTCAACGGTATTGATTTTTAACGATTGATATTCTTTAATGCGTTGCGGCACTTCTCGGGAGGGAATGCACAAAAGAGCGACATCGATTTGTCCCAAAGCTTTAATATCGGAAACAACCTTGATTGTTTTAAGCTCGGGATCGCCGAAACTCAATGACGATTCACGACGCACAACGCCTTTTAAAACCATATCGGAACATTCGCCGATAGCGCGACGACAAGCGCGTCCGACATTACCCCAACCGACAATCGCTATTGATATTTTTTGCATTATTTTACTCCTATCATTTGATTATACAAATTTTTATATTCCAAAGATGATTTATCCCATGAATAATTTTGTTTCATGGCCAACTCGCGCATTCCCCGAATGTGATTCGGACGATCAAACCATGTGGCATTTGCCCAACCGATTGTATTATAAAGTGCTTTTGAGGAAATATCATGAAACTTAAAGCCGGTACCGTTTCCGCTGAATTCATTATAATTTAAAATGGTATCTTCCAATCCGCCCGTTGCCCGTCCGACCGGTAACGTTCCGTATGTTTGCGAAACCATTTGTTTTAAGCCGCACGGCTCATATAAGCTCGGCACGAGTGAAAAATCGGCACCGGCATCCATTAAATGCTCTAACTCTGTTTCAAAGCCGATTTTCACGGAAATCTGCCCGGGATATTTACGGGGTAAAGCTTCAAAATAGTTTTGAATATCGCCATCGCCGTTCCCCATAATGACAAACTGACATTGCATGGTATTCAACACCGATTCGATACATTCCTGCAACATATGAACGCCTTTTTGTTCCGTTAAACGAACTGCCATGGAAAAAACAGGTTTTTGAGGGGTTTCAAGCCCGAAACGGCGCACCAACTCTTTTTTATTGAGCGATTTTCCCTGTTCAAACGTCACCTGATTGTATTGATGCGGAATAACAAAATCTTTTTGCGGATTCCATAACTGCGTATCAATTCCGTTTAAAATACCTGTTAAATCGTTTTGGCGTTCTCTTAAAATAAAATCAAGCCCGGCACCGTATTCGGGCGTCAGAATTTCGCGGGCGTAATTCGGGGAAACGGTTGTCAACTTATCGGCAAACCGAATACCGCCCTTTAATAAATTAATACGTCCGTAATCTTCAAAAGCCGTCCAATTAAAATCTGCCCAATCAATTTTGGCATACGGAACGACATCGGCACCGAAACGCCCCTGATAAGGCACATTATGCAAGGTTAAAAGACTTTTTGTTTCGGCAAAAAAAGGATCGTTATCATGTTTTAAATAATACGGCGCCAATGCGGTTTGCCAATCGTGAACATGGACAATATCGGGCTTAAAACCCAAATCTTTTGCCGTTTGCAACGCTGCCCGCGTAAAAAACGAAAATCGATAGGCATTATCTTGGTATTCATTATGAGAATAAGCATCATCGTACAAGCCGTGTTGCCGATAAATCGGACGCCCGAAATATTTGTTAAATTCAATAAAGTATGTTTCAACATTCGGCACAAAATTTGATTGATGTACACTGAAAAATTCTTGGCAATTTCCCATATTGACGCAATTACCCTGCATCCGCAAAAATAAACCGTATTTTTGATAATCAATGCACGAATAAAGCGGAACAATCACTTTTACGACCATTTCTTTGTTAAAAGCCAACACTTTGGGCAGCGAACCGACAACATCTCCCAACCCGCCCGTCTTTACAAACGGTGTCATTTCACTTGCTATAAATAAAACATTTCGCGCCATTTTTCCCCCTGGGTCGAATAATTACATTATAAAAGAAAAAAACGTTTGTTGCAAGATTTATTTTACTTTTTTCAAAAAAGAGAGTCGCATTTTTACTTGCTTTCCGAAAAAAAAACAGATAAACTGATAAAAAATGTAAGGACATAATCAAATGAACGCTTCGGATAATGAAAAAATATTTCAATCGCTCATGAAAAATCAATGGACGGCAAAAACTTATAATTCCTCCTTGGCAGAGGCTTTGCAACAACGATTTAATCTGCCCGAAATAACGGCACGCATTATGGCGGAACGACAAATCACATGCGATGAAGCCGAAGCGTTTTTATATCCGACTTTAAAACATAATTTACCTAACCCGTTTTCATTGAAAGATATGCGCAAAGCCGCCGAAAGAATGGCGCAAGCCGTATTGGCGGGCGAGCCTGTCGGTTTAATGGGCGATTACGATGTGGACGGCGCCACATCAACGGCATTATTAAAAATGTTTTTGGAATCGTGCGGCATTCAAGTTTTTTGTTTTATTCCCGATCGGGAAGACGGCTATGGTCCGAACAGTCAAAAAATGAAAGAATACAAAGAAAAGGGGTGTACGGTTGTCGCCACGTTGGATTGCGGCACAACGGCTTTTGAAGCCATTGCCGACGGTGAAGCCTTAGGACTGGATGTGTTGGTGTTAGATCATCACGATCCCGATGCAACGCATTTGCCGAACGCGTATGCGTTGGTCAATCCGAAACGATTGGATGAAGATATTCATCATCCCTGTCGTTATTTGGCAGCGGTAGGTGTTGTGTTTTTATTTACGGTTGCCTTAAATGCCATTTTGCGCGAAAAAGGGTTTTATCAATCGCGAACGGAACCGAATTTAATGATTTATTTGGATTTGGTAGCTTTCGGAACGGTTTGCGATGTCGTTAAATTAAGCGGTGTTAATCGCTTGTTTGTCAAATCAGGTTTAAAACAAATGCGTACGGGACAAAATTTAGGCTTAAAAGCATTGGCGGAAATGGTGCAAATTAAGGAACCGCCCGATTCGCATCATTTGGGATATGTTTTCGGTCCGCGCATTAATGCCTGCGGTCGAGTCGGCAAATCGGATATCGGCATGCACCTGCTTTCCGCCAAAGATTCCATGCAGGCAACCATATTGGCGCAAGAATTGGAAGAATTAAACAATATGCGCCGTGAAATTGAAAGCGCTGTTTTGCAAGAAGCCGTTCAACAGGTTGAACGCGCGGGGCTTCACACACCGTTTATTGTGGTTGAAGGGCATAATTGGCATCAGGGTGTGGTCGGTATTGTTGCAGGACGGCTCAAAGACAAATATAATTTACCAGTCTTTGCGTTAAGCATTGAAAATGATGAAGTCAAAGGCTCCTCGCGTTCCGTACAGGGGGTTGATTTGGGCGTTTTGGTCATGAACGCCATTCAACGGGGCATTTTATCCCGAGGAGGCGGGCATCCCATGGCTGCCGGTTTTTCGCTGAAAGAAAGCAATTTATCGGCATTCAAGCAATATTTACTTGAAAACATTAAGCCGGAAATGCTTGTATCTGACGGACAAAAGCAATATTTCGATGCCGTTATTTCCATTTCCGGCGTTACCGATTCGCTGATGGATTCGCTGACATTGTTGGCACCTTTCGGCGAATCGAATCCCGAACCGATATTTATGATTAAAAATGTTTCGATTACCCGTTCCTTACTTTTAAGAAACGGACATATCAGTTGCACGCTGAAAGCACCGAACGGCGTTTCTTTAAACGCCATTGCTTTCCGTTCTCATGACACACCCGTCGGACAATTTTTGCTGAATCAAAAACAAACGCCGATTTATGCCGTCGGTACGCTGAAACGTGAATTTTGGCGCGATAAAAAACGCATTCAATTACAATTAATTGATATTATTCTGCCTTAAAACATCATTTCGTTCGAAAAATTTTTAAATCGATAAAAAAAATCTTTCATATATATATGAAAACAAAAAAAGCTCTCTTTTTTGCTTGCGTTTTAAATTAAAATTGTTTAAAACTTTAAACAACATTAAAGGAGAAGTTATGCTTATTTATTTTACGGCAATCGTCATCGGCTATTTTATCGGCTCAATTCCGTTCGGACTTGTTTTAACCCGCTTGGCAGGTTTGGGCGATATTCGCAAAATCGGCTCGGGAAACATCGGCGCAACAAATGTTTTAAGAACGGGGCGCAAAGATTTAGCCTTGGCAACGCTTCTTTGCGATATCGGCAAAGCGGCTTTGGCAGCCTTTGTGTTTCAAGCTTTATTTCACGCGCAAGCCATCGGTTTAACGGCAGGCGTTGCGGCAATTATCGGGCATAATTACCCCGTCTGGCTCAAATTTAAGGGCGGAAAAGGCGTTGCCTCAACGCTGGGACTTATGTTGGCAATGACACCTTTAACCGGCATTATAACGGCATTATGTTGGCTGATAACCGCCATTACGTTTCGTTATTCTTCCCTTGCCGCTTTAACGGCTTTAACCCTTGCGCCGATAGCGGCATATTTGACAGAATCGAAAAAATCGGTTGCCGTAATTTATTTTTTGTTGACTTTATTATCTTATTATCGTCATCGCAACAATATTCAACGCTTAATTAAAGGCGAAGAAAGCAAAATCCGTTTCAAAAAGGAGAAAAAAGCCTGATGCAACCAACGGACGAAGCATATTATCAAATTAAACTGGCACTCAGTGAAAATGTCGGACCGATTACCTTTCGCGACTTAATGAAATATTTTAAAAGTGCGCGTGAAGCCGTCATTCATTTACCCGAGTTTGCCCGTCGCGGCGGGCGCAATCGTCCGATTAAAATTGCCGACGATTCGTTTGTAAATCAACAACTGGAATCGGCGCACAAAAACAACGCCGAAATTCTGACCGTTTCATCGCCCGATTATCCGCCGCTTTTAAAAGAAATTGAAGATCGTCCGCCGATTTTATTTATAAAAGGTTGGAAAAATTTACTTCAAAAAACAAGTATCGGTATTGTCGGCAGTCGCAACTGTTCCGCAAACGGACAAAACATCACGCGAAAAATTGCTTTTCAATTAGCTCAAAACAATTACGTTGTCACATCGGGCATGGCGCGCGGTATCGATTCGGCAGCTCACGAAGGCGCCTTGGCAAATACGACGGAACAAGGCGGAACAATCGCCGTTTTGGGTACGGGCGTTGATAAAGTTTATCCGAAAGAAAACGAAGAATTATATGAGAAAATCGCATCGCTCGGGTGCTTAATATCCGAATTACCGATGGGTACTTTGCCGATACCCTCTTTCTTTCCGCGACGGAATCGCATTATATCCGGCTTATCCGTCGGCGTGTTGGTTATTGAAGCCAACAAACTGTCCGGCTCGTTAATTACGGCGCGATGCGCCCTGAATCAAAATCGGGAAGTGTTTGCCGTTCCGGGTTCACCGCTCGATTCGCGCAGTGAAGGACCTAATCAACTCATTCAAGACGGCGCTCATTTGGTAACAAGTGCCGAAGATATTTTACGTTTGCTCGATTTTGACACAACAAAAATTTTAATGGACAGTTTACAGGCAACCGAAAACGATTCCGTATCACTGCCCATGGAACAGGAATTAAATAATGCCCGTCAAATTATTTTAAGCAGACTTTCCCCCGAAACAACCGATGTCAATCAGCTTATTCGCGGCTCGGGTTTAAGAACGGAGTTAGTCAACATTATTTTGGTGGAATTGGAGCTTGCCGGTCGAATTGAACGGTTTGCCGGCGGAAAAGTAGCCCTCGTTTACAACAATGAATGGGAGAACGCATGAAACTGGTTATTGTGGAATCACCGGCGAAAGCCAAAACAATTAACAAGTATTTGGGAAAAGATTATTTTGTCATGGCAAGTTTCGGACATATTCGCGATGTACCTGCCAAAGACGGCTCTGTTCGTCCCGATGAAGATTTTGCCATGGATTGGGAAGTTCAAAGTCGCGGCGAAAAAACCGTTCGGGAAATTATTAAAGCTCTTGCCAAAGCCGATGCGCTTTATTTGGCTTCCGACCCCGATCGTGAAGGGGAAGCCATTGCATGGCATGTGGTTCAGGAATTGAAAAAGCGAAAAAAATTAAATCCGCAACTGCCCGTTTATCGTATTGTGTTTCACGAAATTACCAAAAGCGCCGTATTGGAAGCCGTTCAAAATCCGCGCGAAATTGATATGCAGCTGGTTGATGCCTATTTGGCACGACGCGCGCTTGATTATCTGGTCGGATTTCAAATTTCCCCGTTGCTATGGCGCAGCCTGCCCGGCGCCCGTTCCGCCGGACGCGTGCAATCGGTAGCGTTACGACTTATTTGTGAACGTGAAGATGAAATCAATGCTTTCAAGGCGGAAGAATATTGGGATTTAACAGGTCATTTTCAAACAAAAGACGGAACGGCATTTCAGGCAAAGCTTACGCATTTAAACGGCGAAAAATTGAAAAAGTTTGATATTCCGACAAAAGAAGCGGCAGACAAAGCACTTGATACGGCGTTGAACACGCTTTACACCGTCGGCGCCGTCGAGAAAAAGCAAATCAAGCGCAATCCCGCGCCCGCGTTCACAACGTCAACCCTGCAACAGGAAGCCTCTCGCAAACTGGGATTCAGTGCCAAAAAAACCATGCAGCTGGCACAAGGATTATACGAAGGCGTTGATATCGGCGGAGAAACGGTCGGTTTAATCACATACATGCGTACCGACAGCGTTGCTTTATCGCAAGAAGCCATCGGACAAATTCGCGAATTGATTTTAAAAGAATACGGTGAAAATTATTTACCCGATAAACCGCGTTTTTATAAAAACAATTCCAAAAACGCCCAAGAAGCGCATGAAGCCATTCGTCCGACGCAAGCTCGACGCACACCCGAATCGATTGCCGCGCATTTAACGCCCGATCAACGAAAATTATATGAGTTGATTTTCAAGCGCACCATAGCCTGTCAAATGGAAAATGCACTTTTGGATAAAGTGAGTATTGATATTCTTTCAAACACGCAAAAAACACAATTTCGGGCAACGGGGCAAACGATTGCTTTCCCGGGCTTCATTAAAGTTTATAAAGAAGATGTCGATGATTCGCCCGAAGAAGATAACGCCTTACTGCCGCCCATGAATGTCGGCGATAAAACCGATTTAATTAAAGTCGAACCGGCGCAACACTTTACCGAACCGCCACCGCGTTTTTCGGAAGCCAGTCTGGTGAAAAAACTGGAAGAACTCGGCATCGGACGTCCCTCAACATACGCCACCATTTTAAACGTGTTGCAGGAAAGAGAATATGTAAAGTTAATTGCCAAAAAGTTCGTTCCGCAGGACAGAGGAAAAATCGTAACGGCGTTTATGGAAAATTATTTCAATCAATATGTCCAATATGATTATACCGCCAATATGGAAAACAAGCTTGATGACATTACCAACGGAAAAGCGCAATGGAAGCCTGTTTTAAGAGATTTTTGGGGACAATTCAATCAAACGGTTCACGCCGTTCCGACAAAAACGCATGACATTATGGAAACCGTGTTGCATAGTTTGGAAAAACAAATTTTTCCGACACCCGATTCGCGTGTTTGTCCCGAATGCCATACGGGAAAACTCTCTTTACATTTGGGAAAATTCGGTGCGTTTATCGGCTGTTCCAATTATCCGACATGTAAATATACGAAACAACAAGCGTTTGAAATGCCGAGCGATTTAGCCGAAGGAACCGATAAAGAGAGTAAAGAAACCTTAAAAGAGCTGGGAGTCAGCCCTCAAAACAAACCGATTATTTTAAGAAAAGGTCCTTACGGTTGGTATGTGCAGGAAGGCAGCGGTAAAGAAGCCAAAAGAACGGGTTTACCCAAGAATACGGCACCCGAAAAAATCACGCTTGATGTGGCATTACAACTTCTTTCATTGCCGCGACAACTGGGAATCGATTCCAAAACAAAAGAACCGATTGAAGCGGCATTGGGCAAATTCGGACCCTACGTTAAACGCGGAAAAACATATCAATCGTTGGAACCGACCGATAACGTGTTGACCATTGATCTCAAAAGAGCGCAAGAATTGCTGTCAAAATCGAAAGAAAAAGCCAAAGCAACCGTTTTGGGCAAATGGAACGATAAAGAAATTACCTATCAAATCGGGCATTACGGTCCTTATGTCAAATGGGAAAAAGTGATGGCATCGGTTAAAAACAAAAAAGAAGTTCCTTCTTTGGAAGAGGCTGTTCGCCTGATTGAAGATAAAATGCGGCAAAAATAAAAAAACACTTGAAAAACGGCGCGTTTTTTTGTATAAAAAACAAAAAACAGTAACAAAGGATAAACGCAAATGATTACTTTTTTTAACAAACTCGGAAATTCATGGGTTGCCAAATTAATTTTAGGTGCATTGGCATTAAGTATGTTGGCATTTTGGGGCTTGGGCGGATTAGCCAATTTATCGGCTTACGATTCGTCGAGCGACATTGTGCAAGTCGGCAAGAAAGGCTTAACGCCGCAACAGCTTCATCAATCGTTTGAACGCGCCCGTAAAACTTACGCCCGCTTGGCAGGCAATAAATATATGTCTGTTTCGCAAGCTCTCAAAAACGGCATTTTCGATCAAGTTTTACAACAAGAAATTTCCGCTTTGGTACAAGAATCTTTAATCGATCGGTTCGGACTTGCCGCTTCAAACGAATCGGTTGCCGCTTATGTGGAACAAAATCCCGTTTTTAAAGATAATACGGGGAAGTTTGATAAAAATTTATTCTATGCCTATTTAATGCAAACCGATTTAAATGAAACACAATTATCGGAACGACTGAAAAAAGAATTGGCATTCAAGCATTTGCAAGATTCGTTGACGGGTTTAAGTTATGCCCCCGAATTGATTGTAAAAGCCGCCAACAATTATAAAAACGAAAAACGCATTGTTTCCGTTATGCCGATTATACCGAGCAACATTGTTATAAACGACCAACCCTCCGAGCAGGATTTGAAAGATTACTATGAAGCTTATGCCGAGGAATTGATGAATCCGGAATATCGCACGTTAACCGTATTAGCATTAACGCCCGAATTAATGATGCAACGCGTTAAAATTGACGAAAACGAAGTCAACGCGCGATATGAAGAACAAAAAGAAAAATACAACAAACCGGAAGAAAGAGATTTATATCAAATGTTCTTCAAATCCGAAAGCGCTGCCAATGAGACAAAAAGCATTGTAACACCGGAAAACTTTGAAGAAACGGCGTTAAAAAACACAACGCAAACCCCTGAAGAAACGCATTTCGGCTTAACCGCCAAAAATCAATTAATGGAGGAATTGGCAGAGCCTGTCTTTAAGGCAGAAAAAAATGAAATTGTCGGTCCCATTCACTCGCAGGCGGGGTGGCACATTTTATGGGTCAAAGATATTGTGCCTGCTCAAACGCAACCGGCAGAAACGATTAAAGCGCAAATTCGAAAAGCATTGGCTGCCGATGAAGCTTACGATGCGCTTGAAAATCTGGTGCGCGAAACGGAAGATATTTTAGGAACGGGTGCTTCTTTGAAAGAAGCGGCACAAAAACTGAATTTACAAACCGTAACCGTCAATAAAACAGATATTGCCGGCAACTCGGCTGACGGGAAAACAATACCTGAAAATATGAAAAATCAGGAATTATTGCAAAACGTGTTTATTTTAAAGAAAGGTGATGTTTCAAGTTTTGTGCGAAACGGTGACGGTTATCTGGTTGCCGAAATTGATGAGATTACGCCCGTTATGCAAAAACCCTTTGAGCAGGTGAAAGAGGAATTGCGTTCCAAATGGGTGCATGACAAACAAGTAGCGCTCACGGATAAAACAATCGAATCGATTTTAGCGGATATTCGGGCAGGAAAAGAACCTGTTTTACCGCCGCAAACCGTTACCCTTCAAAAAGAAGTTTTTACACGGGATAATAACTTTGAATTGAATGACGAATTAAATCAAAATATTTTTCATCAAGCCGTCGGCAAAGATAACGTGCAGGCTTATCCCGTGAACGAATCAAGATTCGTGGTCATCGTGCATGAAATTCAACCCGGCAGTCAAACGGAAATCACATCGGCATTAAAAGAGGAAACGGCCTCGGGTACCGCAACCATTTTAAAAGAAGCTTTTATGCAAAATTATATGAAAGATGCCGATGTCAAAGTCAATGAAAAAGCTTTGAAAACGTTGGTAAAACAATATCAGGGCGAAGAATAAACACAAGCAATTTTTTTAAAGCCTTTGAACAAAATTCAAAGGCTTTTTTTTAATCATCCCGATCTTCTTTTATTTTTGAAAATATATTCATATGGCGAAACGTTTTAAAGTAAAAATTATACCGCCCGTTTCGCTCAACACCTTCTTTTTGAAAGCCGATTTTTTGTGCAACATGAACGGAAGCTTGATTTTCGGTATCGATTCGAATATAAATGCGTGCAGTGCCTTTTTTAAAGCACGTTTTAACCACTTGACGCAACGCCTCGTTCATATAGCCTTTTTTGGTTGCCTTTTCCTTTAACCAATAACCGAGTTCAACGCATTTATCAATCTGTAAATGCCTTTGAAACACACAAACACAGCCCAACACCTCGTTTTTGCCTTTCGGACAGATAACATATTCGAATCTTTTGCCGTCATTCCAATCTTGCTCGGCTTGAACAAGATATTTGTATTCATCATCAATCGAACCCGTTATTTGGGGCATGGCAAATTCAAGAAAAGGCAAAATGTGATCTCTGTTTTCCGCAACAATTTGAAATAATTGATCGGCTAATCGAACACTCGGTTTAATTTTTTTCAAAGTCAAACGCTCGGAACAAATTTGCGTCGGCATTGTGAAATTTTTTGATGTATGACTCATAAAAACTCCTTAAAACAATTTGAACGATTAAAAAAAAGCATTCATTATTGATTGAAACGGCTTCTTTCGGGTTTTCTCTCATTTTTGTTATAAAAAAAACCGTTATAAAGCGGTTTTTTGGTGGAGTTAGGGGGGATTGAACCCCCGACCTCTGCATTGCGAACGCAGCGCTCTCCCAGCTGAGCTATAACCCCGTTTTAAATTTAAACAGATATTACTTCTTTTTAATCACTTTGTCAAGCTTCTTTTTTTTCGTTTTATTAAAAATCCGCGCCGTTATTTCAACAACGCGGATTTTTTAAATGCTTCTTGAAACGTTTTATTTCAAAAGCATTTTAAAGTCAACCACAACGGCTCTGTCTTTTGTGACCAAAACAGGGTTACCGTCAATGGAGGTAATTTCGGGAATTTCCAAAACAACCTGTTGAATTTTTTTGAGCGTTTCCGCCAAGGCACCGACGGCTTTCGGTTCTTCACCCCGCACACCGTTTAAAATAGTGCCGACTTTTGTTTCTTTAATCATGGCATCAAAGTCTTCCGCAGGTAAAATACGCAACGTGGTATCTTTCATCACTTCCGTATAAATACCGCCGGTACCGAACACCATAATACGCCCGAAATTCTTATCGGAATTTACACCGATAATTGTTTCCGTTGCTTTCACAATCATTTCCTGAATGAGAACACTGGCACCTTTTAAGTTAAACTTGGCAATAGAGCCGTTTAAGCCGTCCCACGCTTCGTTAAAGGAAGCTTCGTCACACACATTCAGATAAATGCCTTTCATTTCCGTTTTGTGAAGTGCATCGGGCGCCGATAATTTCAACACGACGGGCGCAGGGAAGATTTTCCGACAAAAATCAAGCGCTGCCGCTTTATCGGTATAGTTACCGCTCTTGGGATAATCAATTTTGTAATGATCCATAATCATATTAACCGTACTTTGCGGTAAGGACGCTAATTTTTCATCTTTGGCTTTTTGAACGGCAGCCTTAATTTCCGCCGGAACAGGCTTTGTTTCAACCGTCACGTCTTTAACGCCGCGATAAGCCATTTGCGCTTTTAACAAGCCTAACGAACGAATAATATCAATCGGATATTCATAGTTCAAAATGTGCGCTTTTTCCAAAATATCACGCCCTTCTCTCACACGAACACCGCCGACAAATACGGCAAAAATATTCACGTTTTTATATTGCGGAGCAATTCGCACGATAGCTTCAGCCGTACCTGTTGCGTCCGTAACCATTTGCGGCGTTAAAAGCACCAAAATATTTTTATATTCACCGCTTTCACACAAAATCTTTAACGCCGATTCGTATCTGTCCGCCCGCGCATCACCGATTACGTCAATCGGATTACCGAAAGAAGCTTCCACCGGCAACGCTGCCTTCAATGCTTCAATGGTTTTATCGCTCGGACGCGCCAAATCAAGACCGTTATCTTCGCACAAGTCGCTGGATAACACGCCCACACCGCCGGCATTCGTTAAAATGGCAACGGAACCGTCGAATTCGTGATGATGCGTATATTGCAAAATTTCCAACAATCCGAAAAGTTCACGGGTTGTATATGCCTGAACGGCACCCGATCCTTTCAAAGCAATTTCCAACACGCGATAGTTCGGCGCCAACGAACCCGTATGCGACAAACTGGCAGCTTGCGCTTTTTGCGATTTTCCCGGCTCCATAATCACAACCGGTTTTGTTTTGGAAACTTCTTTTAACACACGCAAAAATGCTTTACCGTGTTTTAAAGATTCCAAATAGAAAATAAACGCTGTTGTATTTTTATCGTTTTTCAAAGCATCTAACAGTTGATCTTCCGCCAACAAGGCTTTGTTCCCGATGGAAATAAAATGCGAAAAGCCGATTCCTTTTTCCCGCGCCCAATCCATTAATGCCGAACAATATGCCCCTGATTGCGAAATAAACGCAACATTGCCCTGTGCAGGGAAACCGTCGGCAAAACTGGCGTTTAATTTATCGAATGTGGAAATGTGTCCCAAACAGTTCGGACCCAATAAATTAATACCGTTTTCGGCACATTTCAAGGCAATACCGTCTTCCAATTCGTGATTGCCGACTTCGCCGAATCCCGCCGTGATAATGCTGATGTTTTTGGCTTTGTTGGCAACGGCATCGTCAATAACGGGCATGGTAAACTTCGCCGGTACAACAATCACAGCCAAATCAACCGCTTCGGGTAAATCCCGTAACGAAGCAAAACAATCCTTGCCATACAGTTGTGTTCCCGCGCATTTCGGATTTACGGCATATAAATGCCCTTGAAACCCGGCATCGATTAAATTGTTAAAAACAACGGCGCCCAATTTTTTCGGATCATTTGAAACACCGACAACCGCAATGCTTTGCGGATTAAAAAACGAATCTAATGACATATAATCTCCTTTGTTTATACGTGATGTGAAATTCCAATCCGACACATCTTCGGACATATTTTATGAAACAGGTTTTCCCGTTTCAAAGTTTAAAAAAGTTAATCCGATCGGCGAATAGAGCCTCTCAAACCTGTTCCAACGGTTAAGTTCATCGCCTCTTCTTCTCCCGCATCCATGGGAGTAAAAGAAGTTTCCGATTTACTTTCCGAAAGTTCATCCGTCGGCATATTTTCTCCTTCTTTGGAAATATGCCCCCGAATGCGTGTTCGCAGCGCATCGGACAAACTCGTGTCAGGTTGTTGCGGTTCATCTGCACTCTCATCGGCTATTTCCTGCAACGGAATTTGAGGGGTTGCCGATTCTTCCCCGTTATTACCGTTTTGTTCAGTCAATAACGGTGTCATCGGAACGGCTTCCGGATCAAAGCGTAACACATATTGATATCCTTTCAGCACTTTCAAATAAGCCGCTTTGGAATGCGCCATATGCGATAAATGTTCTTCATCGGTTTCATTCGGCATAGGTAACGGCGCCGATATATCCGATAACATTTTTGCATATTTTGCCGTTAACGGTGCTAATTTTTGCACAATTTCAATATCCGGATAGCTTGAACTGATGCGTTCGATTTCCCGTTGCATGGCGACGGCTTGTTTTTCCATTGCTCGAATAAACTTTCGATCATCAAAAAACTTGTCGTTTGTCGCTTCGGCAACGGCTTCTTCGGCTTTTAACACAGCTAACCGCGATTGCTCGGTTAATTGAATATACTCGGCATCGGTCAAGTTTTCTTTAATGGAAAGATTGTTCATAAACTCTAACGCATCTTGGGCGCTTTGCAACAGTTGCAATGCCCGTGAATTATCGCCGGTTTTAACTTTGGCGGAAGCCGTTTGAACAGCCTGACGCGCAGCCTGAACAGCTTGACGAGCCTTTTCTTCCCGTTCATTGCGCGCTTTTGTTGCCTGTTCTTCCTGATCAGCCTGCGCTTTCTTTTCAATTTTTTCATTATCTGCCCGAACGACATCGGCAACGGAAGCCGACAAGTCAACATAATTCGTTTGATAAGAAAGCTGTCCTAATTTTCCTTTCAAAGACAAGGCAAACGGCGGATAATCAGGGCGTTCCGTTAAAGAAAGCGGCGTGGAAATATCCAAATCACGCGTTGAAATACCCCAAACAATCTGCATCGGATCAGATAAGAAACCTTTGCCTTTCAAAGAAGAATCCATTGCCTGCATTTGTCCGTTATTCACTGTATAATCGCCGGCAACACTGTCAACAAGCGTTTTTCCCGATGTTAACAACCGCAAAATGGCTTTATCAAATGTTGCCTGCGGCACACGATTTTGAATGGCTCGATCAACCAGCGGTTCTATTTTCTCAATATTGGTGCCGACCCACATTAAGTTTTTCCACTCGAAATGCCCCTGCCCGTTTAAATGAGATAACATTTCGGCGGGCGATTTTCCTTTGGCGCTTAAATGTCCGTTTGCCGATAAAATTCCGTCGCCGATTGACATATTTTTAAGCGTGATAATATTATTGTTCATCGGCATATTTTCCACTTTAAAATCAAAATTGATTTCCGGCTCTTTTTGCCAAGAAAGCGATCCGTTTAATTGAACGGGTGCCGATTCGGTTCCCAGTGTACCCGTTAAGTTTTTAAGCGTTAACGTCTGTTCGCCCAAAGAAGCCTCCAACACGGCGTTTTTCACTTCAAAGTTATCATACAGCAGTTGCGCCGTTTTAACGGTAATATGTTGATTAAAATTATCTAATTTCGAAAGCTGTAATGCTTTTTGCGAATCCAAACCCGTATAAGAAATATTACGCAACTCATTCCAAATATATTTATTGACGTCAAATGACGGCGTTGCAATATTCATATCCAACAAACCGTTTTCACCGGCGACATAATGTCCGTCAAAATTAAGCTGATTTTGTCCGATTTGCAACACACCGTTTGCAAAGGTAAAATCTTTTGCCGTTCCGTTGACCGTCGCATTGAGTTTCATCAGACCGCTCAATGAGTTGTTAATGTTATTATAGCCGACAATTCCCGACATAAAGCGCGCAAAATTCGGATAGGACACAAAAACATTCATATCACGATATTGCACCATGTCTTTACTTGTATCGATTTTACCGCTGAAAGAAGTTTCCATATCGGCAGCCTTTAACTGCAAAGCCATATTCCAAATATTTTCCGCCTCGGCAATATCCAAATTCATTTCAAAGGCTTTTAAGTTTTTCAAGAAAGCGTTATCCGTTGTCAGGTGCGCTTTTCCCAAAAACAAACCCAATTCGTCTGTTTTAAAATCAAGTTTCATATTTGAAATGCCCACATTTTCCGTACCGACGCCCGTAAACTCACCCGATCCCGTTAAAGAAGCGTTCGCCATTTTTGTGGTTTCAAAAGAATCAATTTTCAACACATTATCGTTCACGGAAGCTTTCAAGGTGGCTTCTTCCATCGGCATGGCATGGAAACGCACGTTTTTCAGCTCCAAATTAATACCGCCGTTGAATGTTTTTAAAAAAGAAGCGTTTTGCAAATAATTTTTAATCAACGTGACCGATTTTGTCACATCGGCGGCTTCCTTAGGCGGTTGATAACCGCTGTATGAGTCAAAATCAATGCTGTCAATATTCAACTGCGAGTTTATTTGCGGCAATTTATCCGTTTTCTGATAAGCAATTTCACCCGATACTTTGCTTTTATCAAAATCAAGAGATTGAATATCCACGTTGTACCGATCGGGATAAAAAACAACCCGTCCGTTAAACTTAACGTTTTTCAAAAGCGAATCGGATAAATCTTTAATATCGACATAGTTATTCAAGAGCGATTTAATATTTTCAGATGAAGCGGCAATCAACAAATCCAACCCGATTTTATCATCTTGCGTCAAGGTACCGCCCGAAAACGTAATTGCCGTATTTCCCGTTAAAAGAGCTTTTCCGTTTTCAATTAAAAACCGATTATTTTTCTTAATTAAATCGGCAGAAAAGTTTTCCGCTTTTTCCTTTTGCCACAACAATTCTTTAATATTGAGTTTTAACGTTACGTTCGGACGTTTTTCATCGGTTAATTGTTGCAAATTTATGTCGGACAAAATATTTTGCCATTGAGCGAAGTCCAACCGATTTATCGCCAATGTTGAAGTATAAAACGTTTGATTATCTTTTTCTTCCCGACTGACGGAACCGGATAAAGCAACCGAATCTTCCTGATTACCGAATCGAATAATAAAGTTTTTCAACGTTTCTTTTCCGTAATCCGTTTCATATCCGAAACTGCCCATTGACGGCACGTTTAAAGAGGGATCTAACGGTTTCAGGTTAATCAGTTTTAAAAAGTCATTCGGGCGAGTCACGTTAAAGGAGCCGTCAGCCGTTATTTTGGGCGCACTTTTTTCGCTGACCAAAACAGTACCGTTCACATCATCCAATGAAAAATTTCCGTCTTCTCCGCTTAAATTCATTTGAAAACGAACAGGCGCATCGTCTTTTAATCTGTCCAACCGTAATTGCACCGCAATCGTTTTATTTAAAGCCTCGAACGTACCCGCAAAGGAATAAGGACCTTGCAACGAATCCAATGAAACGGTTCCGTTGACTTTTTGGAAAACCCATTCCGTTTTATCCGACCGATTATCATATTCCAAAGTACCGTCTTTAATTGTCAGCGCATTAACCCGTGTCTGATTAATATCGCTTGCCATTAAATCTCTGTCTAAATTATCATTGATGTCAACAAATAAAAACGGGAAGTTCCAGTTTGTTTCCGAATCATTCAAGCGCTCCATATAAATTTTCGGCTCTTCAATTTCAATGCGATTAATAACCAACGGTTCTTTTAAAAGCGACATTAAATCAAACTGAACAATAACCGTTTTAGCTTCCAACATACTCCGATACATGGAATTAGGCACATTGGACAAAGTCACGTCGTGCATAATAATTTGCGGCGCCGGAAACCAGCTGACCTGTGTTTCGCCCGTAATGGCAAAATCACGCCCCGTCAAGTCGGAAACACCTTTCACGACTTGTTGTTGAAAGGCATTGGCATTAAAGGAATGCACAATAAAAAAGCTCAATCCGCCAACAATCAACAAGGCTAAAATAAACAGCATTGAGAGAAATTTTTTCATCTTTCGTCCTATCTTATTTTCAAAGTGATTTTGTTATACCAATTTTTTACAAAAAAATAAAGCATTTTTTAATATTTCGGCAAAAATATTTCTGTTTTAAATATTTCGTTTCCAGAAAAAGGGAACAAGCAAAACAAAGACAGCCACAAACTCCAATCGTCCGATAATCATGAGAAGCGTCATAACCACTTTTGCGCCGTCAGGCAACAAAGCAAACGTTTGATCGGGACCGATGAGTTTTCCCAATGCGGGACCCATGTTGGAAAGAGAAGCAACAGCCCCCGACAGGCTGGTAATTAAATCAAGTCCGAACAGCGACAACACCACAGCGCCCACGGAAGCGCAAACGGCATACAAACCCATAAACACCAAAACACCCGTCACAACATCTTCCGTAACGGGTTTACTGCCGTAACGGGGAATAAAAATCCCTTTCGGACGCGCGGCACTCTTCAATTTGGCGCGAATGGTTTTAAACAAGATTGTATAACGAAAAATTTTAATACCGCCCGATGTTGATCCGGTACAGGCGCCCGTTAACAAGAGGAAAAAGAAAATAACTGTTGCATAAGTGCCCCACGCTTCGTAATTAACCGTTACAAAACCCGTTGTCGAAACAATGGAAACCACACTGAACGCCGTTGAGCGCAACACTTGGGGCAAAGCGTTGTTATCAAACGATACCTGATGCCAACGAACGGCGGCAAGAAACAAAACAAGTCCGATACAGAAAAAGCAAAAATATTTGATTTGTTCGTTATTTCGAATCGCCGTAAAATTGCGTGTTAACAACCACCACCCGATACCGAGCGGTAATCCGCCGATGAACATAAAGAAAATTAAAATCCAATCAATCACGGGACTGTTAAAATAAGCAATGGATTCGTTATGTGTGGAAAATCCGCCCGTTGCCACAACGCTCATGGCGTGATTAACGGCGTCAAACCAATCCATTCCGCCGGCATATAATGAAATTGTTGCCAATACGGTTAAAAAGATAAAGAAAATAACAATGCCCAATATATTTTTCGACATTGTGGGACTGTCTCTGTCCGATTCGCCCGACATTTCAATGTTAAACAACTGCATACCGCCGATTTGCAATGTCGGCAAAATTAAAATGGCAACCACCAAAATGCCGATACCGCCCATCCAGTGCATTAACGAGCGCCAAAAAAGCGTGCCGGGGGAAAGACGTGACAAATCGGCAATAACGGTTGCACCCGTTGTCGTTAAGCCCGAAGTCGCTTCAAACAAAGCGTCAACAAACGACATATTCAATCCCAAAAAGCAAAACGGCAGAGCTGAAAACAAAACAAATGCCGCCCAAACAAGCGTTGTGACAATAAACATTTCTTTCGTTCGAAGCGGTGTGTGACGCACATCGGTAATCAGCAACATAATGGTGCCGACGGCAACCGTTAAGGCGCTTGTTAAAGCAAAAACCGCCGACGATTGCAAAAATCCCCAAAACAAATCCACGGCAGCGGGCAATAACATCATAAAGCCGCCGATAGCGGTCATAAAGCCGATAATTGAAAAAATAAGTCGAAAACGCATGACTGATCCTTTTTCATTTTACGGGGTATTTTATACAATCTTTAAAAAAAAATCAAATAAAAAAAACGCACTTCTCCTAAATAAACATTTTTTAAAAGATCGCCGAGAAAAACAAGAAGTATTATTTATTTAAAACAAATAAAATCAACAGATTACAAATTAATTGCCTGTTATCAAATAAACGTAGGTCTAGTTGTGACACTTTTCCTCCGTTTTTTTTTATGTGGGCATATACCCTGCAAGCCCTCCGATTAACTCTTGAAAACAAAGAAAATAAAAAAATAATACTTTTTTTTGAAAAAATTCAAAGAAAGTGTTGCAAAAAACATACCTTTTTGTTATTGTTTAATGTTGTATTTCAGAAGGAGATTATTATGAAGCCGGAAATTAAAGTGACGTATAAAACGGTTGATATTGCGCAAAAAGACGGTTCAATGCAACGGTGTTGTTTGCCGATTTACGTTTTATCAAATGCACAACGGCTTGATATTAACACTTCCGCAGAGGCTGCTTTTTTAAGTATGTCTATCGGCAATGCTTTAAAAATAAAATTAGATCAACTTAAAAATGTAAACGCGATTACCGAAAAAAGAAAACTGCTGACATGGATTGATAAAAAGGCAAAAAAACATCCGGCGGAAGTTTTTATGGAAACACGCACTTTTGTCAATAATCCCCAATCACTGAAACCTCTTTTAAAATTGGGTTTTGATAAAGAACAAATTACACAAGATTTATTAATTATTGCACGCCTGCATGATATCGGTCGGTTGGGAGAAGTTGATTTGTTGTCGGGAAAGCTTATTGATTTGGCTGCTGTTTACGGTAAAGGGTATAATCATGCTTTTGAAAGCAGTGCCATTTTGGATAGAATGGGCTATACCAGAGAGGAAATTATTTTGCCTGTTCAATATCACGGTGTTTTAAATTTTGAAGAGAGTTTAAAAAAAGATTTGCGATTTCAAAAACTATCCGATAAAGAAAAAGAACGTGTTTTGTTTTACAGCTATGTCATTCGTGATACGGATCGACTGGCAAATTGGTCGGAAAAACGTGTTACCGGTGTTAAAGGATGTAGTGAAGAACATAATCCGCAATATTCGCGTGATTACAACACAACTGACAGTCAATTACAAGCCGTTGCAACCGGCGAATCGTGTGATTGCCGTTTGGCACGAACCTATGCCGATGCACTTTTACGGTGGATATCTTGGGCTGATCAAATACATTTTCCGTCGATGAAAGTGCAATCAAATGCTGCCGTTAATGATTTATGGGACAGATATTTTGAAGAAATTGAAGTTGCTTGGAATCAAACACCGCCTCAAAAACGCGACATACAAAAATATGCCGATGTGCTTAAAAAATCAATATCGGCAAAAAATGCCATGATGAAGCGGTTAAATCCCGTTTATGAAGTGCCGACAGATGAAAATAAATATATTGAAGCCGGAGTGAAAGCTTTAATTCGGCAACAAGAAAGATAAAAAATTATTTAAGCGCTTTCGAGAAAATAAACAGTTGAGTCAATTAGAAAGCATTAAAAAATATTTTTTGAAATTCAATATTTATTTTGAGCTGTTTATTTTGATAAACATATTTTTGATTGCATTTTGAATAAATTAAAAAACATATGGCGGTTGTTATTAAAAATATCGATTTAAAAAAATGCGAAAATCATTTTCATAACCGCCGACTCTTTTTTGTCCTTCATAGCTTGTGCCGATTGCCCAATTTCGGGCAAGATGATATGAAATTTCTCCTTTGATGCTTGTTTTTCGAATCATTTCATTATCGGAAAGCCAATATTTTCCTTCAATTTGTGTTTGCCAGTTTTGACGATGATATAAAATACCGCTTGAAACGCCGATTCCGACTCCGAAATGGTGCGGCATCGCTTTTCCGCCGTATTGAAAAACGGAATTAACCAAACCATAAATCGACATATGCGAGGTTAATGAAAAAGTTAATCCCGAGCCGCCTGATAAAGAATACATCAGTTTTTCGGTTTTTGTTTTAAAATTTTTCTCTCTTTTTATGCCTGTTTCAATTTGATAGGATAGCGGCTTGAATAAGAGTGAATAGGGGGAAAACGAGCTGATTTTAAGAAGCGTTATTTCTTGCAAATAAAGTCGTTTTTTCTGTGTATAGTAACGAAAAACGGTTTCTAAAAACTGAATTTCGGATTCGGGTGATAAACCGATGGCGGAATCGGTTAATGCGTGATAGGCAGGACGCCATTTCACCTCCGCATAGGTTTTGCCTTGATGCGTACCGAAAGCGCCTTGAATTCGCATAGAATCGTGCGATAATAAGGGGGAAACGCCTTTTATTTCCTCTTCTGTCGATAAAAGAGTCATTTTTCGGCGTTCTTTTAATATTTGAAATGATTTTGCCCGATAATCATCAAGTAAAATATCTTGCTTAATCCATTGATATTGCACATATTCATAAGCCGTATCCAAAACGGCGGCTTTTTGCGGCGCGGATAAGGCATTTGTTTTTGAAAAATCATCATGAAACAGCAAATCTTTCAAGGCTTCTTTTTCCGTCGGGCTCATTTGTTCATAGCGATACGTTATTCGCCGTTGACGAGAGGGGCGATAATTTTCGCTTTGAAGCAATCCTTCTTTTCCAGCAACGGCTTTAACGGTATCGAGCGGCACGGTTTGCAACGGAAACGATTGTGCCAATTTTAATGAAGGACGTACGGCATCCAATACTTCCATTAACAAATAAGAACAGTTTTTGGTAAAAAAGTAATAACGTGTTTGTGTTTGCCCAACTTCCCACAAATGCGCGACATAAAAAGCTTGTTCATCGGGGGTTAATTGCAGTTGGTATTCCCAAATATCCCGATTTTCAATATTGTTATACATGTTAATCACGCTGTAATAGGGTTTTACCGTAAATCCGCCGTAATAACCGCCTGTTAATCCGTAAAGCGCATATAACGCACCGGCAGTTTTTTCATCAACCCACGCACCGTAATTCATTCCGTACGCCATGAGTTGTGTTTTTTCTTTCGGCGCATCTGTTCGCATTAAAGTATGTCCGAAAAGAGACGCCGGATTATTCATATAAGCATCGGTAAAAATAAAGGTTATTCCGTTGGGATTTAAATCTTTTTGAAATGATTGATAATCGGGACAATTCACAAAATTGTTCTGAATGAAATTGTGTTGTTTCAAAAATAAATATCTGGCGGGGAAAAGGCATTGTTTTGTCGTGTCGTTTGATTGAAACAGACGGAGAGTCGCTTCCAGTTCATGTTTCGGATTTGTTTTCCCGTCGGGAGCTAAAAAAAAGTTATCCGAGTCAATGGAGCTTTTATAAGTTTGATACCATGTCGGCTGATAATGAACCAATGCCAACCATTCTTGTGAAAAAGCCGTTTGTTGTATTTTTTCGGAAAGAGAATCCGCTTTTGTCTGAAAGGAAACAAGTATCAGACAAAAGAAAAGGCAGAGAAGTTTTCGAATTAACAAAATCATTCTCTGCCCTCTGTTTTGTTTTTAAGCAACCTGTAAATTTAACAGGGTTAACACTTCTTCGGCAACGGCAACAACTTCAACGTTTTGCGATGAAAAAATTTCGTTAAAGTGTTCTTTTGAAACCGTGGCAACTTTTTCAACCGGCACGTTTAAAATACCGGCAACGGCAACCAACGTTTCCCCTTCGCCGCGTGACGCATCAAACGCAAATTGTTCCATATTGTTTTCTAAAAATGTCAAAAACATTTTTTGTGTTCCGCCCGTAATGCGTCCGTTCGGATCACACCCGGAAGTACCGGTTGAAATACCGAATGTTTGCGAGCCGAATAAACCGTTTGTCGTAACGGCTAACAGTTGCGGTAACATGCCCGATTGCCCGCGCCATGCCATACTGCCCAGACCGCAACCCGTGCTGTCATGAGCCAAAGCAGAGCCGGAAGCCAATAAAACAAAACCGACAGAAGCTAACATTAATTTTTTCATTTCTCATATCCTTTCATTAAAAAACCTTTATCAGCATAAATAGAAATGCGCAAAAAAGCAACATTTTTTTGCATAAATATGTATTTTTTAAGAAGTGAAGATTTTTTATTTCAATCGATAAACTTTTTTTAAGGTTAACCTTTTAATGATTCCAATATTTTTTGATAAAAATCAATTCGGGAAGCAACTTCGATTTTACCTAATTCGTTACGATAATCTTTCAGAACATTTTTTGCATTTTGAAGCTGTGCTTCAATTTTTTTAACATCAATTTTTTCTTCTTCGGCACCCCACGCCAACACGGGGCATAAGTTACGCCTTACTTCGCAAATACCGCCGGAAACAAAAAAGCTTATCGGTTTTTGTCCCTTGTTGTAAACAATCATTCTGCCCGCCGTTAAATTAAAGAAAATCGGCGCCCGTTCGGGTAAAATTAAAATATCACCGTCAACGGCAGGCAACAACACACTGTCGGCTTCCAAAACGGCAATTTCATAGAGCGGACAAATCAGCTTGACTCTGATTTTTCCTTTCGGCGGTGCCTCTTCGGGTAAAGGCAGACGAGATTGAACGGGCGTATCAGGCATTTTTAATTTTTCCTTCCGTCGCCCGCAATTCTTTGGCTTTTTGGACGGCTTCTTCAATTTTACCGATCATAAAGAACGCCTGTTCGGGCAAATCATCATAAGTGCCTGCAATAATGGCGGCACACCCTTCAATGGTATCTTTCAAATCAACGGTAACACCTTTCCGTCCCGTAAAGACTTCGCCGACGGCAAACGGTTGCGTTAAGAAACGTTGCAATTTTCTGGCGCGGGCAACCGTTAATTTATCTTCATCGGACAGTTCGTCCATACCCAAAATGGCGATAATATCCTGTAAGGATTTATAAACCTGTAAAATACGCACCACTTCCGATGCCGTTTCATAATGCTTTTCGCCCACCAGTTGCGGATCAAGCAACCGTGATGTTGAATCCAACGGATCAACGGCAGGATAAAGCCCCTGTTCGGCAATTTGACGGGATAACACCGTTGTGGCGTCCAAGTGTGAGAAAGTTGTTGCCGGTGCCGGATCGGTTAAATCATCGGCAGGCACGTAAACCGCCTGAATGGAGGTAATTGACCCTTGACGTGTGGATGTAATCCGTTCTTGCAATGCACCCATATCGGTTGCCAGTGTCGGTTGATAACCCACGGCGGAGGGCATTCTTCCCAACAAAGAAGAAACTTCCGAACCGGCTTGCGTAAAGCGGAAAATATTATCGATAAACAACAACACGTCTTGTGCCATATTGTCCCGAAAATATTCGGCGACCGTTAAGCCCGTTAAAGCCACACGCGCCCGCGCACCCGGGGCTTCGTTCATTTGTCCGTAAACCAAGGCGGCTTTTGATTTATCGCCTTCCAAATCAATCACGCCCGACTCAATCATTTCGCGATATAAGTCGTTTCCTTCGCGAGATCGTTCGCCGACACCCGTAAAAACGGAAAATCCGCCGTGCATTTTGGCAATATTGTTAATCAATTCCATAATGATAACCGTTTTACCCACGCCGGCACCGCCGAACAAGCCGATTTTACCGCCTTTCGGATACGGACACAACAAGTCAATCACTTTAATACCCGTTTCCAAAATTTCGGTATTCGGTGCCTGATCCATAAACGACGGCGGTTCTTTATGAATGCTTGAATAAGTTTCCGTTCGAATGGAACCGCGATTATCCAC
>CANQKV010000002.1 GCA_947624545.1 uncultured Alphaproteobacteria bacterium | reverse complement strand
GCCATCATATAAACGGAGTTAATCGGCTCGCCCGGAACGGCTTTTGAAATTTCTTTCATCATGGCATCGGAAATATCGTCCGTACATTTTGCCCAGGCATCAACCACTTTGTTGTATTTTTCCAAACGGGTAATCAAACCCTCCTGATATTGCCGTTCGTATTCGTTTGTTTTGGCTTTTGTTTCTTCCAACAACGTTTTTTTGGCTGCCGGAATAATCAAGTCATCTTTACCGAAAGAAATACCCGACAAAGCGGCTTGACGATAGCCCAGATTCATCACGCGATCGGCAAAAATACACGTTTCTTTTTGACCGCAATACCGATAAACGGCATCAATAATCTCCGAAACTTCTTTCTTCCGAATCAAGCGATTCATCAAACTGAACGGTATTTTGCTGTTATCAGGCAAAATAGAGGCTAATTGCACCCGTCCCGGTGTGGTATCGACAATGTGCGTCCGTTTTTCACCGTCATCATCCATAACGGTCAAACGCACTTTAATTTTGGCATGTAACGACACTTTTTTCTCAAACAACGCATGTTCAATTTCCTGCGGACCCGAGAAAAGCATTCCTTCGCCGCGTTCGCCTTCGCGTTCCATGGATAAATAGTATAAGCCCAAAATAATATCTTGTGTCGGCACAATAATCGGCTTACCGCTTGCCGGTGACAAAATATTGTTTGTGGACATCATTAACACCCGCGCTTCCAACTGGGCTTCCGTTGACAAGGGAACGTGAACGGCCATCTGGTCGCCGTCAAAGTCGGCGTTAAAAGCGGTACAAACCAACGGATGCAACTGAATGGCTTTTCCTTCAATCAACACAGGCTCAAAAGCTTGAATACCCAAGCGGTGCAATGTCGGCGCACGGTTTAATAACACCGGATGCTCACGAATGACTTCCGATAAAATATCCCACACTTCGGGTTTTTCTTTTTCAACCATTTTCTTTGCGGCTTTAATGGTCATTGCCGAACCCCGTTGCTCTAATTTAGAGTAAATAAAGGGCTTAAACAATTCCAACGCCATTCGTTTGGGCAATCCGCACTGATGCAACATCAATTCAGGACCGACGGTAATCACGGAACGTCCCGAATAATCAACCCGTTTACCTAACAGGTTTTGACGGAAACGTCCCTGCTTTCCTTTCAGCATATCTGCCAACGATTTGAGCGGGCGTTTGTTAATGCCTGCGACGGCACGACCGCGCCGACCGTTATCAAACAAGGCGTCAACCGCTTCTTGAAGCATTCGTTTTTCGTTACGAATAATAATTTCAGGCGCCCGCAATTCCAACAATCTTTTTAAACGATTGTTTCGGTTAATGACCCGACGATACAAGTCGTTTAAATCGGAAGTGGCAAACCGACCGCCGTCCAATGGCACCAACGGACGCAATTCCGGCGGAATAACAGGCAATACATCCAATACCATCCATTCGGGACGCGAACCGGATTCCAAGAATGCCTCAACCAGTTTTAATTTTTTGACGATTTTTTTCCGTTTGGCATCGGACTTTGTTTCAATCAACTCTGCCCGCAATTTTGCCGCTTCTGCCGCCAAATCAATTTGTGACAGCATTTCTTTAATGGCTTCGGCACCGATTCCGACACGGAAAGCATCTTCACCATAAGCTTCCAATGCTTCCTGATATTGTTCTTCCGTTAACAAATCATGTTGCTTTAACGGTGTTAAACCCGGCTCGATGACAATGTATTTTTCAAAATACAAAACCGATTCCAGATTTTTAAGCATCATATCCAATAACGTGCCGATTCGGCTGGGCAATGATTTTAAAAACCAAATATGCGTAACGGGACAAGCCAACTCAATATGTCCCATTCTTTCACGCCGCACTTTGGAAAGCGTGACTTCAACGCCGCACTTTTCACAGGTAATGCCCCGATATTTCATGCGTTTATACTTACCGCACAAACATTCGTAATCTTTCACGGGACCGAAAATCTTCGCACAGAACAAACCGTCTTTTTCCGGCTTAAATGTGCGATAGTTAATTGTTTCCGGACGCGTGACTTCGCCGAACGACCATTCCCGAATTTTTTCGGGGGACGCAATGGAAATACGAATGTCATCAAAAGACTGCGGGGACGGAACTTGTCCGAATGTATTAATTAATTCATTCATTTTATTACCTCACTTCTTTAATTGAGATTATCGTTCATTCTGATTTAATTCAATGTCCAAGCCCAAAGAACGAATTTCTTTGACCAACACGTTGAAAGATTCGGGAATACCGGCTTCAAAATTATTATCACCGCGGATAATGGTTTCATAAGCCTTGATACGACCGGAAACGTCATCGGACTTAATCGTTAACATTTCCTGCAATGTATAAGCCGCACCGTAAGCTTCCAAAGCCCACACTTCCATTTCGCCGAACCGCTGACCGCCGAATTGCGCTTTACCGCCTAACGGTTGTTGCGTAACCAAGCTGTAAGGTCCGATGGAACGTGCGTGAATCTTTTCATCGACCAAGTGGTGCAATTTCAACATATACATATAGCCGATGGTAACTTTTCGATCAAACGGCTCGCCCGTTAACCCGTCATACAACGTGACTTGTCCCGATGAATCCAAACCGGCTTTCTTTAACATATTGTCAATATCGTCCTGATGTGCGCCATCAAAAACCGGTGTGGCAATCGGCACGCCCTTTTTCAAGTTTTCACTCATTGCCAATAAGGTTTTATCGTCCATATCGGCAATTTGACGGGCATATTCCCGTTCGCCGTAAACATCTTTGAGTTTTGCGCGTAACTCATCAATTTGAGCCTTTTGCGCTTTGACGGCATCAACAATTTCGCCGATTTGACGACCGAGTTCATGACAAGCATAACCCAAGTGCGTTTCCAAAATCTGTCCCACGTTCATACGCGACGGAACCCCCAACGGATTGAGGACAATATCCATCGGCGTACCGTCTGCCGTGTAAGGCATATCTTCAATCGGCAAAACGCGCGAAACAACACCTTTGTTTCCGTGACGACCCGACATTTTATCGCCCGGTTGCAATTTTCGTTTTGTGGCAATGAACACTTTGACTTTTTTCAATTCGCCTGCCATCATTTCATCACCGCGTTGTAACTTGCCGACCCGATTTTCGAATTTTTCCTGCAATTCCCGTTCGGCTTGATTGAGTGTTTCAATCAATTCTTCAATTTTGCGCATCACGCCGTCATCGGCAACACTGATTTTACGCAAATTGTAATCGGCAACCGAACTTAAATTTTCTTCGGTTAATGTCGTACCGACGGAAAAGTCTTCGGCATTTGCCACTTTTTGCCCGATCATTAATGCCCGAATCCGATCATAAAAGCTCTTTTGCAAAATAGCTTTTTCATCATCACGGTCTTTTGCCAAGCGATTAATTTCCGCTTGTTCGATTGCCTGTGCCCGTTCATCTTTTTCAATACCGCGCCGCGTGAAAATACGCACATCGATAACCGTTCCGAATACACCCGGCGGCACACGCAAAGAAGAATCCCGCACATCGGCAGCCTTTTCACCGAAAATGGTTCGCAAAAGTTTTTCTTCCGGCGTCATAATCGTTTCGCCCTTCGGTGTGACTTTACCGACCAAAATATCACCGGCTTTTACTTCCGCACCAATGTAAACAATACCGGTTTCATCGAGATTTTTCAATCCTTCTTCACCGACATTCGGAATATCCCGCGTGATTTCTTCTTGTCCGAGCTTTGTATCCCGCGCCACCACTTCAAACTCCTCCAAGTGAATGGACGTAAACACATCATCGCGCGCAATGCGTTCGGAAATTAACACCGAGTCTTCATAGTTGTAACCGTTCCACGGCATAAACGCCACCAAAACGTTCCGACCCAACGCCAACTCACCCAATTCCGTACACGGTCCGTCGGCAATAATTTCTCCTTTTTCCACCGTATCACCCGTATGCACCAACGGTTGTTGTGTCATACACGTACCCGTATTGGAGCGTTGGAATTTATCCAGCGCGTAAATATCAACGCCTGATGATGTTGTTGTGAGTTCATCGGTTGCTCGAATGACGATACGAGACGAATCAACCTGTGTCACGACACCGGCACGACGCGCGGCAACGGCTGCCCGTGAATCTTTGGCAACGGCAGCTTCCATACCCGTTCCGACGAGCGGCGCTTCGTTATGCAGTAAAGGCACGCCTTGCCGCTGCATGTTCGAACCCATCAAAGCACGGTTAGCGTCATCGTTTTCCAAGAACGGAATCAAAGAAGCCGCCACCGACACAACCTGTTTCGGCGAAACGTCAATCAAGTCGATTTCTTCGGGTTTGGCAAGCACCACTTCTCCCGCATGACGCGCCGTAACCAATTCTTCCGTAAATTCGCCTTTATCGTTTAATTTGGCGTTAGCCTGTGCAATGGTGTGTTTGGCTTCTTCCATTGCCGATAAATAAACAACTTCATCGGAAACATGTCCGTCAATAATTTTCCGATACGGTGTTTCGATAAAACCGTATTTATTGACTTTGGCATAAGTGGAAAGTGAGTTAATCAACCCGATGTTCTGTCCTTCCGGCGATTCAATCGGACAAATACGTCCGTAATGGGTGGGATGAACGTCACGCACTTCCATACCGGCTCTGTCACGGGTTAAACCGCCCGGACCCAATGCCGATAAACGCCGTTTATGTGTAATTTCCGATAACGGATTGTTCTGATCCATAAATTGCGATAATTGCGATGAGGCAAAGAACTCGCGCACGGCACCCGATAACGGTTTGGCATTAATTAAATCATACGGCATAACCGAATCGATTTCACTTGATGTCATTTTTTCGCGAATCATTCTTTCCATGCGCAACAAGCCCAATCGATATTGATTTTCCATCAACTCGCCGACGGAACGCACCCGACGGTTACCCAAGTTATCAATATCATCAACCTGACCGTTACCATCTTTAATTTCAACCAATGTTTTAATGATTTTTAAAATATCTTCTTTACGCAATACCCGAACGGTATCTGGCACCTCGGCATTATCAAAGCCCAAACGGGCATTCATTTTGACCCGACCGACCGCCGATAAATCATATCTTTCCAAATCAAAGAACATACCGTTAAACAAATTCGCGGCCGTTTCCACAACAGGTAATTCGCCCGGACGCATAATTTTATAAATATCAATCAAAGCTTCATCCCGTGTAGTATTTTTATCAGCCAACAACGTATCGCGAATATACGGACCGACATTGACATAATCAATATGTAACACCGGAATTTCTTTGATTTTTAATTCGTTTAACTTTTCAATATCGTCTTCCGTGATTTCATCGCCGGCTTCCATAACCACTTCGCCCGTTTTTTCATCAATAAAATCCGTTGCGACAAAACGACCCAATAAATCTTCCGTTGTCAGACGAATTTCATTTAACCCGTCTCGTTTTAACTTATTCACACGACCCAGGTTTAATTTTTCGCCGGCTTCGGCAACCGTTTTGCCCGTTGCGGCATTAATTAACGGATGCGTTAACTTAACCCCTTTCATTAAAGCGGGGATAAACTCGGTTTTCCAAGCTTTTTTGTCTTTTTTAATCAGAATGGATTCATAGAAATAATTGAGGATTTCTTCTTTGCTCATTCCTTCCGCATCGGCAGAGGAAAATTCCTTTCCTTGCGCGGCAGCTTCTTGACGCCGTTTTTCCGTTTCGGCACTGTCCAAAGCATATAACAAAGACGTTACAGGCAATTTCCGCCGTCTGTCAATACGCACATACAGTAAATCTTTGGCATCAAACTCAAAGTCAATCCACGAACCGCGATACGGAATAATGCGCGCAGCGAACAAAAACTTGCCCGATGAGTGCGTTTCACCGTTGTCATGATCAAAAAACACACCCGGGGAACGGTGCATTTGAGAAACAACAACTCTTTCGGTACCGTTAACAATAAATGTTCCCTTTTCCGTCATTAACGGCAAATCACCGACATAAACATCTTGTTCTTTAATATCCCGAATGGATCGCGTACCCGTTGCGGCATCTACATCCCAAACAACCAGTCGCAATGTTGCCCGAACGGGCGCCGCATAAGTCAAGCCGCGTTTTAAACATTCGTCAACATCAAACTTCGGTGTATCCAATTCATATTTAATAAATTCCAAGTCACCCCGACCGGCAAAATCATGAATCGGGAAAATGGATTTAAAAACTTCCTGTAAGCCCGTATCCGTCCGTTTTTCAACAGGAACGCCCCATTGCAAAAACTCTTTGTATGAGCTGATTTGAACATCAATTAAGTTCGGCATTTCAACGGCGGCATCAATTTTGCCGAAGTTTTTACGGACTCTTCTGCGATTGGTTTCGGTTTTAATCATTTGTTATCCCCATAAAAAATAAAACTCTTCCGGTTAAAAGGAACCGGAACCCTTATTTGACTTCAATAGGGTCGACACCAATTTTAACTGAAATTGATGCGACCCATTGAACAGTATTGAACCGAAAAATTATTTCAATTCAACTTTGGCGCCGGCAGCTTCTAATTGCTTCTTAATTTTTTCGGCTTCTTCTTTGCTGACGCCTTTCTTTATTTCTTTCGGAGCTCCTTCAACCAAATCTTTGGCTTCTTTCAAGCCCAAGCCTGTGATTGTACGAACTTCTTTAATGGCGTTGATTTTATTTGCGCCGCCTTCAACCAGAATCACATCAAATTCTGTTTTTTCTTCGGCAGCGGCAGCACCGGCACCGGCAGCAGCAACCGCAACCGGAGCGGCAGCAGAAACGCCCCATTTTTCTTCCAACATTTTAGCCAACTCGGCAGCTTCCATCACTGTCAAAGCAGACAATTCATCAACAATTTTATTTAAATCTGTCATTTTGTTCTCCATAATTAATAATAAAGTTTTAATTCAAAAAATTTATGCCGCAGCCTGTTCCTTTTCGGAATAAGCTTTTGCAACCCGAGCTAATTGTCCTGCCGGCGCTTGTAACAAGCCGATCAGTTTGCCGCGCAATTCGTCCAACGACGGCATGGAAGCCAACGCTTGAACTGTTTTGGCATCAATGAGCTTTCCGTTCATGATACCGCCCGCAATTTCAAACTTTTCACTTGCCTTGGCTAACTTGCAAACAGCTCTGGCAGCAGCAATTTCATCTTCTGAATATGCCAAAGCCGTCGGACCGACCAATAATTCGGTCATAGCCTCACAAGGCGTTCCGGCGAGAGCCAATTTTGCCAAACGGTTTTTAACGACACGATATCCGGCTCCGTCCTGACGGACATTTCTGCGTAACTCTGTTGTTTCAGTCATTGTAATACCGTTGTTTAAGGCAACAACAACCAAAGCAGACTTATTGAAAACGTCTTTCATTTCGGAAATCACTTGTTGTTTTTCTTCACGTTTCACGATTTTGTCTCCGCTACTTTAAAAACGGTTTCCCGTTTTTGGTTTTCTACTCAAAGTTTCTTTTTTTTAAGAAACTTCCCTTTTTCCTGTCCAGAAACAACATCTTTTTTCCTTATGGACAACCGATCTGTTTTCTGTCTATTGCCGGCGGAATGCTTTCCCTTAAATCTTATCCCATGATAAGCACCGACAGTCTTGGACAGGTATTTGCCCTCTTGAAAAGTTTTTTCCGAAAGGGCAAACAAACTCTTTTACGCAATACTTGAAATACTGACTTTCACACCCACACCTTGTGTTGTGCTTAAAGCAACCTGTTTCAAATAAACGCCTTTGGAAGAAGCCGGTTTTAAAGCCGTCAACGCCTTCACAAAAGCAATCGCGTTTTCTTTGATTTTATCAGCCTCAAAGCTTGCCTTACCGATACCGGCATGAACAATGCCCGCCGCATCGACACGGAATTGAACCTGTCCGGCTTTGGAAGCTTTAACCGCTTCCGCCACATCCATGGTTACCGTTCCAAGCTTCGGATTCGGCATTAAGCCTTTCGGACCCAAAACTTTACCCAAACGACCGACAATACCCATCATATCCGGTGTGGCAATTAAGCGCTGGAAGTTGATTTTACCGCCTAAAATATCGTTCATCAAATCTTCATCGCCCACAATATCGGCACCGGCTTTTTTGGCTTCTTCGGCTTTCGGCCCTTTGGCAAACACGGCAACCGTTAATGTTTTACCGGTTCCGGCCGGCAAAGAAACGGCACCGCGCACCATTTGATCGGATTGACGCGGATCAACGCCCAACGAAACGGCAATATCAACCGTTTCATCAAACTTTGCCTTTGCATTTTCTTTAATCAGTTTAACCGCTTCATCAATGTCATAGACTTTGCTCTTATCAACGGTTTCGTAAGCTTGTTTTAATCTTTTTCCGTATTTCATGTTCTTACTCCGTAACTTCGATTCCCATTGAGCGCGCTTGTCCGGCGACCATTTCCATTGCCGCTTCAACCGTATGACAGTTTAAATCGGGCATTTTTTCCGTTGCAATGGCTTTCACTTGTTCTTTGGTGATTTTTGCCACTTTTTTACGACCCGGTTCTTTGGAAGCGCTTTTCACGTTTGCGGCTTTTTTAATTAAATAGCTGACCGGCGGTAATTTTGTCACGAATGAAAATGTCCGATCGGCATAAGCCGTAATAATAACGGGAATCGGGGCGCCTGGTTCCATTTTTTGCGTTTTTGCATTAAATGCTTTACAGAATTCCATAATATTCAAACCCCGCTGACCCAAGGCCGGTCCGACCGGAGGCGACGGGTTTGCTTTACCTGCTTCAATTTGAAGTTTGATAAAGCCGATTACTTTTTTTGCCATTTTTTGACTCCTCAAAATATTTTCCAATCCATTTTTTTGAAGTTTGTGGTTCGATAATGGCTTATCTGCCACAAGTAAAGGAAATACGGATTGTTTTTATTCCCTTTAAAACTTTTTTAACACGCTATGCTTTTTTCACCTGCGTGTAATTTAACTCTAACGGTGTTTGACGTCCGAAAATGGAAACAGACACTTTTAAGCGCTCTTTTTCGGCATCCACATCTTCCACAATACCCGTAAAAGAAGCAAACGGTCCGTCACAGACAACAATTTGTTCGCCCGTTTCGTAAACAATGGTCGATTTCGGTCTTTCAACACCTTCTTTAACTTGTTGCAAAATCCGATCGGCTTCCGCCTGCGTCATCGGTACGGGCTTTTTACCGCCCAAGAAACCCGTCACTTTCGGCGTACTGCTGACCAAATGCCATGTTTCAGGCGTCATTTCCATTTTAACAAGCACATATCCCGGGAAAAGTTTACACTCTTTTTCCACTTTGGCACCTTTGCGAATGCTGATAACATTTTCAGTCGGCACCAATACTTCTTCAATTAAAGCGGCAAGCCCTTTTTTCTCTGCCTGCTCTTTAATAAACGCCGCAATTTTATTTTCAAAACCCGAATACGTATGAACACTATACCAACGAACGGTCATTCATTAACCTCCCAACACAACACGGATGATTCCGGCAAAAAACATATCAACAACAAACAAAAACGCCGCCAAAGCAATACTCATCAATATCACAACGATTGTTCCCTGCGTTGCTGCCGGTCGAGTCGGCCATGTGATTTTGGAAACTTCCTGTTTGACTTGACGAACAAATTGTGCCGGTGTTGTTTTCATTTTCTCCTCTTTATTTCCATTGGCAGGGGCGGCAGGGATCGAACCCGCGACCTTCGGTTTTGGAGACCGACGCTCTACCAGTTGAGCTACACCCCTTTCTCGCACGCCTACCGCTTTCGGAAATACCGTAAACGATACGCCCTTATAAAAAAAGACAGGTAATGTTACAGTTTTTTAAAACATTTGTCAAGCACTTTTTGTAACTTTTTTTAATTTTTTGTTAAGATTTATGTTTCTTTCCTCTTTAACAACCGCCGAACGCCTGTTTTTCAACATATGTTCAAAAAAGAACGTGCCATTCTTATGAACGAATAAGCGTTAAGCGTGATTTGAGTAAAGTCAATTCGGAAACCAATGCCGCCGACAAACGTTTTTCTTTTTGGAACGGCTCATAATACAGCGCTTGTGCTTCAACATCTTTCAATGCCAATTCGGCATCAATGTGCATTAAAGCGCGGAACGCCTCTTCACTCATTTGCAAACCTTTCCAATTCAAATCCCGATAAGCGGGCGAATAGCCGAAAGCCGTTTCCGTTGCTCCTGCCAACCCTTGCGTGCGTTTGACAATCCATTCCAAAACGCGCATATTTTGTCCGAATCCCGGCCACATAAAATGACCCTGCTCATCTTTTCGGAACCAGTTAACACGAAAAACAAGCGGTTTATGTGCGAGTCGCGCGCCCAATTTCAACCAATGCGACCAGTAATCGCCCATATTGTAACCGCAGAACGGAAGCATTGCCATTGGATCACGCCGAATCTCGCCTGCCGTACCTTCGGCAGCTGCCGTTTTTTCCGAACCCATCGTACTTGCCAAATAAACGCCGTGTTGCCAATTAAACGATTGATAGACCAACGGCGCATTTGTTGCCAATCGACCGCCGACAATAAACGCATCAATCGGCACACCCGCCGGATTTTCCCAATCTTTGTCGATAATCGGACATTGTGAAGCCGGCGCCGTAAAGCGTGAATTCGGATGCGCCGCCGGCGTTGGGCTTTGAGGTGTCCAATCATTTCCCTGCCAATCAATTAAATGAGCGGGAACTTCATCGGTTAAGCCTTCCCACCACACATCACCGTCATCGGTTAACGCCACATTGGTAAAAATGGTATTTGCCCGACACGATTCGATGGCGTTTCTGTTTGTTTTTGCCGATGTCCCAGGCGCCACACCGAAAAAGCCCGCTTCGGGATTAATGGCATACAGCCGTCCGTTTTTCGGTTTCAGCCATGCAATATCATCGCCGACGGTTGAAACTTTCCAATCCGATAATTCTTTCGGGGGAATGAGCATGGCAAGATTTGTTTTACCGCAAGCACTCGGAAACGCCGCCGTGACATATGTTTTAATGTGCAATTTTTTATTTTCAAGCCCGACAATCAACATATGTTCGGCAAGCCATCCTTCATCGCGCGCCATGGTGCTGGCAATTCTTAAAGCCAGACATTTTTTGCCCAACAACGCGTTTCCGCCGTAACCGCTGCCGAATGAAATAATCTCGCGTGTTTCGGGAAAGTGCGTAATATATGTGTTTTCCGGATTACACGGCCACGGCACGTCTTTTTGTCCTTTTTTCAACGGACTGCCGACCGAATGCAAGCATTTGACGAAATCGCCGTCTTTCAACACACCCCACACCTTTTTGCCCATGCGCGTCATAATGCGCATATTGGCGACCACATAAGGCGAATCGGTAATTTCAATACCGATTTGAGCAATATCCGACCCTAACGGTCCCATGGAGAACGGAATCACATACATGGTTCGTCCTTTCATACAACCTTTTAATAATTTGTGCAGCCTTTTCTTCATTTGAGCAGGCGCCGCCCAATTATTCGTCGGACCGGCATCAATTTTATTTCGGCAGCAGATAAACGTACGCGCTTCAACGCGGGCAACGTCTTTCGGATTGGAACGCGCCAAAAAACTATTCGGGCGTTTTTTGGGATTTAAAGGAATAAACGTTTTATTTTCAACCAATAAATCGTTAATTGCCCGAATTTCCGCTTCGCTGCCGTCACACCAATAAACGGCTTCCGGTTCGGTTAAATCGGCAATTTCATTGACCCAATCGATTACTTTTGTATTTGTTGTCGGTATTTTTTGTGTCATTTTAAGACCTCCCTTTCATAAAACCTGCTTTTATTTTAAAAACACCTGATTAAAATGTCAACCGAAAAAAGTCTCTATTTGTAAAAACTTTCTTTTTCTTCTTTACTTTTGATATAAAAAACGATTATTTAAAATATAATACTTGAATAAAATTTTGTTTTTTGTTAGGATAGAATTAATTACAATCAAAATGAGGAAAAAATGAAACATCAGCTTCAACAATATTTATTCGTTTGCTTAATCGGATTACTTGTCAGCGCCTGTGCCGCCGATGATGATACCATTCCCGATCAACCCGTCGAACAGCTTTATATGCAGGGTTTTAATTATTTTAAAGAAAAAGATTATGCCGAATCGGCGCGTTATTTCGATGAAATCGATCGGCAACACCCCTATTCCGTTTGGGCGCCGCGGGCGCAAATTATGGCAGCCTATGCTTTTTATTCCGAAAACAAGTATGATGATGCCATTTTAACGTTGGATCGGTTTATTCAACTGCACCCGGGCAATCGCAACATTGTTTATGCCTATTATTTGAAAGGGCTTTGCTATTATGAACAAGTTTCCGATATATCGCGCGAACAAAAAATGACGGAAGAAGCTTTATCCACTTTCAAAGAAATCTTATCACGCTATCCGAATTCCGTTTATACGGCCGACATCAACAAAAAATTGCAGGAGTTGGAAGCGCATCTTGCCGGCAAGGAAATGTCTGTCGGACGGTATTATTTAAAGCAACGGGAATATATTCCCGCCATGAATCGTTTTCAAACGGTGCTGTTAGAGCATCCGCAAACAAACCAAACGCCCGAAGCGCTTTATCGGTTGGTTGCCTGCTATACGGCATTGGGAATGGCACATCAAGCCGCACAAACGGAACAACTGTTGCATCAATATTATCCGTCGGACAGCTGGACACAAAAAGCTGCCGATCTTATCCGAAAATTCAAGTCTGAATAAAGGTTGTTTAAAAATCTATGCTTTCCGCTCTTTCCATTCGCGATGTTGTTTTAATTGATAAACTCAGTTTGGGTTTTCAAAAAGGGCTTTGCGTATTCACGGGCGAAACAGGTGCCGGAAAATCAATTCTGCTCGATTCGCTTTCCTTGGTTTTGGGCGCTCGCGCCGATACGGGGCTGATTCGATACGGCCAATCGCAATTAAGTGTGACGGCAACATTCGCACTGCCTCCGAAACACGCGGTGTTTCAACTGCTGAACGAACAGGGAATCAACGTTTCCGATTCGGAAGAGTTAATTATTCGGCGTCTTGTCAGTGCCGACGGCAAAAGCAAAGCGTTCATCAATGATGAACCGATCAGCATTGCTTTTTTGAAAAATGTCGGCGCTCTTTTGGCGGAAATACACGGACAGTTTGCCTCACACGGATTATTAAATCCCGCAACGCATTTAAACGTATTGGATTCTTATGCGCAATTAAATGCCGAAAAAGAAAAAGTCGAAAAAGCATACACTCACTTCAAAGAAACCGAATCGGCTTTAAAAGCGGCTCAAATGAAATTGGAAAATGCCCAAAATCAGGAAGAATATTTAAGAAATGCCATTCTCGATTTGGAAAATCTGGCACCGAAGCCTGACGAAACGGAAGAATTAACGCAAAAGCGCCTTCAATTAATGAACGGGGAAAAAATGATTACCTGTGTCAATCAAACGGCGGAATTGTTGAATAATGAGCAACAGGGTATTATTCATCAAACCGCTCAAGCCGAAAGACAATTATCGAAAGCGGCACAATATGCCCCCGAAATATTTGAAAATATACTTCAATCTTTAAATGAAGCGCAATCAATTTTATCGGACGTTTCATTCGAATTGGATAATTTGGGCGAAAAATTGGGCGATATATCGGAACTGCCGGAAATTGATAATCGGCTGTATGCCTTAAAAGACGCGGCACGGCGGTATCAGATTGACGTCAATGAATTACCCTCCTTGCTTCATTCGTTTCAGGAACAATTGTTCAGTCTTGAAAAAGGTGAAGAATTCATCAGTCAATTACAACAAAATCTCAATCAGGCGCATGCCGATTACTTGAAAGTGGCACAAGCTCTGTCGCGCAAACGAAAAAAAGCCGCCGATTCGCTTGATAAAGCCGTTAAAAAAGAATTGCCCGCGCTCAAACTTGAAAAGGCAAGTTTTATAACCGAAATAACAACCGATGATACGCTTATTTCACCGCAGGGAATTGATTCGGTTTGCTTTACCGCTTCCACGAACAAAGGAACACCGCCCGCACCGTTGCATAAAATTGC
Organism: uncultured Alphaproteobacteria bacterium; assembly: GCA_947624545.1. Lineage (GTDB taxonomy): Bacteria > Pseudomonadota > Alphaproteobacteria > CAAHEQ01 > UBA3637 > RGIG4140. The sequence continues at coordinate 39,704 of CANQKV010000002.1, read as the reverse complement.
CTCGGGCGGCGAACTGGCACGCTTTATGCTGGCATTAAAAGTTGTTTTGGCGCATACGGTTCAAACGGAAACGCTTATTTTCGATGAAGTCGACAGCGGTATCGGCGGCGCAACGGCGGCAGCCGTCGGCGACAGATTGGCACGCTTGGGAAATGATTATCAGGTGTTGGTCGTGACCCATTCTCCGCAAGTTGCCTCCTGCGGACAAACACATTATTGCGTGACGAAAGCCGAAAAGAATAATGAAACGCAAACCACCGTTCAATTACTTTCTTTTTCGCAACGGTTGCAGGAAATTGCCCGAATGCTTTCCGGCGCGCATATTACGCAAACAGCTCAAACAATGGCACAGGAATTATTGGAAAAATCATGTCAAAATTACCCGAAGAACTGACAAAAGCGGAAGCCGCACAAGAATTGGAATATTTGGCGCAAAAAATTGCTCAATGCGATATTGCTTACCATCGCGACGATTCGCCGTTTCTGACCGATGCCGAATATGATGCTTTGAAACGTCGAAACGAAGCCATTGAAGCCTTGTTTCCCGATTTAATTCGTTCGGACAGTCCCTCGTTTCGAGTGGGCGCCCAAACAATAGAGGCGTTTGATAAAATCACGCATACCGTTCCCATGTTATCATTGGCGGATATTTTTTCCGTTGAAGAAGTTTACGGCTTTATTGATAAGATTCGTCGTTTTTTGGGTCTGTCCGATTCGGAAGAAATTGAAATTGTCGCCGAACCGAAAATCGACGGGCTTTCCTTTTCCGCCGTTTATGAAAACGGGCAGTTGATAACGGGGGCTACGCGCGGCGACGGCACCGTCGGCGAAGATATTACCGCTAACTTAAAAACCATTCGACAAATACCGCTTTCATTACATTCGACTGCCGACTTGTTTGATACATCGCCGCAAAAAATTGATATTCGCGGTGAAGTTTATATGTCGAAAAACGACTTTTTTGAATTAAATCGCGTACAGGAAGAAAACGGCAAAAAAGTTTTTGCCAATCCCCGAAACGCGGCAGCAGGATCGCTTCGACAGCTGGACGCTTCCGTAACGGCGGAACGCAATCTCAGCATTTTTGCCTATGCCTGCGGCGAAATCAGTCATCCGACATGGACAACACATGCCGAATTTTTGGAACAGCTTAAAAAATGGGGTTTTCCCGTCAATCCCGAAATACGCATTTGTAAAAATGTTCGGGAAATGGTTGATTTTTTTGAATATCTCACACAAAAACGCAGCGCTCTGCCTTATGATATCGACGGCGTTGTTTATAAAGTCAACAGTTTGGAATTGCAACGCCGACTCGGCTTTATTGCTCGTTCGCCCCGTTGGGCAGTTGCCCATAAGTTCCCTGCGGAACAAGCCGTCACGAAATTGGAAGCGATTCGCATTCAGGTCGGACGAACGGGCGCCTTAACGCCTGTCGCCGATTTGGAGCCGATTAACGTCGGCGGCGTGATTGTGCGTCATGCCACATTGCACAATGCCGATGAAATTGCCCGTAAGGACATTCGGGAAGGTGATATGGTCGTGATTCAACGTGCAGGCGACGTAATTCCGCAAATTGTTCGGGTTATTAAAGAAAAAAGACTTCCCGATTCAAAACCTTATCAATTTCCCGATGTTTGCCCCGTATGCGGATCGCGCGCCCTTCGCGAAGGCGAAGATGCCGTCATTTACTGCACGGGAGAACTTTTTTGTCCCGCACAACAGCGAGAAGCCTTAAAGCACTTTGTTTCAAAAGATGCTTTGGATATTGAGGGCTTGGGCGATAAAAACATTGAATTATTGTTTGAAAAAGGTTGGATTCATAATGCCGCCGATATTTTTGATTTACAAAAAAATCACGAATTGGAATTGATTGCATTAAGCGGTTGGGGATTAAAATCCGCCAACAACATTTTTCAAGCCATTCATAAAATAAAACAAGGCGTTCCGTTGGAACGATTCATTTATGCCGTCGGAATTCGGGAAGTGGGAGAAGCCACGGCAAGATTGTTGGCACATAATTATTTGTCATGGGAACGTTTTTTAACAGAAATGAGCAGTGATACCGCTTTTGAGCAATTAACACATATTGAGGGAATCGGTGCTGTTATGGCACAATATATCGTTGATTTCTTTCAAGAACCCCGTAATCGGGACTTGTTAAGTCGATTAACGGCACAAATAACCGTTACCGATTACACGCCCCCGCGCCAAAAAGAAACACCGCTTTCCGGCAAAAGCATTGTTTTTACGGGTACGCTTGAAACAATGACACGGCAGGAAGCCAAAGCCAAAGCCCAAGCTGCCGGCGCAAAAGTGGTGAGCGCGGTTTCCGCAAAAACCGATTATGTGGTGGTGGGAAGCAACCCGGGCAGTAAACAAATTTTGGCGGAAAAATTAAATATTATGCAAATAACCGAACAAGAATTTCATGTAATGCTTGACGATTAAAAAAAAAGTCGTTAGAATAAATTATGAATTCTTTTTTTTATGAGGGATGACATGAGCACAGAAAACACGCAAAACACCAATATGTCGGGTATTGAGGATGAATTGGAAGCCTTTTTGGCAAACGAAGCCAAAGAACAAAATCCCCGTAAAAATGATTTGTTAAGCCAAATTGCGGCGGAAGATGTTGAAAATGAAAAGAAAACAAAGCAAAAACGATTACAATCCATTTCGTTTTCGAAGTTGTTTACCGTTGCATTAATGCGCATTACTTTGTTTACCGATACCGCTCAACACAAATACGCACATGTTTTGAAAGTCATGCGATTGGTATGGAGCCTTATTGTCGGACTGATTTATATCGGCGGCTTGTGTTCCTTACTTATTTTGGGATATGCTTATAAAAATTATCCGACATATATTCAAAACTTTTTTGAAACACATCATATTAACTTATCGGATTGGAATTTGCATGAATACACGTTATCCCGCATTGTACTGACAGATTTAAAAGATGCAAAAAATGCCTATTCGATTGATAAAATGACTATTCGTTCCGACTTTTCCGATTTTTTAAACAAGCGCATTAAATCGGTTTCGTTAGACGGCGTCAACATTACCATTCAAGAAACAAACGAAACGTTTGAAATGGGTTATCTGGCGGAATTATTGGTGAAGCTGAATCAAGCCGTTCAAAACGGGCATCAAATCGGTTCTGTTTCCATTACCAACGCAACTGTCGTTATAAAAGGAGCAAAATACACTCTGCCCATTCAATTTTCAATGACGGGTTTTTACGAACACGGTACTTCTATCAGCATTCCTTTAACAATTAAACAATCTTACATGAATGTTTCGGGTATGTTATCCATCAGCGGATCGGGCGATTCGTTGGATTGGGGGTTGGATATTTTATCCGGCAATTTATCATTCCCCAATCAACAGCCGGAAAATATTTCGGGACAATTCAAGTTAAAAACAACCAATTATAAACTTTCCTCTTTAAACGGTAATATCGAACTGGTTTACGGCAAAAACAAAAAAAATATAAAATTAAACTTAAATGAGGCACAGGGATTACTGAAAGGCACCGTTAATTTGTCTTTCCTCAATCAGGAAGTGCAGAATAAAACCGATGAAACAAAAACAGAATTAAGCCTTGTTTTTGACGGTATCAACATTAAAAATCTGTCACTGATCGAAAGCAATAAACCGATTCGCTTTAATTTACAAGCCCTCAGTATGTCCGATTTAACTTTATCGCAAGCCGGCGGTGTTTTGAACGGAAAGTTACTTTGCAAAGATTTTATTTGTTCCTATCAGGCAGATAAAAACATTGCCGTTAACATTCAATCTTTAAAAACAAATTATCAGGGAAACACCTATGTTTCAAATATGCCCGTCAGCTTTACGATTAACGCCAACAATCGCCCGAACTTAATTTTAAACGGCAAGGTCGGCACAGTGGATTTATCCGTAAGCAACTTTGTTTTCAACGGTTACAGAAACACCGCCACATCCGATTTAAAACTTTCGGCAAAAAATGTCAGCGTGTCGGGCAAACTGGGTGAAAAAACAAAAGCCGAGCAAATGCGCGTTAATGTAAACGGTGCTTCTTACGAATCGGCGGATATTAAAGTAAATGACGGTACCGTTTCCTTGAACGACATATGGCAGGAAACGCCCGATTTTCAATTAACCGCCAAAGAAGTGTTCTTTAAAAACAGTCGTATTTTAAAAACGCCGATTGGCGTTAATGCCACCCGTCGAAACGGTCTTATCAATGCCGATGTTTCGTTGCTAAATAACACCGTTCAATCTCGTTTTAACGGTACCGCCAACTTACTGAACGGCACTTTCCAAGGCACTTTTGCCGTTAAATCATTCCAATTAAAAGAAGGCATGCCGGCATTGAACACTCTTTCAAACTTATTCCCCGCCGAATTACAAAATGTGACGGGAAGTGCAGCACTGTACGGCAAAATCAACTGGAAAAATGAAAAACAAATTGCCGGACCGTTCTATCTTTCATTGGCTGACATGAACTTTGATTACTCAAACGTGAAAATACAAAACTTAAACACCGTTTTAATGGTTCAAACATTGGCGCCGTTTACCAGTGCCGCGAATCAAGAATTGTTTGTCGGTGAAGTCGTCAATAATCTCATTCCGTTGCAAAACATTCATGCCGTTTTAAAGTTTGACAATCAAATGACCCGATTAAACTCGCTGAATGTTCAATCGGGCGGTATTCCGTTGCATGCCGAAAATATGTTGTTACCCTATCGCTCGAACAGCACACTTATTTATTTAAAGAATTCGGAAATTGACTTATCGGCATTTAATTCTCATTGGAACGTTCCCGATATGACGCTTTCGGGCAGCGCCTCATTAACATTGCCGATTGAATTTCGTCAAAGTATGATGAACTTAAACAACAGCGAAATTAAGCTGACAAATGCGTCAATCGAATATACAGGCGCAAACGAGCAAATCAAGAACGCCTTGTTTAACACCTCATCGCAGTATGTCGTGAAATCGGGAAGCATTTTATTATCGCAGGTTAATCCGACAAGTTTAGATGCTTATATTAACTTTGACGGACGCATTATGCCCGCACAGGTTAAAACCGTTTATAAAGAAACACTTTTAATCGAACCGAAAAAATTGTTAACGACAACACCGATTGAAAATGTACCCGAAAGTATTCATCAAAAGCAAGAGCAAATTATGAATGCGGCAAATGATTAAGCAAGAATTTTCCTTATTTTTACGGAAAATACAAAAAAACACTTGCAAAAAAAATGATTTTTATGTATAAGAGTAATCTGTTTACATGAAGAAGGAATATCAATGGGTGATGTTCCGTTAATTATTAAAGTGAGAATGAAAAATGGCAGTACCAAAGAAAAAAACATCGAAATCAAAAAAGAATATGCGGCGTTCGCATTTGGCTTTAAAATCAAACGCTTGCAATGAATGTCCGAAATGTGGCGAATTGGTGCGTCCGCACCATGTTTGCGAATCATGCGGCACCTACAACAAAAAAGAAGTTATCGTTAAAAAAGAAAAAGCAGAGAAATAAGGATTTATTTTGAGTGAAACTCTTGTCATAGCTATTGATGCAATGGGGGGCGATAATGCTCCCGAGGCGATTATAGAAGGAGTTGCCCGCGTTGCAAAGAAAGACAAATCCGTGTTTTTCTTTCTGTTCGGTGATGAAGTAAAAATTAAAAAACTGGCAGATGCGAATCGTCTGCCCGACGACAGATATAAAATTCATCCGACAACAGATGTTATCAAAGGCGATGCCAAGCCTTCCGTTGCTGTTCGTTCAGGACGCGAAAGCAGCATGTGGAAAGCCATTATGTCCGTGCGCAACGGTTATGCGAAAGCCGTTGTTTCCGCAGGGAATACCGGCGCGTTAATGGCAATGAGTAAAATCTGCTTAGGCACGTTATCGGGCATTGATCGTCCTGCCATTGCGGCGGTTTTACCGTCGGCAACCGGACCGATTGTTGCCTTGGATTTAGGCGCTAATGCCGAGTGTAACTCACAAAATTTAATTGAATTTTCCATTATGGGACATGTGTTGCACCATGTTTTGTTTCAAACCGAAAAGCCGTCGGTGGGTTTACTCAACATCGGTTCGGAAGAAACGAAAGGACGTGATGAAATTCGTGAAGCCGCCAGCGTTTTAAAAGGGTTGGAAGGAAAAATCAATTTTGTCGGCTTTGTGGAAGGGAATGATATTTGCGCCGGTAAATCCAACGTGGTTGTCGCCGACGGATTCTCCGGCAATGTCGCTTTAAAAACCATTGAAGGAACGGCAAAATTTATTACAAGCATGATGAAAAAAGCCGTCAAGCACTCTGTGTTTGCTTCCCTCGGGTTTTTAATTGCCAAACCGACATTAAGGCAACTGAAAAAGAAAATGGATCCGCGTATGTATAACGGCGCCATGTTTTTGGGCTTGAACGGTATTTCCGTTAAAAGTCACGGCGGGGCGGATTCGTTTGCTTTTGCCTGCGCGATTGAATCGGCGGTTCGAATGGCGCGCAACAATTTATGTGATAAAATTAAAAACGAATTAAAACATGTGATGGATGTTGACGTACCGGATATATCCGGCGAAGAGTAAGAGAGGAATTAATGAAATCTGTTATTCGCGGTACCGGCAGTTATTTACCAGAAAAAATATTAACAAACTTTGATTTGGAAAAAATGGTAGATACCAGCGATGCTTGGATTCGGGAACGAACGGGCATTCAACGCCGTCACATTGCCGATAAAACGGAATACACCTCCACATTAGCCGTTTACGCTGCAAAAGAAGCTCTGAAAAATGCACACTTAACGGGGGAAGATATTGATTTGCTTATTTTGGCAACCACAACTCCCGATGATACGACGCCCTCAACGGCTGTTCGCGTACAGGAAGCCATCGGCATGACGCACGGGTTTGCTTTTGACATTCAAGCCGCCTGCTCCGGTTTTGTGTATGCTTTAAATACGGCGAATCAATTTATTTTAAACAAAAGCGTTAAAACGGCGCTCGTTATCGGTGCGGAAACATTATCTCGCATTGTTGACTGGAAAGACCGAAACACCTGTGTGTTGTTTGGCGATGGTGCGGGAGCCGCCGTTATCAGTGCTTCAACCGAAGAAGACGGCGAATCGGGCATACTGGATATTGTTTTGCACTCCGACGGTCGTTTTCGGAACTTATTAACCACCACGGGCGGTGTTTCCCGCACGCAAACGGCAGGTTATGTCCTCATGGAAGGACGCGAAGTCTTTCGACGCGCGGTTATTAACTTAACCGATGTTGCGGAAGAAGTCTTGAACAGAACGCACACGGATAAAAATGCGATTGACTTTTTGGTACCGCATCAAGCCAATGTGCGTATTATAGAGGGAACAGCCAAAAAGCTGAATATACCGATGGAGCGGGTTATCGTTACATTAACGGAACACGGCAATACATCGGCAGCCTCAATTCCGTTGGCTTTGCATCACGGCATTGCTTCCGGAAAGCTCAAAAAGGGGCATTTAATTTTATTAGACGCAATGGGCGGCGGCTTCACTTGGGCGGGCGCTTTAATACGTTTATAAAAAAAACACTTGAAATTCTTTAAAAAATATGACAATATAACAATATAAAAAATAACGAGGAGAAAAAAAATGAAAACCAAAACAATCACACGGGCAGATATTGCCGACGCTATTTACAGAGAACTCGGATTTTCACATTCGGAAGCTTTCAAACTGATTGAGCAAATTATTGCCGGTATCGTTGAGGCTTTGGGGGAAGGGGAAACAGTTAAAATTTCCCGTTTTGCAACCTTTATTCCTCATACGAAGAAAGCCCGAATCGGTCGCAATCCGAAAACAGGCAAACAACACACCATCACTCCGCGAACGGTGCTTTCGTTTAAAGCATCCAACGCGCTGAAAAACGCTTTAAAATAATCGATGTTGAAAACCGAAAACGCATATCGAAACATTACCGAAGTTGCAGATTTACTGCAAGTGCCGGCATCCGTATTGCGCTTTTGGGAAACACAATTTCATCAAATCAAGCCGATTAAACGAATGGGGCGTCGTTATTACGAAGCGGAAGATGTTGTTTTATTGGCGCGTATTCGAGATTATTTATACAAAGAAGGTTTTACGATTAAAGGGGTTCAAAAGCGTTTAAAAATCACACGCAAGAATCCCGATGAATTGATGGCTGAAAAATCGGAAGAAACTTCTCCGGCAACCGAAAAGTTAATTAACGATTTAACGGAATTAAAAACCTATTTGGCTGATTATCTTTAAATTGATGTTAGGAAAAATCGCCGTTTCTTTTTCAAGAAACGGTATTTTTTCTAATTTTTATTTTTCCACAATATTTCAATAATTTTTTTCGTTGACAGCCGTTGCCGACTTAAATTACCCAATAACACCATTCGTTTTTTAAAAGAATCATAATCAAACGTTTGTTCGTCAATTAAATAGCTCTTTAAAAAGAACGAACGTATTTTTGCAATTTTAAGCAAATAATCTTTTTTATTAAATTGATCGGAAACAAATTGTTTTAGTGTCGGGAAAACACCTGAAACCTTATAAACCGCCTCTCCCAACACAACAACGGGCTTATCATAAAACAGGGCTTCAAAGCCGGTAGAAGAGTTAATTGTAATGACTAAATCCGCCAATTTATAAATCAATGCATTATTTAAATCCATAAAAGATTTATCAATCCACAAAATATTTTTAAAAGTTTTGGCATATTTTTTGGCTTCGGCGTTTGCTTTAAGGGATAACCCGCCTCGTCTTTCCGATAACGGATGTTCTTTGATAATACAAGAATAATGATACTGATTGAGTATCGGTAACACGGCTTTTAACGCTTCAAGCGGACTTTTAAAAGGGGAATACATCAATAAGTTTGCATCATCAAATAATTGCAACGGAATAAAAGCGACTTTATTTCCTTTATCCAAAAAAGAAAGAAGTTTTTTATTGGTAAAATATTCAAATCCTTTTAAATAAGCTTCATCATCGGCATGTTTTGAAAATTCCATTAAATCTAACACGGCAGGATTAACTTCATCTACAACATTTAAATCTTTATCGGAAGCTTTTGATAAAACAGCACCACCGTTCACGCCCCAAGGGTCGGCAGCCAAAGTTGATAAATAAGGAGCGCGACAGCATCCCAACTCCATATCAATAAGACCGACTTTTGTTCCTTTTAAAGCCTGTTTAACCGAAGCATTTGTTGCCCAATGTAATAAATAATGAATATTATTATCCCGACAAACTCTTTTAATGATTTGAACATATCGGGCATTCGGTTTTGCCATTAATGTCATCCAATCACGAATACCTGTTGTTTCCCAATCCGTCATAAACGATTCGAAAAACTGTTCTTCCTCCGCCGTCGGATAAATTAAAGCAGACGAATCAATTTTATATTTCTGCCGAATATTATCAAGTGCCGTTTTATTACTGTAAATAAAAATTTTATCATCAGATGATATATTTTTAAACACGGGCAAAAAATATCTGATTGTTCCGACAAAATTTATATATGAATTGCGAATCGGATGCGGTTCCAAATAAAATAAAAAATTCATGATTATCTCCTGTAATGAGCCAACAGCTGATTAAACTCTTTTAAAAAAACATTTTTTGTATAATGTTTTTCAACATATTTAATATTTTTTTGTCTGGTTTTAGAATCAATCAGCTTGGCACGATTGTGAATAAACTGATACCAATCTTCTTGGCAGTGTGCAACCCCGATATGGGCGCCTTTTTGAGCATCGGCGACAGTATCAGCGCAATCGGAAGTAATTAAAGCGCAGCCCGTTAAAGCCGATTCCAAAAATTTGATATTCGATTTGCATCGTGTTGTCGGTGTATCAATTAACGGCGCAATTTGAAGCGCGGCAGTACTCATTACTTTTAATAAATATAAATATAAATATAAACATCGTTCTGTATAAACATACTGTTTGTGCCGTTCTAACTCATTTGGGACATCAATAGTGCCGACAATCATTAATTTTAACTCGGGATGAGCATCAAGCGTTTGTATCAGCGCAGGCGTAACGGATTGTAAATCTTCGTTATGTGTTTTTCCGCCTGAACAATACATAATTAAATTTTTATCTTTAGGCGCATTTTGCAAATTTTGTTGTTTAATAAATGAAAGTACCGATTCGGGTATAAAATTATGAACAATGGAAACATTTGCCTTTGGTTTTATTTCCAAAACGGCGTTTTGAAGGGCAGCTGTCGTTACGGAAAAATTATCAAACAATTTTAATGTTTCCGTGAAATCATTCATAATTTGACGTGTTTGAGCAAGCGTTTGTCCCTCACATAATTTAATGGGGGCTTGTTGAACGGTTTGTACATTTTTGCTGAAAATTAAATCATCATAATCGGCAATTAAAATTTTATGACGTTTTTTCAGTTGTTGAAAAATTTTTTTAAATTTTCCGTTCATTGAACACGGACGATGAAAAACATAAATATCATAATGATAAGAGGGAAATTTTAAAAATGTTTTTAAATCACAAACTGTTGCAACTGCGGCAATTTCGGATAAAGCTTCCGACGGATTGTAACATCTGTATCGAACGGAAGGATCTTTAATTAAATCAACAACTCGCCTCGTATAAGTTATATAACAAACTTTAAGCTTTATTATATTTTTAAAGTCATTTTTTTGTTTTGTAATTTGATTACATCGTTTTAAAAATACGGGTTTTTTAAACAACGAAACAAGACTGTTTTCTTTTCTTAACAAACGTAATAAACGCTTTTCTTTCATTCCGAAGCGTAAGTAATGTACTAACGGATTCATATTTGAGTTCTTAACGTCATCATATAATGAAAGATACATATTCCCGTCAAATAATCGACCGGGGTTTCGCCCCTCTTTCCAGCCGTATTTTAAATAATGCTTAATCGGATCAATTCCCGCCTTTGCCACATCGGGATATGTTTTTAAATACCACTTTTTATCAAAATATTTGGAAGTATTTAATAATTCATAATCTGTTTGTTTCTCATTTGTTTTATAAAACGGTAATTTTAAAAGAATTTTCTCATAAACTTGAACAAACCCCTTTTTATTTTCAAAAACACGATGAATTTTGCGTTTTTCTTTCATTCCGAAGCGTAAATAATGCACTAACGGATTTATATCTGCTCGCTTAACGTCATCATATAATGAAAGATACATATTCCCGTCAAATAATCGACCGGGGTTTCGCCCCTCTTTCCAGCCGTATTTTAAATAATGCTTAATCGGATCAATTCCTGCCTTTGCCACATCGGGATATGTTTTTAAATACCACTTTTTATCAAAATACTTGGAAGTGTTTAATAACTCATAAGCTGTTTTTCGTTCATTTGTTTTGCGAAACGGAGAGTTTTGAAGAATTAGAATATTTTTCTTTTCCGCTTTTTTTTGATGGATGAATTTTATTAAATAAAGTGCTTTATCCATTATTTTTGACATGATAAATAAACTCCTGCTTTGGAAAAAATAACATATTTGACAGCGTGTTTTTGTTGTTATCCGTTCAATGATTCGTTAATGCTTTTTGCACCAAATAAACGTTGGTCTAGTTGGTGCAATTTTATAAGAAATATTCTTTAATAACTGTTTGATTTTTAAAAATAAATGAAAAAATCCGCCGAATCGGTTGATTTTAACATAAACAACACTGATTGAAAGAAATGTTGATTTCTTTTATATTTTCATATCTGAAACGAAAACCAAAAATATTAATTAACTTTCTACTTATTATTTATCTTTGTTTTTCATTTTTACGCTCTGCCGACAGATTGATATTTAAATCCTCTTTTTGTCAGCTTATCTTTGTTTAACATATTTCTGAAATCAATAATAATTTTATGATTCATCAGTTGCGACAGAACATCAAGATCCGCATTCGCAAATTCCGGCCATTCGGTTAGAATAACCAACACATCGGCTTCCTTGGCAGCACTGTACATATCATCGGCATAATCAATTTTATCGCCTAACAATTGACAGGCTGCTCCCATTGCTTTCGGGTCATAAGCCGTTATGTTCGCCTGATGCAGCAACAATTCGCCGATAATATCCATTGCCGGACTTTGACGACAATCATCCGTGCCGTTTTTAAAGGCCAAACCCCAAACACCGATTTTGGCATTCGGCATTTCTTTAATTTCATTCAATATTCGCTCTGCCATTTGTTTCTTACGCTTTTTATTACCCGCAATGGTCGTTTCAATCAGCTCAATCGGCGTTCCGAGCATACGTCCCATAAAAGCCATTGCCATGGTATCTTTCGGGAAACAACTGCCGCCGAATCCGACCCCTGCATTTAAAAACTTCGGTCCGATTCGCGAATCCAGCCCCATTCCTTTGGCAACCTCCGATACATCTGCGCCTGCTTTTTCGCAAAAATTTGCTATTTCGTTAATGTAATGTATTTTCATTGCCAAAAAAGCGTTGGATGCATATTTGATTGTTTCACTGGAACGGCGGGAAACAACCAACAGGGTTGTTTTTTCCTGAAAAGGTCGATACAATTTTTTAATCACCTCGGTTGCTTTCTTCGAATTCGATCCCACCACAATGCGATCCGGATGAAAAAAGTCATGAACGGCAAAACCTTCCCGTAAAAATTCGGGCAGTGAAATCACATCAAAACGCGCCGTCGGATTCTTTGTTCGAATTATTTTTTCGATATTATCACCGGTTCCCACCGGCACCGTTGATTTTGTTGCCACAACCGTATAATCCGTCAAATATTCTGCCAATTCCGTTGCTGCCGCATAAATAAAACTTAAATCGGCTTCGTGTGTCACGGGATGCGGCGGTGTTCCGACGGCAATCAAAACAACATCAGCGCCCGATATTGCTTTTTTCATATTGGTTGTAAAAGTCAAACGCCCCGCAGCCATATTTTTTTGATACAGTTCTTCCAACCCTTCTTCATATAAAGTAACTTTTCCACGCTTTAACGAATCAATTTTTTCTTTTAATTTATCAACGCACACAACCGTATTACCCAGCTCTGCCAATCCGACACCCGTCGGCAATCCCACATAGCCTGTTCCGATTATTCCGATTTTCATATTGATTCCTTTCATTCATAATTAAAAATTAAATTCGGAGATTACAATTTTACGCCTTGATTTTCCGAACATATTTCAACGTTTCGGCTCATCGATGAAAAAATATTTACCTGCTTTTTTTACTTTTGAAACGAACATGGTTTTCCTTATTATCAATTAACCGATTGACATTGTCATTGATTGTTTTCACAATATTCATCATATTCATGGCTTGTCGTGTTTCAGCTTGCAGATTTCCCCATCTTTGCCTGAAAATTCTTCTGTTTTTTTCTAAAATTTTTAATCTTCTTTCACTGGTAAACGAAGCATGAGATTTATGATATACAATTAAATTATCTATTAAAACCGTTTTATACCCTTTTGAAAGCGCCCTTAAAATCAAATCATCTTCCTCGGAGTAACCGAATCCGTAAATTTCATCGAGTTTGCCTATTTTATTTATAATACGTTTATTTAAACAAAGACAAAATCCTTCGGGTGTAATTAAGGGATAAGTCGGTTTAACATTATCATTCAATAATTTCTGAATAGAATCGAGCTTGGAGTGCGGGCGTTCGGGAATAGAGAAAAGACCGGAATGCGTAGAGAGTGGCGAAGCAACGGCAACGCGCGGATGGGCAATGAAACAAGCGGATATTAAAGCATCAAACCCCCGCGGAACTTTTGTATCACTGTTTAAAATAACGACAATATCATTATGAGCAAGATCAATTCCTTTATTACTGGAAATGATAAATCCTGAATTGACGGGATTACGAACATATTGAAATTTTTTAAATTTATTAACGAAAGAAAGCAAATAATTTTGAGTTTGAGTATCGGAACAATCATCAATCAGAAAAATTTCCGTTGAGGGAAGAAGATGAGCGCGGTTTAAACTGAACAAACATTTTTTAACATCCGACAAAGCATTGTAGATAGGAATAACGATAGAAAGGGTTAAATCGGATTTAGATTTTTGTTCCGGTTGATTTTGAATAGCCGTAACATCAATGTGCGGTTGCGGATAAGCCTCTGATACCCGACAATATTGTTGTCGGGATAAATCGTAGGCTTTTCGAGGTAACTTTAATGCTTGAAACAAGTGCCGCTCAAACGATTTTGGCTCGGCAACATCAATACCAGAAGTAGAAGTAAAAGTCAATTCCCCGAAATACACTTTATTGTTGATGACATAAAAATCAACTCGCGCATACGCAAACCCCTTACTGAGTCGGGCGGCGAATGAGAGCATTTTTGATAATTCTTTCGGCTTTTCTACGGGTTCATCCGCTTCATATTGAGTTCCCATTTTATACGGTAACTTTTCCCATTTTGTGCTATATAAAGTTCTTCTGTGTTTTGTATGTCTGTCACTGTCAACCCATATAAAATCGACTTTTCCGTTAAAACAGGTGAATTTATAATCCCGTAAATCACCGCTTCCGTCATCCATATATTCTTCTATGATAATCCGCGGTTTCATATTTTTATATTGCAATTCAAATCCGCAGGAATATGCAAAATTTGAATTCAGCCAGCGTTCCATTTTTTCCCGCGCTTCTGCTATATTGAATTCTTCTTTGTCTTTCACGATGATATTCCAACCGCTCCCGTGCGTGCATTTCATGACAAACTTTTTCGGCAGCTTCTCAATATCTATATCATCAAATTTTTCATATACGCCTATCAGCGGTATTAAATATTCTTCTCCTATTTTCTTTTTAATCCATTCCCTTACTTCATATTTATCTGCCAACATTGTTTTTTCCGGTCTGGCATCGTACAATTTCAACCATTGCAGTTTTTCGTTGTATGTTTGGGGATTATTTAAATCAATCTCCTTTTTCGCCCTTGATTTATACCACAATTCCAATTCTTCCTTATATTTCCAAAAAGGCAGATTTTCATAATATTTCCCGTTTTTGATGCACTTTAATTCCGCTTCCCGCAGTTCATGTTTTCCGTTTTTTTCCCAATGCAATAACGGATTTCTGTTTGCCCGTAAAACATCTTGATATGTATATAAATAATTTTTTGTATTAAACTTTTCACTGGGATTTTTAAATTCTTTCCAACCGATTTCCAAATAATGTTTTATCGGGTCAATTTTCGCTTTTGCCACCTCGGGGTATGTTTTTAAATAATAATCTTTATCAAAATATTTCGATTGCGCAATAATTTCATAATCACTTTTCGATTTTGTTTTTTGAGGAGTCGGCAAAGTTGTTTTTTTCAAATTTTGTGCCGCAAGTTCAAGATTTTTCATCAAAAGAGAAATGGTATTGTTTTTTAAATATGCCTCTCGTGCCGCCTTTCCCATTTTTTCATATAATTGATCAAAATTCTTAATAAAATTTTCTAATTTTTTCGCCAATTCATCGGCATTGCCCGATGGAAAAATAAAACCGTTTTTCTCGTTATCAATCAAATATTTGGCTCCGACATGATCCGATACAACGGCAGGTCGTCCCATCATATAGGCTTCAATAACAACGCGTGATGTCGGTTCATCTCGCGACGGCACGACAACGCAGGAAATATTTTCGTAAAATTTAATCATTTCCTTAAAGTCGGAAATGGGTTCTTTAAAAACAATTTCGTCAATGCCTTGTGCTTGCTTTTTAACTTCTTCGTAAAACTTTTTCTGAACGGGATGTCCGACAATATAAAACTTTGCTTTTTCCCTTAATTCTTTCGGCAATTTTTTTACGGCTTCAATAAAAATATCTTGCCCTTTTCTTTCCCCGATTGTTCCAATCAATGCAAAAACAATGTTTTTCGAATCGATTGGCACGTTTTCATATAAATCTTCAATTCCATGCTTTAAAATAGCTGTTTTTGAATTATATTTTAAAAATTCATCTCTTGAATAAGGGGACATAGCATAAACATTTGAGGCGTTTTTCAAAACCGATTTCATATCCTCATTTGCTTCCGGTAAAGCCGCACTTTCTCTGACCCACCACATTGTCGGCATAATTTTTGCCAAAACTTCAAACATTTGATAAGGAACCAACGTATTGACAATTACAAAATCGCTTTTAAGGGCAATTTTAACAATTTTTTTGTTGTCTTTTTGATTGTAAATATAAACTTTAATATTGTTTTGTTTAAATTCTTTTTTTAATTCACCGTCTTTATAACTTAATAAAGTAACTTTGTACCCCAGTGATTGATAACATTTTGCCGCTTGAAGCAAAGATAACGGCGCACCCGTATAAGTTAATTCATGCGATAAAAGAAAAACTTTCTTAAAGTCATCATGTGGATAACGCAGATATTTTTTTCTATATTTATCAATATCTTTTTGTTCAAGAGGCAAAACGTTCAAGCGCCCCTCGGCACGCCCTCTTTTTAAATAGTGAACCAGCGGATTAACACCTGCTTTTTTAACATCATGATATAAAGAAAGATATGAATTCGTTGAAAACTTGTTACTCGGATTCCGCCCCTCTTTCCAGCCGTATTTTAAATAATGTTCAATCGGGTCTTTCCCCGCTTTTGCCACGTCGGCATATGTTTTTAAATACCATTTGGCATTAAAATATTTTGATTTTTTAATTAAATCGTAATCAGATAACTGCATCGCCGTTTTTTTAACAAACAGCCGCTCAAAAAATGAAACAACGGGTTTTATTTTTCGCCTTTCATATTGACCGTATTTTAAATAATGAAGCAAAGGATTTTCGTTCCGATTAACATCTTTATTTAATTGATAATAAGCATTTGAGTTAAATTTTAAACCGGGGTTTCGCCCCTCTTTCCAGCCGTATTTCAAATAATGTTCAATCGGATCTTTCCCCGCTTTTGCCACATCGGGATAGCGATTTAAATACCACTTTTTATCAAAATACTTGGAAGTATTTAATAATTCATAATCTGATTTCTCGTTTGTTTTTAACAGCGGCATTTAATTCTCCATTGCTTCATTTAAACGTTCGTTTAATTGGGACAGTTTTCAGCATTATAACGAATAAAAATAATAAGTCAAGTTAAAATTATATTTATATTCTAATGTAATGAAAAATATAGTTTTTTTATTAAACAAAATAAAACGCTCCAATTTTTTCTTTAATTTTTTCACTGTCCCAATTAAACGAACGTTTATTTGGTGCAAAAAGCATTAACGAATCATTGAACGGATAACAACAAAAACACGCTGTCAAATATGTTATTTTTTCCAAAGCAGGAGTTTATTTATCATGTCAAAAATAATGGATAAAGCACTTTATTTAATAAAATTCATCCATCAAAAAAAAGCGGAAAAGAAAAATATTCTAATTCTTCAAAACTCTCCGTTTATGAATGAAAAATGGTATTTTACAACATATCCCGAAGCAAAGGGAAAAGCCAAAAACGCTGCCGAACATTATTTAAAATACGGCTGGAAAGAAGGGAAAAAACCATGCGCAACATTTGACGGAAACGCTTATTTGCGGTTAAATCCCGATGTGGCGAAAGCGAAGATAAATCCGCTTCTGCATTATGAAAAAAGCGGTAAAGAAGAAGGGCGCTCGTGGTTGAATTTACCTGAAACATCGTCACAAAAAGAAACAAAAATACCCGTTGATGAAAATTATCAACTGATATTAAAATCAACTTTTTTTGATAAAAAATGGTATTTGGCACAAAATCCCGATGTCGCGGCAGCCGGACTTGATCCGATTAAACATTACTTAACCGTCGGTTGGAAAGAAAATCGTCTTTGCACGCCTGTTTTCGACGGAAAAGCCTATTTGCGATTAAATCCCGATGTGGCAAGAGCAAAGATGAATCCGCTTCTGCACTATGAAAAACACGGCAAAAAAGAGGGCAGAACATGGGTTGAAAAAGAAGAAAAGCCGTTATGTGCAATCAATCATTTTTTCTCGGTTATTGTGGCAAGTTATAACTATCAAGATTACATTAAAAAAACATTAGACAGTTTAGTCAATCAAACCTATACAAATTTTGAAGTAATTGTTGTTGATGACGGTTCAACCGACAACAGTGTTAAAGTGATTAAAAAATATGTTAAAAAATATTCTTTTATTCATTTATATCAACACAAAAAAGGCGAAAACAAAGGACTTCCCGAAACAGTTTATCTCGGATTAACAAAATCAAAAGGAGAGTATATTGCCTTTTGCGAAAGCGATGATTATTGGGATCCTGCTCATTTGGAAGCTGTTAACAACAAAATCAATTCGGGAAAAAATGTTCAAATTATTGTCAACGATGTTGAAACTTTCGGCAACAAAGAACGATGTTTCGATATGGCAAAGGTTATCTACCACCGAAAACAGGAAATTATTTCTCAAAACGGGTTAATTTCCGATGAAAAATTTACCCTTTCAAATTATATTTTAACTTTTTCGGCTTGTTGTGTCGCATCGTCGCTGCTTCGCACATGCAATTTCCTTGATGTGCCTAAAAAAACAGCTTTAGATTGGTGGCTCTGGCGACAAATTTGTTATCAAAATCGAATTTATTTTATAGATAAAAAACTAACGTATTGGCGATTGCATTTATCTTACAATATTCGAGATATAAAAGGCGAAGAACAAAAACATACCGAATTTGTTGATAAATTAAATAAAATTATGGAAAAACGCAAATATAACAGTATTTACCAAAACAACGGCAAACTGACAGATATTGACGATTTTCAAATTTTGGAATCCAAAGCCAACCGAAAACGGCTTATTGAACGCATAAAAAAAGGGGATTGGAAAAATATAAAAGTTTGTTATATATCCACCACTCAACAGGTAAGACGCCCCATCGGAGACGGTTCCGTTCGCTATCGGTGTTATCATCCTGCAGAAGCTTTATCGGCGCAAGGAGCGTTCGTAACCATTACGCCACATACAAACTTTTTAAACGCTTTATCTTATTATTACGATATTTATATTTTTCACCGTCCCTGCAAAGCTGAAACAAATATTATTCGTATTTTAAAAAATCTGGGAAAAATTGTTATTGCCGATTACGATGATTTGATTTTCGGAAATCAAGAAGCAGCTATTCAATCATCTTTATATAAAAATTCAAAATTACCGTTAAAACAAATAACAGCTGCTTTTCAATGTAATTTAGAAGCGCTTTTGGAGTTTAACTTTGTTTCCGTCTCAACGGAGGGATTGAAAAAAGAAGTTTTAAATGTTCATCCGCACGCAAAGGTTTTTGTCGTTCATAATTTTATTCCCGAAAGTATTATGAACATATCTCAAAAAATTCAAGCACGCAATCAACCGAAAGATAAAAATTTATTAATGTACTGCACGGGAACACTTTCACATAATTTGGATTTTGAATCGATTGAAGATGTTTTATTATCATGCTTGGAAAAAGATAAAAATTTAAAATTATTGATTTTCGGAGTTTTAACGGCATCTGAAAAGCTTCAAAAAACAAATCGGGTTTTCTTTCACAACGTTGTGGATTATTGGCATTTATTTAATTCAATGTCAGCGACAGCTTTCACACTGGCACCGTTAGAAATGCCGTCTCGCTTTAATAACTGCAAATCAAACGTGAAATTTTTGGAAAGTTCCGTTGCGGGAGCAACTTTATTTGCAACACCGATTGAAGATATGACGCGTATTCGAAAAGCTGCCATAACCCTTTGCTCTACTCCGCAAGAGTGGGAAAATGCCGTTTTAAGCAGACATCAAATTAACATTCAAGAAAACATTAAACACAATTTTGATTATGTTCTGAATAATTGCTCAACAGTTACTTTTATGAACGAAATTAAAAATATTTTTAATCATACGGAGTTTTAATATGTCATCATTTTTATTTTACGTGGAACCTCATCCCATTCGAAATATGTTTACGCATTTTTTTACCATATTGGATAATTTTGCCAAAGCATTGGATGACAATAAAACCGAACATCGCTTTTATATTTACGGAAATCGGGAAACACTTCTTGAATACAGCAAAAGGCACAAAAATTGGGAAGAAAACTTTATTTTGCCGACCAAAAAAGAATATGAATTTTTCGAATCCTGTCTGACAGAATGGGATAACGGCGGAATTGAAAAATGGGAAGAATTAATGGAAGATACCGATTTATCTCGTCAATATACAAAACTCATTAAACAAATTTATCATCGCCAAAAGTTTGATTATATTGTTTGTTGGGGAACAAATTTTGCTGTCAAACAAGCAGCAAAAGAATTAAAAATCGGTTTTATTAATATGGAATTAGGTTGTTCGCGCGCTCCTTTCTTGGATTCGTTGGTGGCTGATCCGTGGGGTGTAAACGGCAGCTCCGCTTTATCAAAATCCGATATTGCCGATTTTAAAAATATACCCGCAACAAATGTTCAAGACGATTTTTTATTGAGTGGCGGTATTAATTCACAGGCATATGAATCCAAATTTTCCTATTTAAATGCAACGCAAATATTAAATAAAATCGGCAATAAAAAAGTAGCACTTATCTCATTACAACTTTATGATGATGCAAATCAAGTTCATTATTCTCCCTTTGAAAGCGTAAAAGCCGTTTTGGAAAAAATCTTGCCTTTGCTCTGCAAAAAAGATTATGTTTGTTTAATTAAAGAGCATCCGGCTTCAAATCTTCGCAAAGGTTCGGAAAATGCCAATTTTGAAGCTAAACTTTATGCACTTAATTTTGAAAATGTCGTCTGGCTGACGCATAAAGATAAAAACATTGAAAACTCTACCCTGTTTCAATTAGCCGATGTTGTGATAACAGTTAATTCATCCAGTGGTTTTGAAGCCCTGTTTTATGATAAACCCGTTATCGTGTTAGGCGATGCCGTTTATAAAGCAAAACACGTTTTCCCCACGTTGGAAAATTATTTAAGAGGACATTTTAATTACAAAACTTATCAAACCAATATCGGAAAAATACGGAATTTCTTTTTGAATTATTATCTGTTTTCTCATGAAAAAGCAAACGATTCCGCTTTCTTTTTTCCGTATCTGAAATTTATCGGCGATATGAGTAAAGAAAACTTAACCGTAGAAGAAATTATCAATCGATTTATCGCTTATCGATCATCTGAAAAATAATACTTACAAAATGAAGATTAAAAAAACGAATCTGCTTTAAAACAGATTCGCTTTTTTTTAATCAATGCTGTTTAATCTTCGTATTCAATGCTCGGCATTCGGGCTTCCAATTTAAATTGCCGTATTGCCTCTTGAAGCGGTAAAACTTCCTGCTTGTCGGAACCTAACCGCCGAACGGTAACCGTTTGATCCGCCATTTCTTTCTTGCCGACAACCAGTTGAACCGGTATTTTTGTCAATGAATGCTCGCGCACTTTATAACTGATTTTTTCGTTACGACAATCTTCAATCACGCGAATGCCCGCCACCGATAACTTATGCTTAATTTCATGCGCATATTCCGCCTGCTCATCCGTAATCGGCAAAACAACCGCTTGCACCGGTGCCAACCAGAACGGCAAATGTCCCGCCGTATTTTCCAAAAACACACCCGTAAAGCGCTCTAACGAACCGAACAAAGCCCGATGAAGCATAATCGGACGATGTTTTTCGCCGTCTTCCCCGATATAAGATATATCAAACCGTTCGGGCAAATTCAAATCAGCCTGCAATGTGCCTAATTGCCATTCCCGACCGATAGCGTCACGGAACTTAAAGTCGAGTTTCGGACCGTAAAATGCGCCGTCGCCCGGATTCAGCGTATATTTATATCCGATTTCCGTTAATGAATCCGCCAACGCGCTTTCCAACAAATCCCAAATCTCATCGGATCCGATTCGTTCATCCGGTCGTGTGGATAATTTAATGGTCATATCCGTTAAACCGAAATCTTTGTAAATGCTGACCATTAACTGCACTACTTTTTGCAATTCGGTTTTTAATTGCTCGGGTGTGCAGAAAATATGAGCATCATCTTGCGTAAATGCCCGAACGCGTAACAATCCGTGCAAAGCGCCTGACGCTTCATACCGATGAACCCGTCCGAATTCGCCGATATAGCGCGGTAAATCACGATAACTGGTAATGCCCTGCTTGAAAATTAACACCGAACCCGGGCAATTCATCGGCTTAATGGCAAACTCTTTTTCTTCAATCGTGGTTGTGAACATATTATCTTTATACCACTTCCAATGCCCCGAGGTTTCCCATAACACACGATTCATAATTTGCGGTGTGTTGACTTCTTCATAACCCACCGCTTTTTGACGCTTGCGCATATATTCAATCAGTGTTTGGAAAAATGTCCACCCGCGTTCGTGCCAAAAAACATCACCGGGCGCATATTCTTCAAAATGAAATAAATCCATTTCCTTGCCCAGTTTACGGTGATCGCGTTTTTCGGCTTCTTCCAACATGGTGAAATAGGCTTTTAAATCTTTTTCCGAGAAAAACGCCGTACCGTAAATGCGTTGCAACGATTCACGCTTACTGTCGCCGCGCCAATATGCCGCTGCAACTTTCGTTAATTTAAACGCTTTGCCCAACTTTCCTGTCGAGGGCAAATGCGGACCGCGACAAAGCTCAATGTAATCATCTTGCTGATACAGCGATACTTCGGTTATATCCGTCGGCATATCGTTTAAAATTTCCAGCTTGTATTTTTCATTTCGTTCGGTAAAAATGCGCGCTGCTTCCGCTCGTGAAACAACCCGACGGGTAATCGGATAATCGGCAGACACGATTTTTTGCATTTCCGCTTCAATTTTCGGCAAATCGGCTTCGCGTACGATAATACCGAAAAAGTCATAATAAAAACCGTTTTCAATGGCAGGACCGATGGTTACCTGCGCTTGCGGATACAAACGGGTGACGGCATGCGCCAAAATATGCGCCGCCGTATGACGCAATATATTTAACGCTTCCTCGTTTTTGCTTGTAAGAATAGAAATTGTTGCATTTTCATAAAGAGGGGTTGTTAAATCGGTTAATACGCCGTTTACTTTGGCGGCAACGGCATTTTTTGCCAAGCCTTCACTGATTTTTTGCGCAACATCAGCCGCATTTACACCGGCATTAAATGACAATTTCGATTCATCCGGTAAAGTCACTTCTATCATTTCCATTCTTTTCCTTTCTATTGTTCTTTCTGCTTTGACTACTTATGAGGCAGATTTTTCATTATACATTTTTTTATAAAAATGTCAAAACAAAATTAACGTTCTTCTTCCCGATACCATTGCCGAAATTTTTTATACATCTCACGATGATATTTCCCTTTGGATTGAACAGTCGCTTTTTTACGCGACAAAGCAGTCGAACGACTTTTTTGTGTTTGCTTTTTTTTATTCTTAAACACAATTTTATTCTGCTGATATTTCTCTTGCAATGTCCGATCCGAAACCCGCGCCTGATGATTCTTTGTTTTTCGTTGCAAAGAAGTTTTTTGTTTGGCATGAAAGGCACTGATTTTTAAACGCTGCTTATATTCTTTTTTAATTTTAAAAACATCTGTTTCGGAAAAAAACAAAGAGGCGTCTTTATCGCTGATAATTTTTAAATTTGTCGGCAAAAAAACATATGCCTGCGGATTTTGGCGCGTATCCCAATTATCTCGAATAATATCCCAATACCGCTGATGCAAAGCACAATGCACCATTTTATGAATAATACATAAATTATTCGGTCTGTTTTTACCGCCCAAAGAAATCGGCAAAATGTGATGAACATCATAATTGTCCGGCAAAATGCCTTTTAAGGCTTTTTTTATTTGATCTTCCGTAAAAAGATGATTTAACAACCCGTTTTGCGCACACTTTCTGATAAACTTTTTTCGAACAATGCAAAAAAACTTGCGTTTCGATGCAATTTCATTTTCCGAACGCCATTGCAGTTTTTGCCACTTTCCGTTAAATGTAAAATTGGTTTCCCAAAAAGCTGTTTTATCGTTGAAACTTTTTTGATAGAGCATTGTTGTATCCTTATATTTGCATACTATCATAAAAGTAACTTTATGGCAAGACTTATTTCAAATCACAGCTCTTTTTCTTCTATATCCCTGATTTCCCGATGATAATAATTCACAACATGATTGAGTTTCTTAAAAAAATCATGTTCGTAAGCCACCAATGTGCCGCCGACCGCCATTAACGATACAATAATGGTAAAAAGTGCCGCCAACATATCTAAAATATCTTTAATCCACGCTTTCATTTATTCCTCCTTTGAATAAAAGTTAAGGAATAAAAGCGTTAAAATCAAGAGAGCTTATTTACCACCCAAATAAACGGCAATTTCAATCGCCAACCGTTTCCACAATTCACTTTGCGCTTGTGCATAGGTTTCATACGAATCGCCTGCGGGTGTCGTTGCTTCAAAACGGGTACGATAAAGTTCGCGTCCGTTCATATTTTGCACATGCCACCAAACGGATAATACCGCCGTACCGTTGATTTTGCCGTCCATTTGCGCCACTTCAACCTGTACCAACCGATTATATTTTGAATTATCATATCCCTTTGTTTTGACAAACGCTTTCGGCAAAGCTTGTTGTAAATCAAAAATCAAGGCACTTTGTGCCAACTCGGTCAGCGAATCAATCCAACGGTTTGTTTCGGATAAATCCATTTGATTGCCGACTCCGTTCAAAATAATTTGCGGACGATTCAAATAATCGGGAATTTGAACCGGCAACACGCCGACGGATATTTTTGTTTCGCTGACGGGCGTGATATTCGTTTCGCCGACCAATGTGTAAAATTTCGACATGGGGCTGTATCCCCCGATACAACCGCTTAACAACATTATTCCTGCCGCAAATGCCAAAAATCGTTTCATTTTATTTTTCCTTTCCTTTTAAAAGCGCTTCCGGATGTCTTTCCAAATAATCCGTTAAGTTTTTAAGCGACCGCGCCGCCTGACTGATATTATCCAACGTCGTATTAAAGTGATTGATTGTCTGATCCGTTTTCGGAATTTGTCCGTCTAATTTTTGAACCGTACCGTCTAATCGTTCCGTTAATCCGACAAACGCGGGAACGGCTTTATTCAAGTTTTCACCCAACAACGTTACCTGCGGCATAATAACAGGTATTCTGTCACTTAAAATATCCAAAATGTTATTAAACTTATAAACCATTTCCTTTAACGGTAAATCTTGAATACCTTTTGATAATTCCCCGATGGTTGATAACACGGTCGGAATTTGAAGCAAGCCTTTTGTTTGCGGTGTTTCAACCATTTGAACGGGCGTATCGGGCAACATAACCAATTCAATCATTAGCTGTCCCGTCAAAAAGTTTTGCGTTACCAAGCGCGCCCGTAAACCTTTCTTAATTAACTTGTTGATAATTTCTTCTCGGCTGTGATGTGTTTGAAACATGGTTTTTAGAATCGAGTTTGTACGATTATCTTGTGTAAAGCGCACAAAAACGGGAATACTGAACGTGAGCGTTTTCGGATTTGTTTCCAAAGAAATACGCGTAACTTTTCCGACTTCCACCCCCTCTAACACCACAGAAGATCCGACATTTAAGCCTTTGACCGATTCATTAAAGAACATAACAAACAACTTATTGTTGTTCGGCATAATATTTTCAATCATAAACGTGCCGATTATTCCGAACAAGCAAACAAAGCCGATAACTAAAAATAAACCGATTCGTTTTTTATTCACTTTATCTGACATTTTTCTGTTTTCCTCTCGTTAAAAATTCATAAACCGTTTGATTCGGCGGATTTTTAAGTAAATCTGCCGGTTTGCCTCTGCCGATAATTGTTTTGCTTTCGGCATCCAAATAAATGCTGTTGGTACCGATATCCAAAAGCGAACTTAACTCATGCGTTACCACAACCAGTGTTGTTCCCAAGCTTTGATTAATGTTTTTCATTAAATCGTCCAACAGTTTTGAACTGATCGGATCCAATCCGGCAGACGGCTCATCAAAGTAAACAATATCGGGATCCAACGCCAACGCTCGTGCCAATCCGGCACGTTTTTTCATACCGCCGCTGATTTCCGACGGATAAAACTCCTCAAACCCTGCCAACCCGACCAACGCCAATTTTAAAGACACAAGCTCACGAACGGTTTGTTCGGAATAATCGGTATATTGTTTGAGCGGTAAAGCCACGTTCTCCGCCAATGTCATTGAGCTGAACAAAGCGCCGCTCTGGTATAAAATACCGCAGTTTTTCATAATTTCTTTTTGTTTATCCGCCGAAGCACCCGAAAACTTTGTGCCTTGAATCCAAACACTGCCCGCCAACGGCGGTACCAATCCCGTTAACACGCGCAAAAGCGAGCTTTTACCGCAACCGCTCCCCCCCATAATAATAAAAATATCATGCGGTTTTACTTCAAAGTTCATTTCTTTTTGTAAGATGAACGAACCGTATCCCATGGTCAAATTTTTTACCGAAATCGCGCTTTTTTCCGTTTGCTTCATACGCCGATTACCTCACAGAAAAACGTGATAATTCCCGTTAACACAATCATCCAGACAATCGCCCAAACAACGGCGTTTGTTGTTGCAACACCCACGCTGTCGGCATTACGACCGCAATAAACACCGAAATAACATCCGCAAAGCGATATGACAAACCCGAAAACAAGACCGTGAAACAATCCGACCAAAAAGTTGGTTAATCCGAAAGCATTCCACGCATATTTCCAATATTCTTCCGCCGGAATACCCAATAATGTCGTGCCGACAAATGCTCCGCCCAGCATACCCGAAAAATCCGATAACAACACCAATAACGGCATTGTAATAACTAATGCAAGAATACGCGGTAACACCAAAAAATCCGAAACGGGAATCCCCATTGTTTTTAAAGCATCAATTTCCTCATTGACCTGCATGGTACCGATGGTTGCCGCATATGATGCCCCTGTTCTGCCTGCCATAATAATACCGACCATAATGGCACCCATAATCCGAATCATGCCGATGGTAACCAAACTGGCAACAAAAACCTGCGCGCCGAATGTTTTAAGCTGAATGGCACCGACAAAAGCCAAAATAAGTCCGACCATAAAGCTGATTAAGCCGACAATCGATAAAGCTTTCGGACCGCACTCTCCTAATGCCTGCCATAAGTCGACGTTTCGCATAACGGCGTATCCGGCGAAAAAACGTCCGACAGAATGAAAACTGTTTCCCAAAAAAGTAAGCCCTTTATGAAGCGATGCCATAAAGCTTAATCCCCAATCGCCGATGTGTTCCAAAAAATCTTCCGTTTGATTCGAATCGTGAACGGGGTGTCGATTCACTGCTAACGCCAAATCCAATAATTGTTTTAAATCATCGGGTAACGTCTGATCGTTAAAAAGAATACCGCGCGTATTTGCCGTTTGTTTAAGCGTTGTTAAAATCACAACCAGGGAAGAATCCCATTCTCCCAACGAACGAGCATCAAGCGTTATTTCTCGGACGGTATTGTTTTGCGCCGCCTCATATAACGCCGTTTTCCGATGAGGGGCATCAAAATGTAAAAAATCTCCCTCTAAAAGAACCGTAAGCGTTTTTTGACTTTTATGAAAATCAAGTTTCATTTTACCGTACCGTTTTATTGAATAACCAAATTATCTAACAACTGTTCGCCGACCGACCGATTATCATAAAACAAAATATGCTGTAAATTTTTAAGTTTCGCAAGAGCAGACGGCGATAACGGTTCTTTTTTGCCCGATTGATAAGAAAATCCTTCAATAATCTGATTGTTTCTGAAAAACACTTCCATAATCAATGTTCCGTTTCGATCATAATTTTTGCTGATTCCCTCAAACTTGTCTTTTGAGAAAGAAACTTCCTTGGCAATTTTTCCGTCGGGATAGAAAAATTGCGCCAACCCTTCTTTTTGATTATCGATATAAGGAATTTTTCCATGCGGCTGATTATTTTCAAAATATTCAACGGCAATACCGTTAATTTTACCTTTCAAATAAGGCATTTCCAACATTAATGCACCGTTTTCATCATATAAGCGCGCCACGCCGTCGCGTTCGTTATGAACATAAGGATATTTTCCGATAATCGTTCCTTTTTCGTCATATTCAATCATTGTTCCGTGAATTTCATCATTGACATAAGGAATTTGAGCCTGCATTTGTTTATTTTTATAAAACATTTGCACGACACCGTTTATTTTGTCATCGGAAAACGGGATAATCAACCGAACAACACCGTTCGGATAATTTATTCTTTTTTCGCCGTTGATTTTATCATTATGAAACGGTGTTTCGGCAGCCAAACTGCCGTCTTCAAAATAAACTTTATGCGAACCTTCTTTCAGATTTTGCTTATAGGAAATTGATTCTTTGATTTTTCCGGAAGGATAATACTCCACGCTGTCGCCATCCAACATATCATCGGAATAATTTTCAACATATCTTAACACGCCGTTTTTATAATATTCTTTTAACGGACCGTTTATTTTATCACCGTCGCGGACAAACTCCGTCATTAACGTGCCGTCGGGATAATATTGCCGAAACAAGCCGTTTAAATGACCGTTGACATATGTGATTAACAATCTTAAATTGCCGTTTTCATAATATGTTTTCGATTCGCCGTTTTTCACTTGTCCTTTATACATTGTTTCGGTTTGAATTTGTCCGTTCGGATAATAGCGCCGTTCCACATGCGGATAATAAAATCGCCACCCGTAAAAAATACCGACGGCGATTCCCGATCCCACCAACGCAACGCATAAAAGTTTTAAACTTTTTTTCATATGAATCCTTTTTTTCAAGTATTCGGCAAAAACCTTTTTTTGTCAATGAAAAAACAACATTTCGTCATAAATTACGAATCCTTTCGGCTGCCGTTAACGGACGATTCGGTTTTTCCTCTTTCGGCGCTTCTTTCGATTCGGGCGATTTTTTCACGCTTGTTTTATCGTTTGACGTTGCTGCCGCTTGCGGTTGTTTTTGAGCCGATTCGTTTGATTTATTTTGCACATCGGGTTGTGCCGATTGTGTCGGTTGCGCTGAATCGCCTGATGATGTCGTTTGTGTCGGCTGTGTCGGTTGCGCCGAATCGCCTGATGGCATCACACCATTTGTTTCCGTCGGCGCATTTGAGGCGGATTCTGTTTTTTCGTTTTCCGCCTGATCCGGCAAATCCGATTCGGGATCGGGCGAATCGGAAGCAATGGTATTACTTTCCTGATCAACATTTTCAGTCGACACCGCTATTTTTTGTTCTTCTTCATACAACTCCTGTTTTAACCCTTTGGCATTTTGAAAGCGAAGCCCCCATTCATCAATATACCCGATAAATGTTTTCCGATAAGCATCGTCATTTTCTTTTAATTTTCTTAAAATCGGTTCTAACTTTTTCTTAATGGCAGGACAATCACTGTGCGATGAAAACACAAAAAACAATTCTGCCGACACAAGAGCTTTCGGGGAAAAATAAACTTCTCCGGTTAATTTAAAGCGTCGCACTTCGGATTCGCCGGCATATAAACTGGTTAAAATATAATCCGCCTCCCCTTTCAATAACATTGTAAATGCCTTTTTGGAACCGCTGACTTGCTTAATTTCAATCTCTTTCGGCAACTGATTAAAAATAAGGGAATAAATGTTTTCTTCCTGCCGAACAACACCTTTTAATCCTTTTAAATCATCCCAAGAACGCACTTCTTTTTCTTTTCCGTTCAAGAAAATCGGAATAATCGGATTGGTAAAATAGCTCGGAAACATTAAATTAACGCCCGCCCCCAACATACGATTATCAAAATAACCGCCGGCAACCACATCTATTTTTCCGCGCCGTAAATCTCGCATGGCTTCCTGATAAGACGTATAGCCGACATTTTGAATTTTAAGTCCGGCATCGGTTACAATTTGTTCAAACAAGTCGTAAGAAAAGCCGCCGTTCACATATTGCTCCGGTTTCATACCCTTTGCCGGTATAATATTAACCCAACCGAACGGAGCATTTGTCACAAATCCCGCCACACGAATCGGATGATCCTGTCCGCAACCGAACATTGATTTTTTACTGATTTTTTTATGATTGTTTGTTTTTTCTTCTTCCACAACCTCCTGTTGCGGTTCCGAAGCTTTAAAACGTTTTTCTTTTTGGGTATTTTTTGCGGCATCAGCCGAACAAACCGCCAACCAAAAACAACCGATTAACAAACAAATAAATAATTTACGCATTCTTTTAACCCTTTCAAATAACCGTTCGACTGACGGGAAAACAAACAATAACCTTGGTTCCGCAACCTTCTTTGCTTTCCAAACGCACCGTCCCTTGATGTAGTATAACCATTTTTTTAATTAATACAAGTCCTAATCCTGATCCGACGTGCGAACGCGTTAAAATATTTTCAATTTGGGCAAACGGTTTGAATAACGAATTAATTTTATCGGAAGCGATACCGATGCCGTCATCTTGAAAAACCAACCGCACGTTTTGAGGTGTTTTTGAAACAAAAATATCAATCTTTCCGCCGCTTTTCGTAAACTTGACGGCATTGGAAAGAATGTTTAAAAAAATCTGTCGCAAGGCGCGCTCGTCGGCATATAATTTTATGTTTCCCGAAAAATGCAGTGTTATTTTGCGAAATGCCGCGCCGGGATATTGTGAAATTAAATCAAGCGATTCTTTTAAACTTTTTTTCAAATCAACCGTTTTTTCGTTTAAAACCGCCTTTCCCGTTTCAATACGGGAAACATCTAAAATATCGTTAATCAAACCGAGCAGATGAAAAGCGCTTTTTTGAATAAAGGAAGCGTATTCCTTATATACGGGCTGTCCCAACGGACCGAATGTTTCCGATGCCAAAATTTGCGCAAAACCCAAAACGGCATTGAGCGGCGTCCGTAATTCGTGACTGACGTTTGCCAAAAAATTCATTTGTGTTTCCCGTCCCGAAACGGCACGATGACGCGCGTCTATCAAATCCGCCACTATTTTATTGGATTCCGCCATTTGTTTTTGCATTAAAAGTTTATTTTTTTCCAATTCTTTTACCTGATTTTCCAAGCGCGCCCGTAACAAATAAAGCGATAATTGTTGTTTTTTGCGCACGCGCACTTCTCCCATATATAAACAAACCGCATGAATAAGTTGTTTTAAGTGAGAAACGAGAACAGAATCAAAAAAATCGGGATCCGCACCGTAAAAGCTGATAACACCTTGTAACTGTCGCCGCACAAAAACGGGAAACGAACAAACACTCATCGATTCGCATGCCTCTTTATCGGCTTTTTTTGCCTGAAAGAACGCCCGATAAAGTGAATGCGCCTCCATATTGCGACAACAAACAACTTTGCGTGTTTGAACAGCTCTATACGCCGTTAATCGGGAAACTGTTTCTTTGTTTGTCAAGAGTGCTTGCAATGCCGATAAAAAAGCCTCATCGGCACCGAAAGAAAACGTCAGATTCGGCGTTTGATTTTCAAAAGCAAGGAAAACGGCGCTTTGAAAGCGATATTGCCTGAAAATTTCTTGTGTCAAACGATAAAAAACTTGCTTTTCATTAAACGATCCGTCCGATTCCCGCAGCAATTCAAAAACACGAACAGATGTTTTTTCATAAAGGCTTAATTGTTTTTGAGAAATCAGTTCGGTTATATCTTGAAACACCCAACAAAGACCCGCATTTTTATTTTGCGGATGAATCCAGTAACTCATAATGCGAAAAATGCGCCGACGAACACCGAACGGAAAAATTGATTTTCGAGTCAGATAATAACAACATTCCGCCTTATTCAAAGCCTGCTCCGCACGAAACAAGGCGTTTATTAACGGTTGATTGCCGCGAAAAACATATTTCCAGCTTTTCCCGTATAATTGCTTCGGCGTTTTTTTTAAATACAGGCACATTTGCCCGTTTACAAACTCAATAGAACCGTTTAATGTGAACACAACACCGACATTCATTTGATTAAAAGCTCTGCAACAAGGCATTTGTCGCCAACAGCGATGAAAATCGATTCGTTTTTTCTTTTGTGGCATTTTTAAGTCCTTTTTATCTAAATAGTTGTTAAAAAAGCTAAAAACGAGGCAGACTCTCGCATATAAAAAAGAAAAAAATGATCCTCTTTAAAAAAAAATGTCATTTTTTTTGCTTTTATGCAAAGTTATGCTTGCAAAAAAATAAAAATTAACATAAAGTTAATTATAAAACAATTTAACAGGAGGTAGTCCCATGCGTGTTTTATTAATTGAGGACGACAAAACCGTCAGTCAAAACATTTCACTTATTTTGAAAAAAGAAAATATGGTCGTTGATACGTCTTATTTGGGTGAAGACGGTTTGGAAGTTGCCAAACTTTATGAATACGATATTATTATTCTTGATTTGTTATTGCCCGATATGGAAGGATATGAAGTGTTGAGAAGATTGCGAAACGCTCATATCGACACACCGGTTCTTATTTTATCGGGCTTAACGGCACCCGATAAGAAAGTGAAAGGCTTCGGCTGCGGTGCCGATGACTATTTAACAAAGCCGTTTGACAGAACAGAGCTTGTCGCACGAGTCAATGCCATTGTTCGTCGTGCCAAAGGGCATGCCGATGCCATTGTTCGTACCGGCGGTATGGAAATTAATTTGAATTCCAAAATTGTTACCATTAACGGCAAAGTTTTAAACTTAACGGGCAAAGAATATGCCTTGTTTGAATTATTGGCGTTACGCAAAGGCACCACCATTAACAAAGAACAGTTTTTAAATCACTTGTATGGCGGTATGGATGAGCCTGAAATGAAAATCATTGATGTGTTTTTATGTAAAATTCGGCGGAAAATCGAAAAACTGGCGCCGACGGAAGAATATATTCAAACCGTTTGGGGTCGCGGCTATATTTTAAAAGATTTACCGGTTAAAGAGTCAACGGAAACAAAAGCATAACCAAAACTTTAAAACAATTTCACGCCGTGAAAAAGTGAAAAGTTCGGAAAAACACATGAAAAAGAAAATTATTTTTAATCTGCCGCAATTTGTAACCAGTGGTGCGGAAAGAATTCTAGTTAATATCATTCAAGCTTTACAAACAGATTATGATATTTATGTGATTATTCGAAAAAAACCGACACCCTGCGACTTGTTTGATAAGCTTTCTTCTTTCAACATTCATATTTTTTGCTTGGAAAACCTGTTTCCCGGTATTATTAAACCGAAACCTTTTTTTAAAAAAATTTATTGGAAAATATTTACCGGTCGAAAACTGTTTTTTCAATCTTTAAAGTTTATGAAAGAGCTTTGCGATGAAAACACGATTTTATGGGTTGATTTTTTGAACTTTGCTTTTTATAATTATGCCAAAAAATTACCCGCTTCCCTTCAAAAATGGTGTTGGTTTCACGGCTCTACCTCTGTTTTTGCAAAAGCAAAGAAAATCAGAAAAAAAGTCACCGTATACAAAAACATTATCGGTATCAGTCATACATTTACGAAAGATATTCAAAAAAACCGCCCGTTTGTTCCCGTTAAAACGCTTTTAAATCCAATAAATATTGATGAAGTATCTCAACAAAGCTCGGCGGATATTCCCGAAAACAAAACGCCTTTTTTCGTTTATGTCGGACGCATTGACGCAGATAAAGATATTCAAACGCTTATCGAGGCTTATAACCTGTTTTATGAAAAAACACACTCTTCCACAAAACTTTACCTTTTGGGAGCGGGCAAGAAAACAACTTATTATCAAAACTTAATTCATGCCCTTCATCTTGAAAAACAGGTTATTTTAAAAGGCAATACGGCAAACCCTTTCTCTTATATGCGTCATTCGAAAGCTTTGATTTTATCTTCTTTATCGGAAGGATACGGAATGGTATTACTTGAAGCTATGATTTGCGGCACCATTCCCGTTTCATCCGATTGTGTTTCCGGTCCGCGTGAAATTTTAGCCGACGGCAAAAGAGGCGTTTTGTTTGAACCGCAAAATACGGCAGAATTAGCGCAAATATTGGAAAAAACAGATGCGGGTCTTATTCGAAAACAAGATTTTGAACCCTATTGGCCGGATTTTATTCAAAATCATTCTCTTAACGTTTTCAAACACAATTTCGAAAGCATTTTAAACGAAAAATAATTTTATTCCGTCATAAAAAAGGCTGCCTTAAAAAAAGCAGCCTTTTTTGATTTTATCGGCAAAATCATTCTTCTGTCGATTTATGGTGTTTGGGCTTTTCTTCCGCAGGGATTTCTTCGCCCGTTTCCTGATTGACCCGTTTCATGGACAATTTAATTTTACCGCGATTATCAATACCGGTGCAAAGCACTTTCACTTTATCACCTTCTTTTAAAACATCGGTCACTTTTTCAACACGATGCGGTGCAATTTCAGACACATGTACCAGTCCGTCACGATTACCCATAAAGTTTACAAAAGCGCCAAAGTCCATAATTTTAACAACGGTTCCGTCATAAATAACACCGATTTCAGGTTCGCTGACAATATCTTTAATCCATTTTAAAGCTTGTTCACCCGATTCGCCCGAAACGGAAGCAATACGAACAGTTCCGTCTTCTTCAACATCAATTTTGGCACCCGTTTTTTCAACAATTTCACGAATGACTTTACCGCCTGTACCGATAACATCTCGAATTTTATCTTTATCAATTTGCAAAGATAAAATCCGCGGCGCATTTTCGCTGATGGTTGGTCGCGGCGCTGCCAAAGACTCTGCCATTTTACCTAAAATGAACAGACGCCCTTCATGCGCTTGCGCCAATGCTTGCGCCATAATTTCTTTCGTGATTGAGGTAATTTTAATATCCATTTGCAAAGCGGTGACGCCGTCTTTCGTACCGGCGACTTTAAAGTCCATATCGCCCAAATGGTCTTCATCACCCAAAATATCGGATAAAACAACAAACTTGTCTTTTTCCTTAATTAAGCCCATGGCAATACCGGCAACCGGTTTTTTCATCGGGACACCGGCATCCATTAACGCCAACGTGGAACCGCAAACCGTTGCCATCGATGAGGAACCGTTCGATTCCATAATTTCCGACACAACCCGAATCGTGTAAGGAAATTCTTCTTTGCTCGGCAACATCGGATGAATGGCGCGCCATGCCAATTTTCCGTGTCCGATTTCACGTCGCCCGGGAGAGCCGATTCGACCGACTTCACCTACGGAAAACGGCGGAAAATTATAATGCAACATAAATGTTTCTTTATATTCGCCCGCCAAAGAATCGACGATTTGCTCATCTTCGCCCGTACCTAACGTGGCAACAACCAACCCTTGCGTTTCACCGCGCGTAAACAATGCCGACCCGTGTGTTTTCGGTAACACACCGACTTCCGTTTCAATAACGCGAATGGTTTTTGTATCACGTCCGTCAATGCGCAAGCCCGTATCTAACACCATGTCGCGTACCGTACGCGCTTCCAATTCATGGAAAACTTTATCGCAAACGGCACTTTCGGCTTCTTTATCGGCAAACAAAGCTCTGGCTTTTTCCCGAATTTCATCTAACGTCGATAACCGTTTTTGCTTTTCGTGAATGTGATAAGCCGTTTTAATTTCTTCGCCCAGTTGCGTGGAAATTTCGTTCCGAACGACTTCATATTCCGCCGGTTCTTCTTTCACACTCCACGGCTCTTTGGCGCACATTTCCGCTAATTCAATAATCATTTGAATAACGGGTTTAATGCAGTCATGCCCGAATGAAACGGCACCCAGCATCGTTTCTTCGGAAAGCTCTTGCGCTTCCGATTCCACCATTAAAACACCTTCCTGCGTGCCGGCAACAACCAAGTTTAATTGGCTGGATTTTAACAAATCCACATCGGGATTTAAAACATATTCGCCGTTCACATAACCGATTCGGGCGCCTGCAATAGGTCCCAAAAACGGCAATCCGGAAATGGTAAGCGCCGCAGAAGCCGCAATCATTGCCACAATATCCGGTTGAGTTTTCATATCAAAACTTAATAATGTTGCCGTTACCTGTGTTTCGTTATTAAAACCTTTCACAAACAACGGACGAATCGGACGATCAATCAAACGCGAGGTTAAAATTTCTTCTTCGGAGGGTTTGCCTTCCCGTTTAAAAAATCCACCCGGAATGCGCCCTGCCGCATAACTTTTTTCAATATAATTAACCGTTAACGGAATAAAATCTTCAAAAGTATCAGGCTCTTTTTTACTGGCACAAACAGCCGCATGAACAACCGTATCACCATATTTGACAATCACGGCTCCGTCAGCCTGTCTGGATATTTTGCCTGTTTCAATCGAGAGTGTTTTTCCACCCCATTCAATTTCTTTTTTATATGTTGTAAATATACTCATTTTCTTTTCCTTCCTGCAAACAATAAAAGGGGAGTATCCCTTGACACTCCCCTTTGGAGATTTATTTACGCAAGCCCAATTTCTTAATTAAGGTTGCATAACGCTCTTCATTTTCTTTCTTTAAGTAAGCCAACAAACGCCGACGGGAAGATACCATTTTCATTAATCCGCGACGGGAATGAAAATCTTTGGCGTGGGTTTTCATATGTTCGGACAAATATTCAATTTTTGCCGTTAAAACAGCAACTTGAACTTCCGGCGAACCCGTATCTCCCGCTTGTACGGCATAGTCTTTGACAATTTGTTGTTTCTTTTCTTTTGAAAGCGACATCGTTTTTTCCTTTCGATAAAATATGATACTTTGTTAATCGACAAAAACACGAAACGGCTTTAAATTCACCCCTTCATATTTTGCCAACGCGATCAGTTGACTTTCAAACGTTAATCCGACAACGCTTTGCAGCGGTAATCGGCTTAAACGTTCTTTTTGAACGGACGAAAACGAATCGATTCCGATTGCCTGTCCGTGCGCCAACGCCTTTAAATCTTTCCGATCTACGGCCAGCACCAAGATGTCGTCCAGTGCGGTTAAAACCGAAATAAGATTTAAATCAGAGCCATTATAAACTTCTTTTTCAAATTTTTCAAGTAAAATTGTATTTTTAATATCAAACGGACCGCATTTTGTGCGTCTTAAAGAAGAAATAAAGCCGTAACAACCCAGCTTTTTCCCCATTTCTCGCCCCAATGAGCGAATATATGTTCCTTTACCGCAAACAACTTCAAAAACACTTGCCTCATTCGTATGGGACAAAATACGCAGCGAATCGATTTGAACGGAACGTGCCGACAAACTGACTTCCTGCCCCTTACGCGCCAGCGCATAAGCCCGTTTGCCGTTGACTTTTAAGGCGCTGTATGTCGGAGGCGTTTGTAAAATCGTACCCGTAAAAGCAGGAATAATTTTTTCCACGTCTTCCCGACTCGGTCGCAAAGATGAAGTGAACAAAACCGCCCCTTCCCGATCGTCCGTTTCCGTTTGTGCGCCCCATGAAACTTCAAAAACATATGTTTTTTTGCCGTCCATCACAAACGGAATGGTTTTGGTCGCACTGCCCAACGCAATCGGCAAAACACCGGTAGCCAACGGATCCAACGTGCCTGCATGCCCGATTCTTTCGGGATGCAATAACCTTTTTAATCGGGAAACAACATGCGTGGATCCCATATTCAAAGGCTTATCAATAATTAACCAACCGTTTATTTTGTTTTTCATATGCTTTTTAGAATACCGACAATTATTTTTTTTGCAATCATTTTTTTATTTCTTTACAAAAGGCAGACTTTAATGTATGATATATATATGAAAATTATTTACGCCGTTTTGCTTTTGATTCTTTTCATGGCACCGCCGTCGTTTTCGGCGGAGCCGCCTGCGGATACAACCGACTACACGCAGGCTGACGAACGCGCGAAAAATGCGCCGGAGTTTGATGATATGCCCGATTTGGTCAGATATTTAATTCAACCCTTTCGCGCCGATGAAAAATTAAAAGCGCGCGTTATTTTTACATGGATTGCCACGCATATTCAATACGATGCCTACAAAGCCGATAATATTGTCAAGCTGAACAATCGCAAAAGGGGGTTTGTGAAAAAAAACGATCCTTATCTCACACGGTTGGGTGTTTGCGGTGATATTGCCACGCTTTTTGTGAAAATGGCATTAAGAGCGCATTTGAATTGCGAAAAAATAGTCGGAAAAGCCGGTTATGACTTAACGCCGCAAACGGCTGCTCAAGCACCGCACGCCTGGAATGCCGTTAAAATCAAGGGAAAATGGTACTTGTTGGATGTTACTTGGGCAATGGGCGGACAATATGTTCTCGATCAAACATATAAAAAGCATCGCGATTACAAAAAAATGCTGAAAGAACGGCAAAGACATCCCGAAAAAATTGAATTGGGAGATCGCCCTCTGGATGACTATTGGTTTTTAACACCGCCCGAAGAAATGATTAAAACACACTTTCCGAACACCCAGAAATGGCAACTGCTTAAACATCCCGTTTCGCCCGAAAAAATATGGAAAGAAAATCAAAAAAACAAGGGAAAAAGCAAATAGGTTCTTTTTCGGATTGGTTTGACATTCAAAACATTTTATGGTATAATAAAACATTATTGATAACGTGATAGGATAAAAAATGTTCGTTTTGCCTTTTTTCTCTCGTATTTCTTCCCGATTCGGCTATCGCAATGCCCCTGCGAAAGGCGCCAGCAGTTTTCATAAAGGAATGGATTTTGCCGCACCCGCAGGCACACCCGTTTTTGCAGCTGCCGACGGCGTAATTACCGTTCGCGAATCACAAAGAGGCTATGGGAACGTGGTATATATTAAACACGCTGACGGAAGCGAAACCCGTTACGGACATATGAGCGGTTTTACCGATATTCAACCCGGACAAGTCATTCGGGAGGGCGAACAAATCGGTTTTGTCGGATCAACGGGTGTGAGTACGGGTCCGCACTTGCATTTTGAAGTCAGAACGGCGGGCGGACAAGCCGTCGATCCGCAAGCCGTACTCAATGGAGAAATCCCGCAAAATATTGCTTCAATCTCGCCAATAACACAACCGTCCTTTCAACAAAATATGCCGAATATTCGCTATCGTTCTCCCATTAACGATTGGGAAGAAATAGCCGAAAAACTGAAAAAGGAAAAAGAAAAAACAAATGACTGCATTGCTTTTTCCTATCAAGCCGGTAAAAAAAATACATCTTCAACAAATATGGCACAAAATGAGCTAAATAATCTCGGTATCATCGGATCGCTGATTGGTATCATCGGCGGCGGTTTGCTCGGTAAATTATTCGGTGCCTCGGAACAAGAAGCGGAAAAAGACCCCGTTCAATTCACTCTTTCAAAGAAAGATATGTTGCAAAAGGGGTTTACCGTTGAAGAAATTGATAAAATCGCCGAATTGAGCGAACAGGCTCAAACAAACACATTGGGGCAAGCAGGACAAATCGTTTCGGCGGAAGATTTACGTCTTGCCGGTTTTAATGAAGAAAAAATCGAACAATTTAATCTGTTGGCACATCAAAAGCAAAGTCGACTTTCTTAAAGAATGACGGCGCTTTTTCGAAAAATTGTTTTGATTAAATGGTCAACAATGCCGCTTCGGCTTTAACGGTATTCGAAATTTTTTCAAACGCTTTTGTTTCAATCTGGCGCACCCGTTCTCTGCTGATTTGAAACTGTTCGCCCAGTTCTTCCAACGTTTTGGGTGTTTCGCTTAAAAAACGTTCTTTAACAATAATTTGTTCACGTTCGGATAACCGTCCGATGGCATCAAACAACAAACGTTTTTTAACGGCTAAATCTTGCGAATCTTCCAACTGTTCTTCAACGGATTGCGTTTTATCAACCAACATATCCAAATGATTGGTTGACGA
>CANQKV010000001.1 GCA_947624545.1 uncultured Alphaproteobacteria bacterium | reverse complement strand
CGCCAACACCGACGCCCACAACGACGCCGACCACAACGACGCCGCCGCCGACTGATACGACGCCGACGCCAACGCCGACGCCCATAACGACGCCGACCACAACAACGCCGCCGCCGACTGATACGACGCCAACACCGACACCGACGCCGACCGAAACGACGCCACCGTCGACAACAACGCCGCCACCGACAACGACGACACCGCCGACAACAACATGTGATTGTTCAGCTGTGTATCATAACGGCGGACAACATCATTGCAGTAATGATGCTGCCAAACGGTGTTGTGAGCAGTATGGCGGTA
Source organism: uncultured Alphaproteobacteria bacterium (assembly GCA_947624545.1). GTDB lineage: Bacteria > Pseudomonadota > Alphaproteobacteria > CAAHEQ01 > UBA3637 > RGIG4140. Next base: position 54,422 of record CANQKV010000001.1, on the reverse strand, counting down.
CTTGGGACGGTTCAATCTGTTGCGGTGGTAATGGACATCCGTGTGGTGGTCAAACACCTATTGTTACGCCTCCTGATACGACGCCGTCGACAACAACGCCGCCACCGACGCCAACGCCCGTAACGACGCCGACCACAACAACGCCGCCACCGACGCCAACGCCGACGCCCACAACAACGCCGCCAACGACGCCCGTTTGCGATTGCGACAAGGTCTACAACAATGAAATCAATAGTTGTCCTGACGATAAGGCAAAAACATGTTGTGAAAGCCACCCTGGTTGTGTTTATGAAGCGGATATAAAAAACTGCTGTTGCGATTGTACACCACCGCCAACACCTGTAACGCCGCCTGTAACACCCTCCGTTACACCGCCGCCGCCACCGCAAGAGGAAACATGTTGTGTTGAGACAATTTAATAAAGAAAGGATTCCGTTGCCGTTCCTTACGGGACGGAATCCGCTTGCTTTAAGGAGATATTTATGATAAAAAAAATTTTGTTTGTTTTGCTTCTTTGCCTGCTCGCAGGCGCCGTCGCTTTGGGAATAAAACAATATTCTCAATCGAAAATTACACACCGCGAACAAATTGCCATGACGGCAATGAAAACTCAATTCGCCAATTTCGTTTCCACATGGGATTTAGCTCTTGTTCCCTCTTTGTTTGTCGATAACGTTCACATTAAACAAGTTGCCGAAAACCTTGTTGCAGCAAAACAACTCTTGGGCAAATGTCAAATCAGTACAATCAGCCCTTGCGTTGCCGGCGAACGTGCGCCCGAATCCGATGAATATATTTCTCAATACGGGCACTCGATTTCTTGTCCTTTCACACTCTCCTGTGAAAAGGAATCGGATATTCGAGGCGTTTGCATTTATTTCGTCGATAACAGTACTGTCAAGCTGTATAAGTTTGACTTGCACTCTCCCGACGAAGAATAATTAAGAAACGTCCGCGTTTTCTCCCGAGCGGGCTTTCTTAATAAGGGGTAATCCGTAAAAACTCCCTTGAAATAAGCGGATTCTCCCCTTTCTTAAAATTAAACATACCAAGGACCCGCTCCCTCCCGAGCGGGTTCCTTTTTTATCCCCTCCCTTTCCTCTTTCTTTTCCCTCCCCTCTTTCCTCCTATCTCCCACCCCTTTTTTCCTCTCTCTTTTCGTCCTTTTCTTTTCTCTCTCTCAATTCAACTCGTTTTTTTATCTTTTTTTGTCAATGTTTTCTATTTTTATCCTCTCTTTCCTTACCCTCCCGCTCAAAAAACCCTGTTTCTTTAACAATCGCCGTTTTCCTTGCCCACTGTCAGGCTTCCCTTGCATGCCGTTAACCCCTTATGCACTTTCCACTTTCTACATTTTTCCGCTTTTATGAATAAAAAATAATCCTCATTCTCTTTTCTTACCAGCCCGCTCAAAAATCTGCTCTTTTCTTTAACAACAAGCGGATTTTCCCTTTTCTTAAAGTTAGTAAAAGGCTTCGCTCTCCCGAGCGGGTTCCTTTTTTTATCCCCTCCCTCTTTTTCGTCTCTCTTCCCCTCCTATCTCCCACCCCAATTTTTCCCCCTCTCTTTTTTCTTCTCTTTCTTTCCCCTCTTTCGTCTCTTTTCTCTCTCCTCTCTCCTCTCCCCTCTCCCCTCTCCCCTCTCCCCTCTTTTCCTCCCCCTCTTTTTTCCTCCTTTTCTTTTTTCTCTCTCTCTTTCTTTCTGCTTTTTCCTCTCTCTCAATTCGTTTTTTTATCTTGTCATGAACTGAAAAGAGAAACAGAAATTTGCTCAATTCAACTCGTTTTTTTACCCATTTTTGTCAATGTTTTCTATTTTTATCCTCTCTTTCCTTACCCTCCCCCTCAAAAAACCCTGTTTCATGAACAATCGCCGTTTTCCTTACCCGCTGTCAGGCTTCCCTCTTTTTGATTCCGTAAAAAAATGCCTCTTTTATTGAAACAATTTAAAAACAATCGGAATATCGCCTTTGTTCCTTATATTTTGTAAAAAACTTCTTGACAAAAAATAACAAATACGCCACAATGAACAAAATTGTGAAAGGCATTCAATGATTCCGAGAATCCACATCATTCGTACGCCCGACGGCGTTGATTTTCCTTTGCCGTCTTATACGTCACGTCATCACGTCGGCTTGATTTTGCGCGCTGCTATTCCCAGTGTGCTGAAATTAGATCCGAGTGAGCGCGCTTTGGTGCCTGTCGGCTTCGGTTTCGGCGTGCCGGACGGTCTGTGCGGTCAAGTTGTTTCTTTACCCGCCGTCGCCGTCGAAAAAGGCTTAATCGTCCTCGATTCGCCTCAAATTATCAATCCCGCCGACAGAGAAGCACTCTTTGTTTTGTTGCAAAATGCCTCTCGTCGTCAGTTAATTTTGCGGCGCGGCGAAGAAATTGCTCAATTACTCATTTCACCCGTTCTTCAAATCTGTTGGAATGAAGTCAGCGGTCAATTACGCGAAGAGCATAAAGAAATGATCCTCGATTCAATCGATGATGCCGAACAGCCTGCCGTAAAACAATCAACCCCCAATAAAAAACGAACGGTTAAAAGTGTTCGTGAAAGGGTTAAAGCTTCAAATGAAAGTTAAATCCGTTCTCTTGTTTGTGGGCGCCCTCTCCCTCGCTTCCGCCGTTTGCGCGCAGGAATTGGCTATTCCCCGATTCGTTTCGTTTCGCAGATCCGATGTGAATTTAAGAACAGGTCCGGGCAATCGCTATCCCATTAAATTCGTCTATCGAATGAAAAATTATCCCGTTGAAGTGATTGATGAATACGAATTATGGCGTCAAATCCGCGAAGTTGACGGAACAGTCGGTTGGGTTCATCGCCGAATGCTCAGCTCAGGACGCTTTGCCGTCGTGACAGAAGATACCGCCTTGCGTCGGGACATCGAAACATCGGCACCCCCCGTCGCTTTCGTCCAAAAAGGCGCCCTCGGAAAATTGGAAGCCTGTGAAGTCGATTCTTGTCGTCTTTCCTTTTTGTTTAATGATAAAGAATATACCGGTTGGTTGAATAAAGAAGATTTTTACGGAGCTTACTCGCGTGAAACATTCCGTTAGAACTTTTTTAAAATGGTTCTTTATGGCTCTTGCATGTACTTGCGCCGTTATCAGCTGTTATTATCAACCTAAACCCCAAATTAAAAAAATTAAAGTCTTTCTGGAAGTTTATGCCACTTCCCCCGCTCTCTGGGAAAGCGTGGAATTGATTAAATCTCTCCCCAATCAAAGTGAATTAAAGGTGTTTTTCTTTCATCGCTTCCCGAAACGCTCAAATATCCTCGATTTGGGAGAAAATACAATCGAACTCGCTTTAAGCTCGATAGAAGGCTTTTGGTTATACAATGCACCGGATTGTATTGAAGAGTTGAAAAAAATTGTTCAAAAATATCCCACCGCAAAATTGGAAGTTTATACAAATATCAATCAGGTGTTTTATTTTGTGTATCCGCTCATAAAAGAACTGGGCGATAAAATTGAACATATCCATATGTATGAAGACGGCGCTTGCAATGTTTACGGCGTTGAAAACCCCGCATGGACAAAATTCCAACCGTTCAAAATGGTGAATTTGGAGCATAAATCCGCTTGGAATTTCTCATTAACACCCTCTGCTCTCTTTTGGAAAGCCTCAGTCGGGAAATTCGTGCCGGCAACTTATCATTTGTGTAAAGGCGATGAAATTAAAAAAGATAAATATTATAAAAATTTTGTAGAATGGATCGGCGCCGAAAATATTAAAACGCTTGATTTAAAACGCGAAACCGATCGTCTTCTCCCTTATGAGAAAAAATTATTAACCCGCTTTTTCCAAATTGACCCCCAGTTGTTTAACAAGAAAAGTAATCGAAAAACTTTGGTGCTGACAGCAGGATATTTCTTTGATAAAGAACCAAAAGTAAAGTATGAAATCGATTCTTTTCAACTCGTTAAGAAATTACCGTATCGCGTGTTGCTCAAATGTCATCCGTCTCTCGACGCCCAAAAGGAATGCATAAAAATTAAAAAAGCTTTCCCCGGATGGATTGCTCTTGAATCGAATATTCCCGTTGAGGCTCTTTTCTTAACCGGTTATGGACCTGACTTGGTCGGCGGTTTCTCTTCCTCTCTTTACTTTATGATTCCCCCCGAAAAAATCTTGTTTGTTTTGGGAACACAATATATGTATCGCTTGCTGAAAATGGGCATTATTAATGAAAATCAGCAAGAAGTTCCTCATTGATTTTCATTCGACGAATGCGAAAGATCAGGCGTATTTACCGCAAAATCAGAAGCCAAAGAGTAGTTTTCCGTCTTATAAATTGACTTTTCAGGCTCTTCCGTTGAAAGCTCGGGATAATGCTTTTGAATCAGCCGACAAATGGTTGTTTTATGAACACCCATAATGCGCGAAACTTCCGATTGCGAACAGCCGTTTTTAATTAAACAAAATATTTTTTGCAAACTGTTCGGCAACTTTAATGCCCGTCCGTTCGCCCCGATCGGACGCCCTAACTTAATTCCTTTCGCCTTTAAGTTTTCAAGCGATGCCCGCGTGCGATCGGATATTAATTGTCGCTCAATTTCCGCCGATAATCCAAACGCAAACGCCATAACTTTGGATTGTAAATCGGCACCCAATCGGTAATTTTCTTTTATTGTCCAGATTTGACAGCCCTTTAATAAACAATTCTGCAAAATACCCATAACTTCCAGTAAAGAACGCCCTAAACGCGAAATTTCAGATGTAATTAAAATATCATTTTCCGTTAAAATATCTAATAATCGACTTAATTTGCGCTTTTTTAACGGCTTGCGCGTGGAAATGGTTTCTTCAACCCACTTGTCTATGTGAATACTGTTCCGTAAAGCAAACTTTTGAATCTCAAACTTTTGATTTTCCACCGTTTGCTTTTCGGACGAAACACGAATGTAACCGTAAATCATGTTTAACTCCGCTTTAATATATCTTGAAAAAAACAGATATTTCTTGCATTGAACATACCAACGAATCGGCTTGTTAAAAAAATGGAGCGAGTGAAGGGAATCGAACCCTCGTCTTAAGCTTGGGAAGCTTCCGCTCTGCCATTGAGCTACACTCGCGCACCTATCAGTATATGTTTATCTCTTCCTTTTTGCAAGTTTTTTTTAAATTGTTTTTAATGTACGTTCATTCCGTTATAGGCGTTTTGCTTCGCGACGGCAAACGCCATTTCACGCGTTTCGGCATAACCCATTTTCTCTCCGCGGAGATTGTATATCGACCAAACGGCATTGTTATTCAGCGTTTCCTGTTTGATATATGCCGTTTCTAATCCGCTGGAATTAGGTAAAATATCGTTAACAACAGATAACGCTAATTCAAATTCCTTTGTCATAGATTTTTTCCTTTCAATAATTTTGTTCCCTTTCCTTGGGTTTGAATGGTAATTTTTTGAACATTCTTAACCGGTTCCGGACGTTCCAAATCAATGTTTAACAAACCGTTTTCCAATAAGGCGCCCGTAATTTTTAATCCTTGCGCCAACACATACGATTTCAAAAAGTTTCGACCGGCAATGCCGCGATATAAAAAATGACGCTTTTCATCGGGGATTTGACGCCCGCGCACAATCAAGCGATTCTCTTCCAACGAAACCTCTAAATCTTCTTCCCGATAACCGGCAACCGCCAACGTAATACGCAGCGTTCGCGCACCCGTTTGTTCAATGTTATACGGCGGAAAACTCTCTGCCCCTTTGGATATACTCAAAAAAATATCTTCCAACTCGTCAAAACCTAACATAAACGGATTGTGAAACGGATTCGAATTGCTCATATACCCTCCCGTAATTGCATTAAAATGTTTTCTTTGTCTTGACATAACTGCTTATCTCGACTCATTAAATTTTCAATGGTTTTAACGGCGTGCATAACGGTTGTATGATCCCGTCCGAATCGCCGTCCGATATCGGGAAGCGATAAAGCCGTCGCCGTTTTTGCCAAGTACATTGCCATTTGCCGCGGACGCGCAATTTTTCGATCCCGCCGTGCCGATTGAATATCCGATAACTTTATATGATAATAATCAGCCGTAACTCGCTGAATTTCATTGACCGAAAATTGACGATCATAAACTTGCAACATATCTTTTAATACGGTTTTCGTTGTTTGCGGATTAATAGCCGTTCCCATAATTTGCGCATGCGCCGTTAAACGTTTTAAAGCCCCTTCCAATTCTCGAATGCTGCCGGTAATGTTTTTAGCCAAAAAATTTAAAACATCTTCACTGATTTGAACGGGTAAATGCTGTACTTTTTCCCGTAAAATCCCCAGTCGCAATTCATAAGTTGTCGGCTCAATGTGAACAACCAGCCCTTGCGCAATACGGGTTTTTAACCGCTCTTGCATTTCAAGTAAATCCATGGGGTGCGAATCGGACGACAAAACCACTTTTTTACCGCAGGCAATCAGTTGGTTAAATGTGTGAAAAAACGCTTCCTGCGTGGCTTTTTTGCCGCAAATAAACTGAATATCATCTATCATTAAAATATCAACGGCGCGAAACAAATCATGAAACGAACCGGTTTTTTGATTCCGTAACGCTTTTAAAAAGTGCTGAAAGAATTGTTCCGATGATAAATAAAGAACGTTTTTGTCGGGATACAGTTCTTTCGCACGCCAGGCTATCGCATGTAATAAATGCGTTTTTCCCAATCCGACCGGCGAATGAATGTAAAGCGGATTAAAAACATCTTTTTCATCTTCGGCAACACGGCGCGCCGCTTCATAGGCAAAAACATTTGATTTTCCTACAACAAACCGTTCAAATGTATGCGTTTCATCTAAATAACAGGGAATGATTTCCGTATCGGTCGTTATATCAATTTCCACTTTCGAGGTACCGCGCCGCTTGATTTTGTCGACAACAACGGGTTGCTCCATCAGAGGAACGCTAATCGGCATCGAATCTTTCGTCAGTGCCTCATTTTTATGCTCGATAACTTTAAAATCAACTGCTTCCACCGTTGGATTTTCGCGTTTCCATGTATCAAAAATTTGACGCGCATAATTGCGTTTAATCATTTCTTCGATACAAGGAGAGGGAAATGACAAACAAATTCGATTCGATTCGGTTTTTTCGGGAACACTCCGTTTCAGCCACTTCATAACCAAACGGTTATTGACTTCTTTTTCCAAAGCTTTATAAACTTTTTCCCATTCACCGATAATGTTTGTCTGCTCTTCCATTGTTATCCCTGTACTCTGTTCTTTACGTTCCTTTTTGCGTTGCCTTTCCTGCTTTCTCCTGCTTTTTTCGTTATGCGCTTTGTTGTTCCGTTACGCACGCCGTTATATCCGTATGTGCTTTTGTAATGCACACCTGATCTGTATAAGAACATATTAATGGCTTCTCTTAAAAAAGCAATTAACTTTTTGTTAATTTTTAAAAATAAAATTCTTGACGCAATATATAGATTCGCTTATTCAACATTTTGTGATGTATATGGGAAAAAATTTAAAAAATTTGCCCTGTTTTTGAAAAAAAATAATTTTTAAAAAACGACTCGAAAAAAATTTAAAACGAATCGCCTTTTCACGCGGATTCGTTTTAAACAGAAATCGTTTTCACAAGGATTATAAAGAATTACCGCCCGATTTTAACATTAAAGCCGGCTTAATTTTTGTCGTTGTATTTTGTGCCGTTTCTTTAACAATTTCCCGAATAATCCACATATCTTGCTGCGTTTGCGCATCAACCGGCGGTAATTTATCAACTTCAACACCGTAAATATCTTTAATTTTTTTGTAAGTATGCCGCTCTTCTTCGCTGAGTTCGTTGGATTGTCCCAACCAACGGTTCTGACGCGAATTGCGATCAATATCTTTATCTTCTTTCGATTTAAAGCCCATTTGCCGCGTAAAAGTCGGACGCGCTTCATTCAATGTTTCTCGCGATAACGCTTCTTCGGGCTTAATATCAAACTCTTTATAAAGCGCACTTACATTTTCAAATAACCCTTTGGCGGCTTTTGCAACTTCGTTAAAGCGCGGATCGGTTGTTTTGCCGATTTCTTTCATTCCCGCCATACCCATACCAATTCGACCGGCACGGATATGATCCAGATTCTTTTTAACGACTGACGAATCGGATTGCATTAACGTTTTTAAGTTTTTACGCAGACTTTCCCGAATTTTATCAAAACGTTCCACCCGTTTTTCGGCATTTTTTTGCAACTTTTGAAAGACCGGATCATCTTTACCCAAATCTTTATTTTCGGGCTTTTTAAGCTCTTCCAATCCTTCTTTTTGCTTGCGCGGATCCCGTTGTGTCAGCTTTTGCCGAATTTGCTCTAACCGTTCGGCAGGTGTTAATTCCTGCTGCGGCTGCGGTTGCTGCGGTTGATTCGGTTGAGCGGGCGTTTTCGGTTGTTGCGGTTGTTGCGGTTGATTGGGTTGGGCTTGTTGCGTTGCCGCTTCTTTCTCTTTTTCCTGTTCGGCTTCCGCCTCTTCTTCCGATTTTCCTTTTACAATTAAACGCGGTTCAAACTTCTTTTGTGTCGGATTCGATTGAAAACGTTCGTTTGTGTTATCTTCAATCACGACTTCGGGCTTGATTTCATTTGTTTCTTTCTCTCCCAAAAAGCCTTTGAGAATTAAAATCTGTTCATCAATTTCATCTAATTTTCGCTGGGCGGTTTGAGAAAAATGATCGGCAACTTTTTTTCGATGTAATAATTCCGCTTTCTGATGATTTAACAGTTCCAACTGTTGTTGAAAATCAAAAGAAGAAAGATTCAATTCGGTTTCTTCAAGAGGGATATTGACATTTTGTTTTGTTTCCGACATTTTTTTGCCTCCGTCTTTCGGGCTTGCACATAATAACACTTTTCTTTTTGATTATAGCCGAAAAAGAACAAAAAAACAAGCTTTTTATTTACTATCGACAAGTAAAATGCGAAAAATGATTTTGTAAGTAAGTCATTAAGTCCGTATCTTTAAAAAACGAATCGATTTGACTTTGTTGCGGCGGATTTTTATCCGCATCAAACGTGCGATATTTTTGCAACGTATAAGTTTGTACGTTTTCAGCCAACAATTCTTTCGCCGATTGATAAACATCATCAACGGTTAAATATCGCGGATCCAATGTCGTTCGCACTTCATAAGACGTTTGTGATTGAATTAACAGACGTAAGCTTTTTTGAACCGATTCGCTGATGTCGGGTCGTCCGGTTAATAAAGAATATTTTGCCCAAGGTGCTTTAATATCCAATCCGACCCAATCAATCAGCGGTAAAACATCGGCAAACTTATCGGGGAAAACACCGCTGGTATGAAGAGCTGTTTGAAAACCCATTTCTTTAACGGTTTGAATGCCTTTTTTCAAATCTGCCTGCATTAACGGCTCGCCGCCGCTGAAAACAACACCGTCCAACTGTTTTTGACGGGTTTTTAAAAATGAAACGATTTCGCTCCATTGTGCCGTACTTTCGGTTTGAATCGGTTGCAAATTCGGATTATGACAAAAGGGGCATCTGAGCGGACACCCCTGAAAAAAAATAACGGCGGCCAAACGGTTCGGAAAATCAATAGTCGTGAAGGGAACCAATCCGGCCGGCGTTAACATAATACACTCCGATTAAGCGGCTTTTTCGTTCTTACAGGCACACCCGCAATTTTCCTCAACAAACCATTTCCGTTCGTTGAATTCCGATTTTTTACCTTTGTTAAATTGGCTGTACGGGCGGAAATAACCCATAACCCGCGTCCAGCATTCTACCGGTTGCCGTTCTTGTTCGTGTTTTTTCAAAAGTTCCGTGTCTGTCATGATTATCCTTTCGTGTGTTGCTTTGTTTTTTTCAAGTAATCATCAAACGACAACTGCCGAAGCCCCTTTTCTTTTTTTTGGGAATTTGATACCCAGACAAATGGCTTTTGTGTTGAGATTTTTTTCTTGACTTGTTGAGGTTTTTGACTCATATAATCCTCCCTGTTTTAAAAGTTTCCTGCCGCTTCCATTTCTTTGCGCTTTCTTTCGATAAGCTCTTGATCGCACATGGGGCAGTATTTGTGCTCGCCGGCAATATAGCCGTGTTTCGGGCAAATGGAATAAACCGGCGTTACCGAAACATACGGCAACCGATAATTTTCCAAAACCCGTCGAATTAATGCTTTACAAGCAGATGCCGATGAAATACGTTCACTCATATACAAGTGTAAGACTGTTCCGCCGGTATATTGCGTTTGTAAATCGTCCTGATAATCCAGCGCCTTGAACGGATCATCCGTAAAGCCTGCCGGTAATTGAGAAGAATTGGTATAATAAGGAGCGTCTTTGGTGCCGGCTTGAATAATGCCGCTGTACCGTTTTTGATCTTCTTTGGCAAAACGATATGTCGTTCCTTCCGCAGGCGTGGCTTCCAAATTATACATATTGCCCGTTTCCGCCTGAAATGCCAACATTTTTTCACGAATATGCGTTAAAAGCTCCTTGGCAAATGCGCGTCCGTATTCGGTCGTAATGTTTTCCATATCGTTCGTAAAATTGCGAATCATTTCATTAATACCGTTCACGCCGATGGTTGAAAAGTGGTTACGGAATGTTCCCAAATACCGCCGTGTATAAGGATATAAGCCTCTGTCCATATGCATGGAAATGGTTTTTCTCTTAATTTCCAAAGATGTTTTGGCTAAATCCAACAACTCGTCCAAGCGCTTGTATAAAGCTTCTTTCTGTCCTTTAAACAAATAGCCCAACCGCGCGCAGTTAATGGTAACAACGCCGATGGATCCCGTTTGTTCTGCCGAACCGAACAAGCCGCCGCCGCGTTTTTTCAGTTCGGTTAAATCCAACCGTAAACGACAGCACATAGAGCGAATATCACTCGGTTTCATATCGGAATTTAAATAGTTTGAAAAGTAAGGCAATCCGTATTTTGCCGTCATTTCAAACAAATATTCGGTATTGGGCGAATCCCACGGAAATTCGTCGGTAATATTGTAAGTGGGAATCGGAAACGTGAACGGTCGACCTTTGGCATCGCCGGCACCCATCACTTCCAAAAACGCCCGATTAATCATATCCATTTCTTTTTGTAAATCGCCGTAAACAAAATCTTGTTCCACACCGCCGATCATCGGATGACGATCTTTCAAATCATCCGGACACGTCCAATCAAACGTTAAGTTCGTAAACGGTGTTTGCGTTCCCCAACGCGACGGCACATTTAAGTTAAAGATGAAAGACTGCATGGCTTGCTTCACATCTTCATACGATAATTTTTCAATACGCACAAACGGGGCTAAATATGTATCTGCCGATGAAAAAGCTTGCGCACCCGCCCATTCGTTTTGCAGTGTTCCCAAAAAGTTAATCATTTGACTGAACGCCGAAACCAAATGACGCGGCGGATTCGATTCCACTTTGTTCGGCACGCCGTTAAAACCTTCCGTCAACAACACCCGTAACGACCAACCGGCACAATAACCCGATAACATATCCAAATCATGAATATGATAATCGCCGTTGCGGTGCGCCTCTCCGATTTCCGGTGTGTAAACGTGATTTAACCAATAGTTGGCAACCACTTTTCCCGACACATTTAAAATTAAACCGCCGAGCGAATATCCCTGATTGGCGTTAGCATTCACGCGCCAATCGGAGCGATCCAAATATTCGTTAATGGAGGAAATGGCATCAATGGCGGCATGCTTGTCTTTCCGAATTTTATCCCGTTGTTCGCGATAAACAATATAAGAGCGCGCCGTTTTATAATAGTTCGATGAAATTAATACTTGTTCGACAACATCTTGAATTTGTTCAATGGCGGGAATATGCCCGAAAGCAAACTTATGTTTTAAAACCTTAATAACCTGACGCGTCAGCAACCAAGCTTCATCCGTACCGAATTCGTTTGTGGCTTCACCGGCACGCGTGATTGCCATGGCAATTTTTGAGGCATCAAACGCGTGTTTGGCGCCGTCACGTTTAATAACTTCGGTTAAAGGTCCCAAATCAATATTGTTTTTGTCTTCGCCTTGCACAACACCCAACATATAGTACTCCTCTTATCAAATAAACACAATATATGGTAGAAATTTTGTTTTATTGATTCCAGTTAGCATGTCTTGCACTCAAATGTCAAACGTTTTTTGGCATAAAAAAAATTTTTTTTAAAACTTATTAAAAAATAAGCATTTTTTTGCGTAATTATTTCGTATTGTTTTTGACAAATTAGACAAAACGGCAAAAAAAAGAAAAAATCAGAAAAGAAAGAAAGACATAAGATTATAATCTTTTGAATTTAAAAATTTTTATTTTATTTTTTGATTCGTTTTCCCAAAAAAAGTGACAAATAAATAATGTTTTATTCAAAATAACGATTGTTTTTCCTCTTTTTTTTAAATATTTTTTAAACAAATCGAATCGTTTTTTCTTTGGCAAGCAATAAAAAAAATCCCTGCCGAGTCGACAGGGATTTTAAAAATTAAAAAGAAATAAAAATCAATCTCTTATAAGCCCGACAACACAAACTTGCCGAGTCGTTCGGCAAAAGCTGCCGGATCGGAAATATTTTCGCCCTCCGCAATTAACGCCTGATCATACAACACCCAAACGGCATCTGCCACTTTTTCGGGCGTTTCCCGACGACTGACAAGCTCTGCCAACTTATGAATCAGCGGATGACGCGGATTAATTTCAACAATTCGGTCGCTGGTGTAAGCAATTTGCTGTCCGTTGGCTTTCATTAACCGTTCTAAATGAAGGCTCATTTGTCCTTCGGGCGTAATAAGCGCCATAGGACTTTTCGTCAACCGATCGGTCATTTGCACCGAATTAATTTTATCGCCTAAAATTTCTTTGATGCGTTTTATTAACTCATCGGCGGTTTCTAATTTATCGCCGACGGGTTCGGAATCGGGTTCAATTTTTTCCAAATCGTTTTTGGCGTGCATAACTGATACAATTTTCTTTCCTTGATATTCCGTAAACGTTTGCACCCAAAACTCATCAATCGGATCGGTCAACAACAAAACGGGTATACCGCGTGCCGCAAAACCTTCCAGTTGCGGATTTGTTTTTAAGGTTTCCAAATCGGCGCCCGACAAATAATATATGTTTTCCTGATTTTGTTTCATCAAGCCGATATAATCGGAAAAAGAGAGAAGCTCATCGGATGCGGAAACGTGAAACCGACATAATTCCGCAACTTCCGCTCTTTCATCAATCGGTTCGTAAAGCCCTTCTTTAAAAACAATGCCGAAACTTTCCCAAAACTTTTGATAATCGGCTTTATCTTCGGCGCGTTTTTTCAATTCCGTTAACAAATGTTTGACAATACCCTTTTTAATTTTACTCATAACGGGTGTTTTTTGTAACATTTCGCGACTCACATTGAGCGGCAAATCGTTCGTATCGATAACACCCGTCACAAATCGCAGATAGAACGGCATTAAATCGGGAATGTCATCGGAAATAAACACTTTATTGACATATAACTGTATGCCCGATTTTCGATCGGGTTGAAACAAATTAAACGGCGGTTTTGTCGGCACAAACAATAAAGCCGTATAATCAATCACACCTTCGGCTTTATAATGAAGCGTCATCCACGGATCATCAAAAGCGTGCGAAACGGATTGATAAAAATCTTTATATTGTTCGGGGGTTATATCTGTTTTTTTACGTGTCCACAAAGCGCTTGCCGAGTTGATTGTTTCTTCTTTATCGCCTTCTTTTAAAATAATGGGCAAAGAAATATGGTCGGAATATTGTCGCACGAGATGACGCAGCCGAATCGGTTCCAAATATTCTTTGGCATCGGGTTTTAAGTGTAAAATCACACTGGTGCCGACAGGCAATTTTTCTGCCGGTGTAATCGTAAACGAATCGGCGCCGGTCGATATCCACACATAACCGACATCGGTGCCGGCTTTTCGCGTTTTAACGGTCACGCTGTCCGCCACCATAAAAGCGGCATAAAATCCAACGCCGAATTGTCCGATTAACGCCATATCTTTTTGTTTATCGCCCGTTAAAGATTTAATAAATTCGGCAGAACCCGATCGGGCAATGGTGCCTAAATGATTGATTAAATCATCTTTATCCATACCGATACCGTTATCGGTAACGGTCAGCGTATCGGCTTTCGAATCGGGAGTTAACGTAATTTTAAACGCCGAAGCTTCTTTGGATAAATCCGGGTGAATGAGCAGGGCATAACGCAATTTATCACACGCATCCGAAGCATTTGAAATCAATTCGCGCAAGAAAATTTCATTATTGGAATATAAAGAATGAATCACTATATCCAAAACTTTGCTGACTTCGGCTTTAAATTCAATTTTTTGTTCTTCCGTTTTTGTCATGGCTAAACCTTCTTTCTTTTTTAAACAACATACATATATAGGTCATTTTTTACCAAAAGCAAGAGAGACGATTAAAAAAAATGCCCGCCTTTTAAAAAACGGGCATTTTAAGTTGTTAACGCATTTCCTTAAACATGGAAACACCTCGTATTAATTTTGTTGTTTGCGCTTCCATAAGCGTTCCCAAACTGATTCGTCCTTCTCGAATGGCACTGCGCATTTGATCGGGCATTAAGGGATTCGGATTAGCAAAACACGTTTGAACAACGGGATGTAATGTTGTTGTGCCTTCCAGTTTTTGATGAACAACCGCTAAAATACCGCGTGCCAACAAATCACCGACCAGTTTTTCATCTAATCCGGCACCGGAGGCATACTTAATCATGGAATTTAAAGCATCTTCCACGCTGGTGGCGTGAATGGTCGATAACACCAAGTGTCCGGAAGTAGCTGCCCGTAAAACCTGCGAGGCAACTTCCGGCGTTCTGATTTCACCAACCAGAATGTACCGCGGACGAGAACGCAATGCCGATTTTAAGCCGTCTTCCCAGCGTTCGTTTTCGACCGGCGATTGTTTGCACAAGCCCAACGCGCCGTTTTTGGCGTGATATAAGCCGTCCAGCGGCATTTCCGGCGGATCTTCAATCGTATATAAAAAGCCGCCGTGATTTTCCAAAAACTCTTTCATTAACGCCGATGCCGTTGTTGTTTTTCCCATACCTGTCGGACCTGCAAACAAAATCAACCCCGCTTCCGTTGCCAAAGTGGCAAGATAATGCGTAATCGAATCGGGAAGTCCCAAAGTATACAAATTCGGTGTTGAAACAGGCATTTTACGGCAGTTATACTGAATACCGGTTGTCGTAACGACTCGCTCAATACGATAAGATTCCTCTTTAAACCGACCGGCATAAGAGGAAGAACCGGTATACCCCTGCTCCAACATTTTGTAAAAATCTTCCAAGTCGTTCGTTTCAAACGGAATCAGCGCAAATTTGGTTGATTTATCGCGAATATAAGCTACTTTTTCGGGAGTGTACCAAATATCCGAAAAATTAACGTCTTTAATGGAAGCGGCTTTAAAAACTTTATCGCCGTTCGGCAAAACTTCTTCGTGCGGCTCCATAACGGTTTCCGACACATTTATTTGCGGTTCGGGTTCCGCCTCTTGCGGTTCGATATAATCCGTCGGCTTGGCATAAGGATTGGTAACAGGCGCTTCTTGGACGGATTCGGGCGCAAAATCGGCTGAATGCGTCAAACTTTCGCCCGTCGGTGCGACAGAAGAAACAACCTCATCAATTATCGGTTCCACTGCTTCTGTCGGCGAAAACGGATTTGCTTCTGTCGGAACGGCAGGCGTCGCTTCGGCGACGAACGGCGCTTGCGGCAACGGCGGATTCGGAAATGCTTGGGCAGGCGATTCGGGCGCCATTTGTTGCGGCGTCGGCATCGGTGTCAGTTTCGGCTGCATCGGCGCCGACGGTTGCGTTAAATTAACTGGATTTGGTGCTTTAAAAAACATAGTTTCCCTCTCTTTGTTCTTTCTTTTGTTGTGACACAATTTTTTGAATTTTGCAACCTTTTTTAATTTTTTTTTGTTTTTTTTAAAAAAAAGCTTGTCTTTTTTAAAATTTTGTGCATAATGAGGATAAATCTTCAATAATATAATGTGAGGGTGGGCTGAAAAGCTCGCCTTTTTTGATAAATGAACCGAAAAAGGAAAGAAAAATGGATTTTTGTACAAAGCTGGAAGAACAACTTGCCCCGTCTTTAACGGCGTTGGGCTATGAAATTGTCAGAATTGTTCTGCAAGGCGGTGATGTGAAGACCGTTCAAATTATGGCAGAGCGGCTTGATCGAAAAGATATGACATTAAACGATTGTGAAAAAGTCAGTCGAACGGTTTCGGCATTGCTTGATGTTGCCGATCCCTTCCCCGGCAAATATTTGTTGGAAATTTCATCGCCCGGCATTGATCGTCCGTTGGTAAAACCCGCCGATTTTGTACGGTTTCAAGGTTCAAACGCCAAAATCGAAACGGTATCGGAAATAAACGGTCGTAAACGATTTAAAGGGCGAATCATCGCTTTTGATTTATCTCAAATGCGTTTAACGTTTGCGTTTGAAGAATCCGAAATGATAATTGATTTTTCAAATATCGCAAAAGCAAAACTGCTGATGACTGATATCGGCATTCAAAAACAACCATCTCAAAAAAAATCATAAATAACGAAAGGAAAATATTATGCAAGTATCAACTCTTCCCAGACCGGAACTTATTCAAATGGCAGACGCTTTGGCGCGTGAAAAAGATATTACCAAAGCCGATGTGTTGGAAGCAATGGAACAAGGTATTTCAAAAGCGGGGCGTTCAAAATACGGTCCGGATTATGATATTCGCACACAAATCGATCCCAACACCGGCGCCATTAAAATGGCACGATATTTAACGGTAACGGAAACGGTGGAAGACGAGTTTACGCAAATTTCATTGGCAGATGCGCAAAAAAAGGATAAAAACTTAAAAATCGGCGATGAAATTGTTGATATGTTGCCGCCGATGGATTTCGGACGAATCGCCGCTCAAACGGCAAAACAAGTCATTACTCAAAAGGTACGGGAAGCCGAGCGGTTGCGTCAATATAACGAAATGAAAAACAAAAAAGGCGAAATTATAAACGGAATTGTCAAACGCGTTGAAGGCGGTAATTTAATTTTGGAAATCGGTCGTGTTGAAGCTTTATTGCGTCGTGATGAGTTAATTCCGCGCGAAACATATCGTATCGGCGACAGATTACGGGCATATGTGTTGGATGTGCGTCCGGAAATTAAAGGACCGCAAGTGTTTTTATCCCGTTCGCATCCGCAATTTTTGGCACAATTATTTACGGCGGAAGTCCCCGAAATTTATGACGGCACCATTGAAATTAAAGCGGTTGCACGCGATCCCGGTTCGCGGGCGAAAATTGCCGTTTGGTCCAAAGATAACACTTTGGATGCCCGCGGCGCCTGTATCGGTATGCGCGGCGTGAGAGTTCAAGCCATTGTTCAAGAATTACAGGGCGAAAAAATCGATGTCATTCAATGGTCTTCCGATCCGGCAACCTTTATTGTAAACGCTTTGGCACCGAATGAAGTGTTGAAGATTGTTATTGATGAAGAATCCAAAAACGTGGAAATTGTTTTAAGCGATGAGCAATTATCCATGGCAATCGGACGCAGAGGACAAAACATTAAACTCATCAGTCAATTAACGGGGTGGCATATCGACATGATGACCGAAGCGCAGGAATCGGAACATCGGATAAAAGAAACGAAAGAACGTGTCGATTTATTTATGCACGCATTGGATATTGATGAAATGATGGCACATTTACTCATTCAGGAGGGCTTTTCCAAAGTGGAAGACATTGCTTATATTTCTCTTGCGGAATTGGAAAGCATTGAAGGGTTTGATGAAGCATTGGCGGAAGAATTGCAAAATCGCGCCAAGGCGTATTTGATTGTGCGTCAGGATAATTTGGAAAAAGAACTGGAAAAATTGAAAATCAAAGATGATTTACGCCATTTTGACGGTTTGTCTTTGGATAAATTAGCTAAATTAGGAAAGAACGGCATTAAAACGCTTGATGATTTAGCCGATTTAGCCGGCGATGAATTGGTTGAAGTGTTGGGTGAAGATATGATTTCATCAGATGAAGCCAATACATTAATTATGAAAGCACGGGAACACTGGTTTGCAAACGAAAAATAGACAGATGCGAAAACGGGCTGCCGAAAACGGTTTAAAAGTCTGTTTGGTTACAAAAACAACTTATGCACGGGAAGAAATGCTTCGATTTGTTGTTTCGCCCGAGGGTACGTTGGTCTTTGATGTTTCCGAACGACTGCCCGGTGCCGGTCTGTGGATAAAAGCCGACAAAGCAATTCTGCAAACAGCCGTCTCAAAACGCTTATTCAATAAAGCCGCAGGTCGGAATGTAATTATACCCGATAATCTGCCCGATACGGTTGAAACAGAGTTGAAAGCGTGTTGTCTTTCGTTATTGGGTATGGCGCGCAAGGCGGGATTGCTTGTGTTCGGGTTTGAAAACGTGAAAAAAAGTTTGAATACTCTTGAAGCCGGTGTGGCTTTTGAAGCACAAGACGCCGCCGAAAACGGTAAAAACAAGTTGTTTCGTCCGACAGATACTTTTCCCGTTTTTTCTTTTCTGTCACGGGAAGAATTAGGACAAATAACGGGGCAGACGGAACAGGTGCATCTTTTGGTAATAAAAAGTAAATTGGCAGAAAAATTAAAACAGGCAGCAACAAAAACAACCCTTTATACACAAGATTCAATGAAAGGATAAACGATGACGGAAGAAAAAAAACCGCTTACCTTAACAGGAAAAACCTTGGAATTAAAGAAATCAACTCTTTCCTTAACCGGACGGGTTCGGCAAAATATGGGAGCCGGTAAAACAAATATCGTACAGGTGGAAGTGCGCAAAAAAAGAGTGATAACGCCGGAACCGAGTATCGGAAGTCTGTCGGAAGATGCCGCACAAAAACTGCGTTTAATTCAGGAAGCCAAACAACGGGAATTGGAAAAAGCCGCCGCATTGGCAGAACAACAAAAAATAGAAGAACAAAAGAAAAAAGAAGCGGAAGAAAAAGAAGCCGCCGCCAAAGTCGCACAGGAAGAAACCGCCAAAATTGAAACGCCGATTGTTTCCTTACCGAAAGAAAATACACGAGAAGATCGCAAAAATTTTTCCGATGATTCTTCATTTTCCCGCAAAAAAGACCGTGAGTTCAGTGACGAAAATAAAATGGGGCGTAACCGCAGTTCTTATGAGGAAAAGAGAAACAGTAAAATGAATATGAATGCTTATCGGAACATTCGTATATCCGATAGCGATGATGATGACGATAATGACGGCGTACCGCATCAACGGCGCTCATTGGCTTCCATTCGACGGGCGCACGAAAAAGAGCGGTTAAAACATCAAGAACAATTAAAATCCGCCGAAAAAATCATTCGTGAAGTCATTATTCCCGAAACAATTACGGTACAAGAATTAGCCAACCGTATGAGTGAAAAAGGCGCAACGGTCGTTAAGATTTTAATGAAGCTCGGCATGATGGTAACCATTACGCAAACCATTGATGCCGATACGGCGGAATTGGTGGTATCGGAACTCGGACACAAGTTTAAACGCGTCGCCGAATCCGATGTGGAAGATATTTTGAAAAAAGAAGAAGATAATCCCGAACATATGGTATCACGTCCGCCGGTTGTTACCGTTATGGGACATGTTGACCACGGTAAAACCTCTTTGTTGGACGCCTTGCGATCGGCACACGTTGCCGAAGGCGAATCGGGCGGTATTACGCAACACATCGGCGCCTATCAGGTTACGTTACCCGATAATCAAAAGGTGACCTTTATCGATACACCGGGACATGCCGCCTTTACGGCTATGCGCGCCCGCGGTGCAAAAGTAACCGATTTGGTTGTGTTGGTTGTGGCGGCAAATGACAGCGTTATGCCGCAAACCGTTGAGGCGATTCATCATGCCAAAGCGGCAGGTGTGCCGATTGTGGTTGCCATCAATAAAATTGACGTGCCGGGAGCGAATCCGCAAAAAGTGCGAACCGATTTGTTGCAACACGATGTGGTTGTCGAATCGATGGGCGGCGATGTGTTGGATGTTGAAGTTTCCGCCAAAAAACGCTTGAATCTGGATAAATTGATTGAAACCATTTTATTGCAGGCGGAAATTTTGGGCTTGAAAGCCGATCCGAACAGAACGGCGGAAGGCGTTGTCGTTGAAGCGCGAATGGATAAAGGACGCGGCTCGGTTGCAACGGTTTTAATTCAGAAAGGAACGTTATCCGTCGGCGATATTTTTGTTTCGGGGCAGGAATGGGGGCGTGTCCGCTCGTTGTTTAACGATAAGGGACAACGCGTGAATAAAGCTTTGCCGTCCGAACCGGTTGAAGTCATCGGTTTACAAGGCACACCGGCTGCCGGCGATGATTTTATCGTGGTCGATTCGGAAAATCGGGCGCGGGAAATTTCCGCGTATCGTCAAAGAAAAGCGCGGGAAACATTGCAAGTGAAAACCATCAGTACGGCGGAACATTTGTTGGCAAAAATTAAAGCCGGCGAAATTAAAGAACTGCCTGTTTTAATTAAAGGTGACGTGCAGGGATCGGTTGAAGCGCTGAACGGTATTTTATCCAAAATTGCCAACAATGAAGTTAAGGTACATGTCTTGCACAGTGCTGTCGGCGCCATTAACGAATCGGATATTGCTTTGGCAAGAGCCTCAAAAGCCATTGTCATCGGATTTAACGTTCGCGCCAATCCGGGCGCTCGGGAAATTGCCAAAAGAGACGGTGTTGATATTCGGTATTATTCCATTGTTTACGATGTTGCCGATGATATGAAACGCGCCGTTGAAGGATTGTTGGAACCCGAATTGCGCGAAAAGATTTTGGGTTATGCCGAAATTCGACAGGTTTTCCATATTTCCAAAGTCGGCAATATTGCAGGCTGTATGGTCAAGGAAGGCGTTATTCGTCGGAGCGCCAAAGCGCGACTGTTGCGGGACGGTGTTGTTATTTTCACCGGCAGCATTGATCAATTAAGACGGCAAAAAGATGATGTGAAAGAAGTAAAAGAAGGCTTTGATTGCGGTATTAATTTCGATAATTATGATGATATTAAGGTGAATGATACCATTGAATGCTTTGAAATGGAACAAATTGCCGTTAAATTAAACTTTGAGGAAGCATAAAGGATAAAAAAATGGCACACATTCAAAAAGGGCAGACAAAAGAACCGTCACAACGGCAATTACGCGTCGGAGAAGAAATTCGGCATGTTATCGGCAAAATGCTGATGGCGGATAATTTATTTATTGCCGGTTTAAAGTCGCCTTACATTATGGTTACCGAAGTTTCCGTTTCGCCGGATTTATCTTTTGCCGTCATTTATATTCAAGGCATCGGCGATATTGATACCGATGAACAAATTACATTACTGAATAAACATAAAGGCGTATTTCGTTATCAAATCGGTAAACGAATTCGATTACGTCTTGTGCCGGAAATTGTTTTTAAATCCGATTCGGGCTTTGAATCTTCTCAATATATCGAACAATTATTAAACACGCCGCGCGTGAAAGCCGATTTGGAAAAACCGATTTCCGATATATCTGAAACAAATGATTAAATATTATTCGGGCGCATGGGCGGAATCGGCGGAAATTTTCCTAACAAATGTTTTTGAAAGTCGGGATTAATACTTTCCGCAAAAGATTGAAACTGCTCTAATTCAAAGCCCGTTAACTGCTTTCCCGAAATGACATGCGTTTGAAACGGATTGGTTGTTTTTCCGTTTTTCCACACTTCATAATGCAAATGCGGACCGGTTGCCCGACCTGTCGAGCCGACGTAAGCGATAATATCGCCTTGTTTAACGCGTGATCCGGCTTTCAATCCGGCTTTATATCCGTTTAAATGTCCGTAAGCGGTTTCAAGACCGGGCGCATGCTTAATTTTAATGTATTTACCGTAAGCACCCTTTCGTCCCAAATGAACAATGGTACCGTCACCGCCGGCATAAACGGGTGTACCGCGCGGACATGCCAAATCAACACCGCTGTGAAAAATGCGATACATTAAAACGGGATGAACACGCCAACCGAAAGGGGAAGATAAGCGCGGAACGGCTTTAACGGGGCGTTTTTCCAATGTCCGTTGTCCGCGCTGACCGAAAGGATTATAAAAAGCAGGCGTACCCGATTTATCGGTATATAAGTATCGATGATATTCTTTGGAACCCATTTTTATGCCCACATACAAAGCTTGATTTTGAGAATCGATTTCCAATCCGCCCGGGGTTATTTTTTGTGAATAAATAATTTCAAACTTATCGCCTTTGCGAACACCGTTTCTTAAATTAATTTCCGACCCCAACGCATTCAGAATTTGATCGACGACCCGTTTCGGCACACCGTATTTTTGTGCCGAACCGCTGAAAGTGCGTTCGATTTTTCCGACCACACGTTTATTTTTTGTTTCGGGAGCTCCTTCTTGAAACGAGGCGGAAAATTCGCCGTTTTCATTTTTAATAACGGCAATGTATTCTTCATGCGACAGCGAAACGGACAAACCTAAAAACGAATCGTTTTTCTTGTCAAAAAAGAAAATAACCGTTGTTCCTTTTTTAAGCGATTTCACATCAATTAACGCACCGAGTGTTTCCAAAACACCCGTTTGATTGGGTTTTGCCAAATTCGCTCGCGCCAAAAATGATGCAAACGATTCATTTTTGTTTAACGATAATGTTTTAATTTTCGCCGTTTGTTTCCGAACGCGATCTTCCAAATCATTAATGCTTAATTCGGGATTTTCTTCTTCAATGACGGTTTCATCGCCCAAGTCGGAATGAACAATCTCTTGCGCTTCTTCGTTAATAACGGGTTCAATCGGACAATCCGGCGAGCAATTTAACGAATCAACCGTGGAGGTATCTCTTTTAATAATGAAAAAAGCACCGACAATCAATAAAACAATCATCAGACTCATAATAATGCGATCAACACTTTTGCGATGTCCGACACAGCCGATTTTTTTGTATGTTTTATACCGAAAAATCTTTGATTGTTGCGATGCTTTTCGAATTCTGTTTGTTAAACTCATAGTCCTTACTTTCTACTATTTTTTGTCACAAGTCAAGTTTATTTTAAAAAACATATACGAATATATTGAACATAAACGAATAAAGAGGCAAAATTGTTTTGAAATATTTTGAAATAAGTTTTGATTTGCCAAAAAACAAAAACGGCAGTAATCTGTGAACAAATCTGATAAATAAGGAGTGAGCATGATTGCTGAAATTAAAACATTAACCGCTTATAAAAACTGTGAAAAAACATTGCAGAACGCCATTCCGTGCGTCGGAATCGGTTTGCACGGCGGACAAAAAGTACATATGACATTAAAACCGGCACCCGTCGGACACGGTATTGTTTTTAAACGCGTTGATATAACCGATAAAGATAATTTGGTTTCGGTTTCCTATGAAACGGTGGTTGATACGCGTATGTGTACTTGTGTCGGCAATAAAGACGGCGTTACGGTGGGAACGATTGAGCATTTAATGGCGGCACTTGCCGGTTTCGGCATTACAAATATTTTAATTGAGCTGGATAGCGGTGAAGTGCCTATTATGGACGGTTCTGCCAATGATTTCGTTACTTTAATCGAATGCGCGGGCATTGTGAAACAAGATGCCCCTTTAAAAGCCGTTAAAATTTTAAAAGACGTGTTGTTTGATGATCAAAAAGGCGCCTGCGTTTGTTTATATCCGGCGGAAAAAGATTTATCCGTTAATTTTATGATTGATTTTAAAAAATCACGCGTTATCGGACGACAGGAATATTCCATTGTTTTAACGGAAAGAACATTTAAAGAATCGGTAGCTTACGCCCGTACGTTCGGTTTTGCGCAAGAAGTTGAAATGTTACGCTCAATGGGTTTGGGTCGCGGCGGTTCTTTGGATAACGTGGTCGTTGTTGAAGGTGATATGGTATTAAATGCGGAAGGATTACGCAGCGAAAACGAATTCGTGGTGCATAAAACACTCGATGCCATCGGCGATTTATATCAACTGGGAATGCCGATCATCGGTTGTTTTTCGGGTGTAAAATCGGGACATATGCACACCAATACATTGTTACGGAAACTTATGGCGGATAAATCGGCTTATGAAATTGTCAATTTAGATGATTATGAAGAATCTTTACTTCAATCCGTTCGAAAAGTATCGGCGTAACGCCTTATCCGAATAAATAAAAACCTCGTCTCATAAAGGCGAGGTTTTTTTAATATGTTTCTTCTTGATTTTTAACTTTAATCGCCTTACAGATACTGTAAAGACATTTATTTTTTTGTTTTTAAAAAAAATAACTTGTATTTTGCGTATAATGAGATATAATAACTTACCATTTGTTAAAGGAGAATCAGATGAACACAAATTTACCTCAAACAAAAGCTGTTGAACGTCCGGCGGAAGGGTTGCGGGCATTTTTCGGAAAAATCTATCAATATATGGCAGGCAGCCTTGTTTTATCCGGCTTAACGGCGTATGCCTCAACGCAGGAACCGCTTGTGCGTTTGCTCTATACCGTTCGCCCCGATAAAGTAAGTTTATCCGTGTTGGGGTGGGTTGTTTTATTGGCGCCGTTCGTTTTAATTTTTATGATTCAAAATGCGGCAGGCAAATTAAACGCCGCCAAAACCAATTTTTACTTTTGGTTGTTCGCCGCTTTGTTCGGGTTATCCATGGGAAGCATTTTTACCGTTTATGCCCCCTCTTCCATTGTGCAAACATTTTTAATTACGGCAGTTTCCTTTTTGGGATTAAGCCTCTGGGGCAGCGCAACAAAGCGTGATTTAACCGGCTTCGGCTCGTTTTTGGTAATGGGCTTAATCGGTATTATTGTGGCGATGATTGTTAATATTTTCTTGGCATCGTCATTGATGGCGTTTGTTGTTTCCGTTTTGGGTGTGGGTATTTTCGCCGGTTTAATTGCTTATGACACGCAACGCTTAAAAGCACTTTATTACCAATCGCAAGGAAACGCCGACATACAAAATGTGGTTGTTGTCACGGGCGCGTTATCTCTTTATTTGGATTTTGTAAACCTGTTTCAATTTTTATTAAACTTTCTCGGCGACAGACGATAATGAATTTTCGAAAGACACTCCATTGCATTTTAATGACGGGCATTATTTGTCTGAGCGCACAAGCACGTTCCGTTTTTGCTGACGAAACACCGGCTGCCGTAAGCGATTCAACCGCAAAATCACACATTGTGTCCGATTTAAACCCAATGGATTTAAGGGTTTTCGGCGATAAAAACAATCCGAAAACAATTTATGTTTTTTCCTCAATGAGTTGTTCACATTGCGCGGTGTTTCATCAACAAGTCTTGCCGGAATTGTTAAAAAACTTTGTCGAAACAAATCAGGCAAAACTGATTTATGTTGATATGCCTTATGATCCGCGTGCGATGACGGGCGCTCTTTACGGACGGTGTATTGATCCGAAAAATTATGAATCGTTTCTGGAAAAAATGTTTACGCATCAACAAGAGTTAACCTATGCCGAGAAACCGCGAAAACTCATCGCGACTTTTGCCGGTGAAACCGCCGAAAATGAACAGGCAATAGAAGCTTGCGTTTCAAATATGGCGTTACGCAAGAAAATTATGCAGCAACGCAATAACTTATCCGAATTATACGTTGTACGCGCCACACCGACCATTGTTGTTTTAAATCAACAAACACCGACAAAAATTATCGGTACGGATACAGCGGTTATTTTAAAAGACGTTCAAAAGAAATTGGAGGAAAAATGACAAAAAGAACAGATGCTTTGGCAAAAAAAATTGCCGAGAAAAAGCAACAACACGCAAAAAAAATAAACAGTACCCCGACCCACGGGTATCAAACGGCGATTGAAATGATTACAAACCTGTTCGGGTGCGTTATCATCGGGCTGTCGTTGGGTGTTTTATGTCATAATTTATTCAACACCTCCTCTTTATTAACGGCGGGATTTACCATTTTCGGCGGATTTGCCGGTTTGTGGTCCGTTATTCGGTATGCTATGAAACGGTAGGCGGTCAGATGAGCAGTCCGCTGCACCAGTTTGAAGTAAAATCCATTATTCCGATTGAATGGAACGGAATTGATTTGAGCTTTACGAATTCTTCTTTGTTTATGGCTCTTTCCGTTTTATGCGGTTTTGGCATCATGTGGTTTTTAATGCGGCGGCAATTATTAATTCCCTCTACGGCGCAATCGGTGGGAGAAGCCCTGTTCGGTTTTGTTCGAACAACGGCGAAAGATTGTATCGGTGAAGGATATGAACGCTATTTACCTTTTATTTTAACGGTTTTTTTAATGGTGTTTTTCGGAAATTTCTTGGGATTGTTTCCGTATGCGTTTACATATACCAGCCAACTGGCACCGGTCGGCGCCTTTGCCGTTTTAGGTTTAATTGTTTCAATTTGCATCGGGTTATCCAATCATGGCGTGAAATGGTTTCGCACATTCTTACCGGAGGGAATTCCGTTAATTATGGCACCCGTTGTTATACCGATTGAAATTTTTTCGTTTCTTGCCAAACCGTTCAGTTTAACGGTACGATTGGTTATGAATATGATTGTCGGACATATTCTTTTGAAGATTATTGCCGGCTTTGTTTATTCGCTGGGACTGGCCGGCGGACTGCCTCTGCTGATTGTGGGGGTGTTAATTTTATTTGAGTTGTTTATTGCTTTTCTGCAAGCGTATATTTATACGATTTTAACCAGTATTTATATCGGAGAAGCAGTGCATTCGCATTAATTAAAAAAGGAGAATTAAAATGGAAACAGAATCTATGAATTATATTGCCGAAGCCGCTAAATATTTATCGGTCGGATTAATCAGTCTGGTTATGTTATCGGTGGCAAAAGGCGTGGCATCGGTCTTTACGACAATTATTACCTGTGTCAGTCGAAATCCGAACGTTAAGCAAGACGTCAGCGTGTTTGCATGGGGCGGTGCCGCTATGACGGAAGCCATTGCATTATATGCGTTAGGTTTGGCTATTATGTTATTATTCTTATAAATTCGGGTTAAAAATTTATGCCGCAGTTTGATACGAACTGGTTTTTGGGCGAAGCCTTTTGGATGCTTTTATGTTTCGGCGTTTTTTACGTCTTGACGGTTTATATTCTTATGCCTTTGTTTCAAGACGTCTTTACGGAACGAGAACATAAAATTAAAAACGATTTATCGGTTGCCGAGGCAGTCAATAATCAAGCGGCACAGCTTATTCAGGATTATAACGGGCGAATATATTCCGCGCGTCAGACCAAAGCCGAAATTTTGAATGAAACGTATCAAGACATTCAAAAATATGCCGCACATATCGATTCCGAACATGAGCAAACGTTTCGTCAACAAATAGAAGAAACCGAACAAAAAATGCGCCGTGTTAAAGAATCGGTTTTGCAAGAATCCGATCAGGTTGCGCTGGTGCTTGCCCGAGAGTTAACGCAAAAACTTGTCGGCAAAGAGCGAAAAAATCAGAGGGACAAAAAATGACAGAATTGCAAAATCCGGAGTTTTGGGTTGCGTTTGCTTTTTGTTTGGTAGTTTTGCTGATGGTCAAACCGCTGAAACAAAAATTGTCCGTCTGGGGTGCCGCTCGCGCTTCTCTAATCAAAAAAGAAATTGATGAATCGCATCAGCTGCGTGAAAAAGCGGAAGCCTTATATGATGAATATCAAAATCGCACAAAAAATTCGGATAAAGAATGTATTGAAATTATAAACGAAGCGAAAAAAGAGGCAATTTTAATTCAACAAGACGCCGATGAAAAAATCTGCCAACGCTTGGCAACGCGTAAAAAAGACGTTCAAGACAGAATTCGCGCCATTGAGGAAAATACCGGACAGGATATTACCGCAATTTTGTTGGAACAGCTTATGACCAAAACCAAAGAAATGTTGCAAGATGAATCTGTTCCGCCGTCCGAAAAAGAAACGGATAAAGCGTTAGAGAAAGTTTTCCGTGTTTTGGAGCGCGTAACATTTAAGTAAACCGCTTTTTAAAACGATTTTTGTTTTCCAACGCTCTCAATCATTAAACAAATTAACAAAAGCCGTTACAAATAAAATAACCAAGATGAACGGCGCCGAAAAACGCAACGTAAATTTCATATACCGTTTAAAAAACTTCGGTAAAGGTTTTGAAATACCTTGTTGAATGTTTTGAATAACGGCGTTTGAAACCATCCACCCCATAAAAAGTGTTGTATATAATACAAGGAAGCCCATTGTAAAGGAACCGGTTAAAACATCGGCAAATGAAAACAAATCCGTTCCGCCGATTTTCCATGAAACCGTTTTTGAAAACGAAAGAAGAAGAATTCCCGTCATAACGGTATTGATACCGCCGACAAGCCAAACAGATTCTATTCGATTGAAGCGTGTTTTTTCGGAAATAATATTGACGGCGCTTTCATACATGGAAATTAAGGAAGTAATGGCGGCAATAAAAAGAAGGGCAAAGAAAACAACCGTTAAAAAAGCACCGCCGAGCATTTGTTCGAAAACCATCGGCAATGTAATAAAACTCAATGTCGGACCTGATTCGGGCGGAAGATGAAAAGCGAACACCGCCGGCAAAACAATAAAGCCTGAAAGCAGCGCCACCAACGTATCAAGCGCGGCAATCCATGTTGCAGATTTTAACAAGTTTTCTTTGTCGGATAAATAAGAACCGTAAGCAAACAACACGCCCAACCCTAATGATAAAGAATAGATAGCTTGTCCGATAACCTGCAATAACAATGTCGCAAACGTTTTAAATTGAAAACCGTCGGGAGTAAATCCCATGGCAGTGAAATCGGGTTTTAAGAAAAATACGACCCCTTTAAAAGCTTCGGGCATCAACAACATTCGAACAGCCATAAAAACAAGCAATACAAACAAAATCGGCATTAAAAGCAATGATATTTTTTCAATTCCTTTTCGAATACCGCGCATAATAATACCCATGGTTGCCGCAATGCAAATAATTCCCCAAAAAAGCTGCTCTTTGAAAGAAGCGGTTAATTCCTCAAACAACGTTTTATTTAAAGGTGTGTCTGATATGTTGAATAAGTATAAAACGGCATGAACCAAATAAAACAATGTCCACCCGATAACAACCACATAAACACTCGGAACTAACAACGTATTAAAAAGTACCAACGCACCGGCAAATTTTCCCCACCGCGGCGAAACAGTCTTTTTGTTTTTGGCAGCGACAATCGAAAATCCGTCAATAATGTTGGTATGAGCGCATCGCCCGAAAGCCAACTTGGAAAGAAGCAAAAAATATCCCAATCCGAAAACGCAAATCAGATATAACAATAAAAACGTACCGCCGCCGTTTTGTCCTGCCATATAAGGAAATCGCCAAACATTTCCCAATCCGATGGCGGATCCTGCCGTTGCCAGAATAAAACCGATTTGTCCGCCCCATTGTGCTCGCTTCATTTTAAAAATCCTTTTGAAAAATAATCAATCAATCGTATTATATGCAAAAAGCCTAAAAAATCAAGATGTTTTTTCACTGATTTTTTACTTGTTTTGCGCCTCTTTTAGCAAAAAAAACAAAAAAAATCAAAAAAAATGCAAAAAGGGGGTTGTTAAATACAATGTTATGACCTATATACACCATATCAGTTTTAAATTTTAACAAAAAGGAGCAAAAAATGTCTAAAATTTTAGGAATTGATTTAGGTACAACAAACTCATGTATGGCAATTATGGACGGTAAAGATCCCAAAGTGTTGGAAAACCGTGAAGGAGCCCGCACCACACCGTCTATGGTTGCTTTTACGGGCAAAGGCGAACGCTTGGTCGGACAACCGGCGAAACGTCAAGCCGTCACAAATCCGACGGGAACGTTGTTTTCCATTAAGCGCTTAATCGGTCGGCGGTATGATGATAAAATGGTGCAACGCGATAAAGGCTTAATGCCCTATAAAATTGTTTCCGGCGATAACGGTGACGCGTGGGTTGAAGTTTCCGATAAAAAATATGCCCCGAGTCAAATTTCGGCATATGTTTTACAAAAATTAAAAGAAGATGCCGAAAGTTACTTGGGTGAAAAAGTCACGCAAGCCATTATTACGGTACCGGCTTATTTTGATGATTCACAACGTCAAGCCACCAAAGATGCCGGCAAAATCGCAGGATTGGAAGTGTTGCGTATTATTAACGAGCCGACAGCTGCCGCTTTGGCTTACGGTATGGATCAGAAAAAATCGGGTACGATTGCCGTTTATGACTTGGGTGGCGGTACATTCGATGTTTCGATTTTGGAAATCGGCGACGGCGTGTTCGAAGTAAAATCCACCAACGGCGATACCTTTTTGGGCGGTGAAGATTTTGATGCACGCGTCATGGATTATTTGGCAGATGAGTTTAAAAAAGAAAACGGCATTGATTTAAGAAACGATCGAATGGCTTTACAGCGCTTAAAAGAAGCCGCCGAAAAAGCGAAAATCGAATTGTCTTCCGCAACACAAACCGATATTAATCTGCCGTTTATTACAGCCGATGCAACGGGTCCGAAACACCTGAATATTTCTTTAACCCGTGCCAAATTGGAAAGCCTGGTTGAAGATTTGTTGGATCGCACCAAAGGACCGATGGAAAAAGCCTTGAAAGATGCCGGCTTAAATAAAGGTGAAATCGATGAAGTGATTTTGGTCGGCGGTATGACGCGTATGCCGAAAGTACAAGAAATTGTCAAAGACTTCTTCGGGAAAGAACCGCATAAAGGCGTGAATCCCGATGAAGTGGTGGCAATGGGCGCAGCCATTCAGGGCGGTGTGCTTAAAGGCGATGTGAAAGATGTTTTGTTGCTTGATGTGACACCGCTTTCGTTGGGTATTGAAACATTGGGCGGCGTGTTTACCCGTTTGATTGACAGAAACACGACCATTCCGACAAAGAAAAGTCAGGTCTTTTCTACGGCGGAAGACGGACAAACCGCCGTTACCATTCGCGTTTTCCAAGGCGAGCGGGAAATGGCGCGCGACAACAAATTGTTGGGTCAGTTTGATTTAATCGGTATTCCGCCGGCACCGCGCGGTATGCCGCAAATTGAAGTCACGTTTGATATTGACGCCAACGGTATTGTCAACGTGTCGGCAAAAGATAAAGCAACCGGCAAAGAACAGAATATTCGTATTCAGGCATCGGGCGGCTTAAAAGACGAAGATATTGAAAAAATGGTCAAGGAAGCCGAACAACATGCCGAAGAAGATAAAAAAGTCAAAGAGGCAATCGAAGCAAGAAATCACGCAGATGCCCTGATTCACGAAACGGAAAAACTCTTGAAAGAAAACGGCGATAAAATCGGCGCCTCCGATAAAGAAGGCATTGAAAAAGCCGTTCAAGAGTTGAAAGATGTTTTAGACAGTAACGATGCCGAAAAAATTAAAGATAAAACAAATGCTTTAACGCAAGCTTCTTTAAAACTCGGCGAAGCAATGTATAAACAATCGGCTGATGCAACGGCTGCCGGCACCACATCCGGAGAAAGCGGCGCTTCAACCGAAGAAAAGAAAGATGATTCGGTTGTCGATGCT
Organism: uncultured Alphaproteobacteria bacterium; assembly: GCA_947624545.1. Classification (GTDB taxonomy): domain Bacteria; phylum Pseudomonadota; class Alphaproteobacteria; order CAAHEQ01; family UBA3637; genus RGIG4140. The sequence continues at coordinate 22,883 of CANQKV010000001.1, read as the reverse complement.
GATTTTGAAGAAGTTAAAAAATAAAAAGTTGTAACTTAACCTTGAAAGGTCTTTTCCGATAACATAAATCCATATGTTCGGAAAGGACCTTTCGATGTTTATCAATACAGACTTAAAAAAACGGCACAGAGGTTGAATATGGCAAAAAAAGATTATTATGATATGTTGGGCGTTTCCAAAAATGCGTCTGCCGAAGAAATCAAACGGGCGTTTCGTATAAAAGCAAAAGAATGCCACCCCGATATGCACCCGGGAGATGTCAAAGCGGAATTACAATTTAAAGAAATCAATGAAGCTTATGAAGTTTTAAAAGACGACCAAAAACGAGCAGCCTATGACCGTTACGGACATGCGGCATTTTCAAACGGACAAACCGGATTCGGCGGAGGAGGATTCGGCGGATTCGGGCTGGGAGAGAGCGGATTTGAAAGCATTTTTGAAGAAATGTTCCGCGGATTCAACGGAAACGCATCGGAAGACGTCGAATCTAATTTACGCGGCGCCGATGTGCGGTATGATATATCCATTACGCAACAAGAAGCCTATGAAGGCGTTAAAAAATCCATTACGGTCGATACGTGCGTTCCTTGTAAAACATGTGACGGAAAGGGAGGAAAAAGACTGGATAATTGCCCGACATGCGGCGGATATGGTCGGATTCGGCAACGACAAGCCTTTTTTGTTATGGATACCTCTTGTCCTGATTGTCACGGAACGGGAAAAACGGTTCATGAGCCGTGTCCCGATTGCAAAGGAACAGGATGTATTCATAAAAAAAGAAATCTGGAAATTACCATTCCCAAAGGAGTTGATACGGGTGTCAGAATGCGTCTTGCCGGCGAAGGAGATGCCGGCAGAAACGGCGGACCTGCCGGAGATTTATATGTGTTCGTCGAGGTAAAAAAACACGCCATTTTTAACAGAAAAGGCGCTCATTTATATTGCGAAATGCCCGTACCGATGACAACCGCCGCTTTGGGCGGAACAGTCAATGTCCCCTCCATGGACGGAAAACCGATACCGACGGAAATTAAAGCCGGTATGCAATCGGGGTATCAGCTCAAAATTAAAGGCAAAGGAATGCCGCAACTGAAAAGCGATTTGTTCGGAGATTTATTTGTGACGTTTCGCGTTGAAACACCGACACATTTAAGTGCCAAGCAAAAAGAATTATTAAAACAGTTTGCCGCCGAAACAAAAGAATCCAATCAAGAAGCCTGTAAAGACTTTTTGTGTCAGATTAAAAAAATCTGGAATGATTTTACAAGCTGATTTTAACCTTCGCTGTTATTCTTTGCGTAACGGTCTGGCTAACATTTCTTTTAAAACCTCATGAATGGGCTTTTTGTGATATAAAACAGCCTCAACCGATTCACAAATCGGTAAATCGACATGAAGTTCACGGGCGCGCTTCATAACAGATGACGCCGTTGCAACCCCCTCAACCGTTTTGGTGCAACTTTTCAAAACGCTTTCGGCTTCCCCCGCTTCACCGACGGCAAAACCGAACGAATAATTGCGGGATTGCCGACTGTTTGCCGTTAACATTAAATCTCCGATACCGCAAAGCCCCAACACACTTTCTTTTTTTCCGCCCAACGCAACGGCAAAACGTGACATTTCCGCTAATCCGCGCGTTAAAAGAGCCGCACGGGCATTGTCGCCCAACCGACAACCGTCAGAAATACCCGAGGCAATAGCCAACACGTTTTTAATGGCACCGCAAACTTCCGGCGTGATTAAATCGGTGGAAGAATACGGACGAAAATAATCGGTTTTCAAATAACGACACACTCTGTCCGCCAACATTTGTGACGGCGAAGCAATGGTAACCGCCGTCGGACAACCTTTCGCCACTTCCGTTGCGAAATTCGGACCCGATAACACGATAAGCGGTGTTTGCGGACGAATTTCATTCACGATTTCACTTAACAAATACCCTGTTGACAGCTCAATGCCTTTGGCACACAAAACAACCGGCGTGACGGTTTTTAAAAACGGCGCCATTTGCATGAATACCGAACGCGTGAATTGCGCCGGTGAAACGAGTAAAACACAATCCGCCCATGAAAGCACTTCTTTCATATCATTGGTCGCAACAACCGTTTCGGGAATTGTCGCCGTCGGCAAAAAAGAGGTTTGATGTTTTTCATTGATTTCACGAACCGTTTCAGATTCGAATGCCCAAACGCGCACATTATTTTTTGCCTTTGCCGCCGTAACGGTTAAAGCCGTTCCCCAAGCGCCTGCGCCGATAACACCGATATTTGCCATTTGCCCTCCTTTATTTTCCTGTTTCTTTTAAAGCCATTTCTTTGGCGGTAACATAATCGAATTTTCCTGTTCCCAAAAGGGGCGGCTGATCGGTTACGATAATGCGGGAGGGTAATCCGAGTTCGGTAATGCCTGCCGCTTTAAAGGCGCTCACCAAATCATCGCGGGTAATATCTTTACAGGTGGTAATCAAAACAATCTGTTCACCTTTTTTGGCATCGGGAATATTGACGGCTCCGGAAATAAAATCGGGATACCGTTTTTCAACAACCATTTCCACCGCCAACAACGAAACCATTTCTCCCCCGATTTTAGCAAAACGCTTGCACCGTCCTTTAATGGATATATAGCCATCTTCATCAACCGATACAATATCACCCGTATCATACCAACCGTTATGAGGGGGATCTAATTGAAGCGGCGCGGTATGACGCATATACCCTTGCATAATGTTCGGACCTTTAACCCAAAGTTCTTTTCCGTCGGTAATTCCTTCAACAGGCTTTAAGTCATAACTCATACCGGGCAAAATGCGTCCGACGGAATCTTTTTTCGAGTGCAAAAACGTATTGACGGCAATAAACGGTGAACATTCCGTTGCCCCGTATCCTTCCAAAATACGAACACCGAATTTTTCCGCCCAAATTCGTCGTGTTTCTTCTTTTACCTTTTCGGCACCCGATGCCACAATACGCAGACTGTTGAAGTCATACGGATTGGCGCACTTGGCATAACCTGCCAAAAAGGTATCCGTTCCGAAGAAAATGGTTGCTTTTACGGAAGCGCAAATTTCCGGAATAATCCGATAATGTAGCGGTGTGGGATATAAAACCGTTTTAATACCCAATAAGAGCGGCAAAACAACACCGGCGCCCAATCCGAAAGAATGGAACATCGGCAAACAGTTTAAAAACACGTCATTCGGATACACGTCAAAAATTGACGGTAACTGATAACAGTTGGATAAAATATTTTTGTGCGATAAAAAGACGGCTTTCGGCAAACCTTCCGTTCCCGATGTAAACAAGACAACAGCGGTATCATCGGGCGAAACTTTTCGTTCACACGTTTTTTGATAAATCGTTTTCGGGCATAAGGCACCTGCCATACCGATGAGTTCATCTTTCGGCTTTAACGAAGGTTTTAAATCTTCTAAATAAACAACCCGAATTTTATTTTTTTCCAATTCTTCAATCAAGTGTTCCAATTTAGCCATATTAACAACTTTATGCGCCGTAATAACGGTTCTTAATCCGATTGTTTCACAGGTGGACACCACTTGTTTCGGTCCGGAAGTAAAGTTAATCATTGCCGGTGTTTTACCGAAAGCGTGTAAACCGAAAAAGGCAATGGCGCAGGCGTTAGACGTGGGAATCATCAAGCCGACATATTTTTCATCACCGACGGCACGTTGCATTAAGCGCCCCAAAATAAAGGCTTTCAAGAAAAACAAGCAAAACTTAATCGGTTTTCGTGACGTATCTTCCATAATGGGCTTTAAATATCCCGCCATGTGCATGGAATCGGAAACGGCTTCGAACAAGGTTCTGTTTTTGTCATAACTGTCAAACGTCATTTGCATTAAAATATCGTGCAAGCGCGAGCTTGACTTTTCCCGAATTTCTCTTGTCGTCATTTCTTCGGAAAAATGAAAACTCACCGGTTCCAAAATATTTAAGGTTATTTTCGGCAGCAATTTAAAAACAAATTTTGTACCCAAAATGCGAGAGAAAACGGCATTTGAAGCGCCATCAATCCGAATGGGCAAAATAGGCGCATTTCCTTTAACCGCCATCATTGCGGGCGCTTCATAAATTTTCATACGCGTATTACCGCCGTCAATAATTCCTTCGGTTAAAATCATACAAAGTTTATTTTCGTTTAATTGTTCCACCATATATTTAACGGCGAACGGACTTTGCGGATCGAGCGGTCGCACATCCGTTAAGTTGGTCATAAACTTAACGAGCGTTTTTTCAATTAATTTATCACTGACGGCAAACGTAATTTCATCCTCTAAAAAGGCGGAAATCAGCAACACATCCATGTATGAGGTGTGATTTGGAATAATCAAGGCTTTTTGACCCGCTTTTTTTAAGTTTTCAAGCCCTTTCACTTCCACTTTAAACAAAAAGCTCAAAACACGACGAAACACTTTTTTTCGGGCATCAATCGGAAGCAATCGAATCATATAAACGGCAATCAACAAATTGGCAACGGCATAAATAAGCAATATATTCAATACACCGAAAGACAAAATTGTTAAGCTTAACGTAATCATTAACGACGCCACAACGGCGCAGGCGTTAACCATATTGGAAAACGCCATCATTCGACCCATCATAAACTTGGGTGTTTTTAATTGAATCAACGTGTAAAACGGAATAACATAAAACGCCGACAAAGCTCCCAATACCAAAACATCAATCATAATGCACCAATAATTGAAGTTTGCGGTCAGCATTTTGAAAACGGTAATATCACGTGCCAAAACAATATGTTCGGCATTTGAACTGGCAAAAATAAAATTAAATAAAAATAACGAAATCAGCAGGCAAACAACGGACGTATGCGCGCCCATATTATTTTTACGAGAAAATCGCGCATAAAGAATACCGCCTAAAATATATCCGATTGTGAAAATGCCCGCGGATAAAAACATAACAACCGACCAACGGGCATGCAAAACAATTCGACCATAATCGGCAGAGAAGAAGAAAATAACCGTTGAAATCATCCAAAACCAAGCAATACCGACCAAATAAGCCCACATATCAAAATGATGTTTCAGTTTTTCCGAAACAAATCCGAAAGCTTTATACGGATTACGAAAAATAACGGTTTCTTGATCGGCGGGTTCCACCGGTATAATTTTCAAAGAAACAAGAAAACTGACAATGGATAAAACAAATCCCAACAAACAAACTGCCATATAAGCAACATCAAACTTTAAAATGCTGGTTAACAACAGACAGGACAATCCTGAGGCAAAAATAACGCCGATTTTCATTAAAACGTTACCGGCATTTAATTTTGCGGGCGCGATTAATTCGGTAATCAGAGAAGTATCCAAAACTTTCTGACAAGCGTTAATAAGCCCCATGGCAATTAAAATGCTTAAAAACAAAACGGGAGAATTCAACGAAATGCCGACAAGTGCCATTCCCATAATGCCGATTTCACACAATCGAACCGCTCGCAAACACTTTGCTTTGGAATATTTATCGGCAATTTGCCCGATATAGCACGTTGCAAAGCAAAACGAAAGCGCATATAAAACAACAGCCATAATCATAAAAACGGGATTGGGCTGTGTCAGTTTATATGTAACCAAAAAGAGGAAAACATAGCGAATAAAACCCTCGTTAATGGCAGATAAAAAGCGAGATGCCAATAACGGTAAAAATTTTTTATTTTTAAATAATTGCGCGAACATATCTATACCTCGTTTTGTTAAAAACAAGTTTTTATAGCACATAAACATGTATTATTCAAGAAAAAAGCGCAAAAAACATACAATTTACGGTTTTCGCAATTTTAATAAAAAAAATCGAGAAAACAAAATAACAAAAGACTGTTTCGGTAAAATAAATTAACGATTGTTTTGATTTTTGCTTTGTAAAAGCGGTATTATCTTTTTTTCATCAATATTTTTTGCAAAGCCGAAAGTGTTATCGTAAATGTTTTGTAAAACAATCGAATCTTGAAAAAGGTGCAGTTGTTCTTTTTTATTTGTTTTAAAATAACGACAAACGCTTTTAATTTGACGCGCCAATTTTTCATAAGCCGGATACACGGCATTGTAAACGGGTTTATTGTTTTGATAAATACATATTTTATCATGCACTTTTCCTGTCGAATCCGCAACATCGAGCGATAAAATCATTTTACACGAATGATTTTCATTGTCTTTTAACTCAAAAATAAACTCTCTTTTGCGGGCAGGTTTCAAATAAGAAAAGAAAATATTTAAATTTGTTTTTTGCGTATTAAAAGTCAGTTCATATTTTATTTTTGCCGCAACCGTTTGCCCTGATTTTAAATTATTAATCAGCTTTTTTTGCCTGACCGTCATTTTTCGCGCTTTTTTAAAATTCAAACAACAAAACAATAAATCCCACGGATGACAGCATTCTTCCCATGCGTTTATGTGTTTTAAAGAAAAATCATAAGGCTTGGTATATGTTACATGACAGTGCGTTAAAGAAAATCCGTTGTGAAAATATTGCTTTAAAAAATGCTTTAAGTCTTGCAAGGCTTTCGATTGGCGCAAAATATAACCGACAGCGATTTTTTGATTTTGAATGAGCGGTAAAACAGCTTGAAACTCCTTTTTTGATTGCAACGCGGGCTTTTCGATAAAAATGTTTTGAATACCGGCTTTCAGGGCTTGTTCCAAACAAGATTGATGTGCCGAAACAGGTGTCATGATAAAAGCGGCATCTATTTGAGCTGATGAGGGTAATTGCGAAAAGTTTTTCAACCAAGTAATGCGTTTTGTTGAACGCGCTTGAAATTTAGGATCAATAACATAAATATGCTCGATTGTTTTATCTTTTTTAAAGTAATCGAGCGTTAATTGACCCATTTTCCCGATACCGACACATAAAATATGTTTCATTTCTTCCTCACAGAACTTATTTTATCAAAAATATCGTTAAAATCAATAAAAATTATTGAACGCCCACGCAGGATGTGGCTGTTCACATTTTTCCGAACAAAGGTTATTATATCTGCTTCCGAGAAACGGGATTGTTGCCAAAAAAACGAGGTTGTTTTTTCTTCGGGAATGATATTTATAAAAAAAACCACCTCGAAAGGTGGTTTTTAAATGGTGAGCGCGCTGGGATTCGAACCCAGGGCCACCTGATTAAAAGTCAGGTGCTCTACCAGCTGAGCTACGCACTCATCGGCTCAACAGAGCTTTTTTATACAGAATAATTTATCGGTTGTCAACAGTTTTTTTTGTTTTATTCATTTTTTTTATTTCTTTTGCATTTCATTGCGCGCTAATTTGATATTAAATATTGACAATTTTTTATTTTTGCGTATGATTGTTAAAAAATACAAGGTACTTTGAATGAACTTAATTCTATTTAAATATATTTTAAAACATTATGTCTTTATTTTCTTTGCAACTTTATTTGCATTGACGGCAGTTGTTTTGTTGTTTGATATTATTGAATTATTGCGTATGGCAGCCAAACGGGAAAATATTGCCTTTTGGGATATTTTGGTTTTAGGCGTGTTAAAATCGCCTCAAATGATACACATTATTTTGCCTTTTGTCGCCTTAATTGCCGGTGTTATTTTCTTTTTAAAATACAGCGCTTCATCGGAATTAATCATTATGCGCTCCATTGGTATGAGCGTATGGAATTTTATGACACCGATGATTGCTTTTGTTTTTTTACTGGGTGTTTTTAACGTGACGATTTTTAATCCGTTTGCGGCAATGACAGCCAAGCAATTCGAACGGCTGGAAGAGCGAATCGGCATGACAAACTCTCATCCGTTTTCGTGGTCGGAAAAAGGCTTATGGCTTCGTGAGGCGAGTGAAAATCAAACACTTGTTTTGCGGGCGGGTCGCGTTCGGCAAAAAGGAAACGATGTTATTCTGGATCGGGTTTCCTTGTTTGAATTACTGCCGAACGGCGCATTAAAGCGACAAATCGAAGGAAATAACGCCATTTTAATGAAAGGACAACTGACTCTTCCGAATGCTTTTATCATTAATCCGATGACGGAGGAAGCTTTTACAAAGCCGGTTGAAAGCATTAAAACGGGTTTTAGTTTAGAACGCATTTTAGAGCGTTTTGACGAACCGAGAACCATGTCTTTCTGGCGGTTTCCGAAGTTTATTCATTTCTTGCGCGAATCGGGGTTTGCCGTTGCCGAACACGCCATGTATTTTAACGAATTGTTGGCTTATCCGATTATGCTTGTTGCCATGTTATTTATTGCTGCCGTTTTTACGTTACCGCCGAATACACGACAAGGCAAAATGCTGACTCGAATTGTATTGGCAATTTTAGGCGGTTTTGTTTTATATTTTCTGGGGCGCGTTACCAATGTGCTGGGATTATCACAAAGTCTGCCGTATGTTCTTGCGGCTTGGGGACCGTCTTTGGTGGTTATACCGCTTTGTATTTCCGCCCTGCTTCATACGGAAGACGGTTAAAAAAAACCGATGCTTTTTTCAAAACATCGGTTTTCTAACGGAAAAACTTAATTTATTCTTTAAATCCGATTTCTTTTAACCAACCGCTCATTCGTCCGAGCGTCATTGTTTTATAACTGACCCACGGATGAGAAGAAACGTTACATCCGTTGCATTGTGCCGTTAAATCTTTAACGGTATTTTGTTCGCCGCCCCCGCCGTGTGTAATAAACGGAATAACGGTTTTACCGTTCAAATCATATTCTGCCAAAAAACTGCTGACGGCAGGCGCAATGGTACCCCACCAATTCGGCGAACCGATAAAAATCGTATCATACTGCGCCATATTTTCAACTTTTGTTTTTAATTGCGGCTTAAAATGATCGTTAATTTCTTTTTTGGCTTGCTCCGTCGTTGCGCGATATTCTTCCGGATAACTTTGAACGGTTTGAATTTCAAAAAGCGTACCGCCGACGGCTTTATGAATATCCTCGGCAATTTCCTTTGTGTTTCCCGACCAGGAATAATAGGCAATCAACACATTCGGATTTTGGTTTGACACACTCGTTTCATCGGCATGCGCCGCACCGAACGGTAAAAGCGTACCGGCTAATAAGCCGAATAATAATTTTTTCATTTTTTCCTCCTTTATTTTACTCTTTATAGAATCTCATTCAAAACAGTCATAATGTCAAGACTTTTTTTTTCTTTTTTTCATCTTTAGCAAAAAACAAGCCGAGTTCAAACAAAAAATATGTCGGAAGCGCCAACAAAAGCTGGCTGATTATATCCGGCGGTGTCAAGAGTGCCGATAAAATTAAAATACCCAAAAAAACACTCGGACGCTGCTGTTTAACTTTTTCTTTCGAAACAATTTTCAAGCGAATTAAGGCATAAGTCATTAACGGAAATTGAAACATCAGCCCGAAAACAACGGAAAGTTTCAGAGCGAAATCAATCAAGGCACTGATGCTCCAAACAGCGTTTAAACCGACAGATTCAAAACTGAATCCGAATCGAATAACCGTCGGCATAATGAAAAATAAACAACAACACACGCCTGTTATAAACAAACCGGCAGCGCATAAAGATAAATATCGAATCATTCTGCGTTCCGATTCATAAAGCGCCGGCAATAAAAAACGCCAAACCGACCGAGCAATCAACGGCGCACAAAAAATTAAATCAATCACGAACGCTAATTTTACCTGCACCCAAAAAACTTCCAGCGGCGTAAAATAATTTAAAGAATGAGAGGAATCGAGAAATAACCTCGTGAGCGCGTTTAAACACATCGGCGCCGCTAAAAACGCCGGTATGAACACAACGCCCAACGCAATAAGACAGTGTAACAATACTTGTCGAAACGCTTCCAAATGCGGTAAAATCGTTTCGTTTGAAAGCGTTTTATTTTTTTTCATTTTCCGCATCAAGCGCTTCTTTAATTTCGCGTGCCTCGTTTTGAAGCAGATTTTTGGCTTTTTTGTATTCATAATGCGCCCGACCCAATCCGCGTGCCAATTCGGGCAACCGTTTTCCGCCGAATAATAATAAAGCAATCACCAAAATCAATCCGAGTTCCGTTAAACCGATAGACATTTTTTTCCTCCTTTTGTTATTTATACGTTTGTTTGTTTTTCAACTCCGTTAACCAAAATCGCCTGCACGGGACATACTGCTTTACAGGCACCGCAGCCGATACATTTTTCCCGTTGTACACGAACTGTTGTTGCCTCTTGTATGATAGCACCGCGCGGACATTCCATAACACATAAACCGCAATTAATACAAATTTCGGCATTAATATCAGCCGTACCGATTTTTGTTTGCCGTTTTTGTGCCAAAGAAAGGCGTTTTAATGCCCCCGAGGGGCATATTTGCGAACAGCGATGACATGAATCGGCGCAAAAACTGTTATCATATTCCAAATGAACGGCGGGATAAGCCGTTGTTGCTTTCTTTAACACTTTCATCGGGCAGTTTTGCACGCATAAATTACAATTCAAGCACCGATTGACAAAAGCATCAGGCGATTCACCGCCGGGCGGTACAATAATATTTTTAAATCGATGTGCCGTTTTTTGAACCAAAGTCAATCCGCTTTTATAAGCCGCACCGACCACAGCCAAAGATAAAGCCCCCAGCAAAAACTCACGCCGTTTTAAGTTAAACGCAATCGGCGGCGGTGATTTTTTACCAAAGCGCATTGCCTGAAACGGACAAACTTTTAAACAAGCCGAACAGCGTACGCACAGTTCATTATTGACAAAATGATTTTTATAATCAATACATCCGCTCGGGCAAACTTTGGCACATTTGCCGCAGGTGCGACATTTTGAATCATCAATAAACACCCGAAAAAGTGCAAAACGTGACAAAAAACCCAGTATTGCACCGAGAGGGCAAATATCGGTACAGAAAAACCGCCCTTTAAAGACCGTTAAAACCGTTATACCCGCCAAAAGGCATATTCCCCAAACGGCTCCGCTCATTGCCGCACCGAACAAGGCATAGGGATCGAAAAAGCGGGTCACAAATACCGTTCCGCCAAACAACATTCCCACCAAAAACAGCGCTAAAACATATTTAAAAAACCGATTGGAACGATAAGGCAGTTGCCGATGAAAAATAAGGCGAATAAGCTCCTGATATAACCCGAGCGGACAGAGAATCGAACAATAAATTCGCCCGAACAAAAGCGTTAAGACAACAAAAAAAATCAACATTGCACCGGCAAAAAGCGATTCACGCACCGAAAAGCGTTCCAGTAAAGAAATGCCTTGAATATTAAAAAAGGAAAGCGGATAAAATGCTTTTGTAAAAGCAGAAACACAAAAACAAAACAAAATGATTGCCGCTATATTTCTGACAAGCCGTAAAATGCGATACATTTTTTATCCTTCCCGATAGCTTTTTATAAAATTTATCAATTAAAGCCGAATTGAAGTCAAGAACTTTTTTCAAAAAAAGATAAAAAAGAACTATTTATCCAACGCCTCATAAGCCTGCTTGATTTTTTTGATATCTTCCCACATTAAAGCTTTGGGCGAACCCGGGTTGTGTGACGGATTACGCAACAAATACGACGGATGAAAAATCGGCATCATTTTCGAGCCGTAAGGACCGTCAAACCATTGCCCGCGCACTTTGGTAATACCCACCGTTAAATCAGGCAGAAAAGAAGTCAGCGCCACTTTGCCGCATAATAAAATTAAGCGCGGTTTTAAAATTTCAATCTGCCGATCCAAAAAAGCCCGACAAGCAGCTTTTTCTTCCGGCAACGGATCACGATTTTCGGGCGGGCGACACTTTACGGTATTACAAATATACACATCTTTTTCCCGAGATAATCCGACCGATTCGAAAATTTTATCCAACAGCTGCCCTGCCCGACCGACAAACGGCTTTCCCTGCATATCTTCGTTATAACCGGGGGCTTCACCGATTAACATTAATTTGGAATTGGGAATTCCGTCGGAAAAAACAAGATTGTTTCTTGTTTTCCCGAGCGCGCATTTGTGACAATTCAGCGCACAGGCACGCACTTCTTCCAATGCTTCATACATTTTTATACTCCTTCATTAAAATCAGCATAATTTATTTTTTTCTTAAAAGCAAGCATAATTTTACTTGATTTTTTGCCTCAAAATATGATAACATTCCTTAAAGGTTCACAATGAATTCCATTTCCAAAAACGCTTTTGATACTTCTGATTTTATCCGATTTTTGCAGGAAACACTTTTGCAAAAACCGATTATCAAATATCGAAAATTAAAGCGCGGATCCGGATCTCTTAATTTTGTTGTTAAAACAATCGATGAAAAATTTCTGGTGAAGCTTTGTGTGAACGCTAAACCGCAAAACATTGAACAATTATTTTGTGTTTATGAAACATTGGCACAAAATTCAAAAATTTTAACCGCAAAACCGATACGTATTCAAGGAAAATCTTCTTTTTTATATCATCATCAATATGGATTTATTTTAACATATCAACCGGGAAAATCTTTACGTTTTTTTCAAATAAAAGCTGACGATTTTCAAAAAATTTTAAAAGCGTATACTTATTTTTTACAAACAGCGTGGAAAGATAAAAGTATTATTACTTCGGCAACAGATTGGTGTCAGGAATACAGTTTGATACAAAAGAAACTTCAAAATACAGATATATTTTTCTCTCCTTCTGTCGGAAAAATAAAAAGCTTTTTCGGAAAATATTTTTATCATCAAATTTTAAAAAATTTTAATAAAATATCCGTTTCAAAAGAGGGTATTTTACAAAACACTGTTATTCACGGAGATTTTCACAATAATAATATTTTATTCACGCATCATCAAAGCGTTGCTTTTATAGATTTTGAAGAAATTCGTTTCGGATGTATCAGTGAAGATTTAATGCGATATATTTTTTGTTTAATTCAGCATTCTCCTTTTGTTATAATCCCCTGTTTTCAGTTCATTAAATGGATCTCACTTTGCCAACAACGGTTTCATTTAACCGCACAAGAATGGATGTGGGGTTTACATGCTTTTTTCTTAGGAAGAATAAATCTTTCTTTGAGAAAAAAATCCGCAAAATTAAATTTTTTCATAAAATGTTATTGGATTATTTTACGATATAAATTAATGTATCAACTTTTAACTTATCTTTTCAGGAAAGGTTTTTTTGTGAAATAAAGCGAGGCAATAATTCCCATTGCCAACAACGAAAACGTTACGCTTAACGACATTAAATTCGAAACGGTTATACCGATATGGGGTAAAAATATTTTTAAACCGATAAAAATAAGAACCAACGACAAGGCGTGTTTTAAATAGGTAAATCGATTGACGGCCGCCGCCAATAAAAAGTATAACGACCGCAAGCCTAAAATGGCAAAAATATTACTGGTGTAAATTACAAAAACATCTTGTGTAATCAAGAAAATGGCGGGAATACTGTCAACGGCAAAAACAACATCCATCAACTCAATGCTCATCAACGCAAAAAAGAGCGGCGTTGCTGCCCATTTTCCTTTTTCTTTCACAAAAAAGTGTTCTCCGTGAAAAGCGGGTGTTACATGCATAAACCGTTTTAAAAAAGTAATGACTTTGTTTTCGGAAACATCACTTCTTTCTTCTTTCTTTTCCACAAGCATTTTCACACCGGTATAAATTAAAAATGCCGAGAAAAGATATAAAATCCAATGAAACGAGCTGACAAGCCCTGCCCCGAGTAAAATCATAACGGCACGCATGATAATGGCGCCCAAAACACCCCAGAATAAAACCCGATGTTGATAAGCCGATGCCACATGAAGCCCCGTAAAAACAAGTGACATAACAAAAATGTTATCCATGGACAGACTGAATTCCACCAAATAACCGGTATAATACAAAAATCCCGTTTCCGTACCTTTTTCCGCTATGACAAACAAACCGAACAGCAAAGCAACGCATAAATAACCCAAACAAATATGAAGCGTGCTTTTTAAAGACGGTTCTTCCGATTTTTTATGAAAAACAAACAAGTCCAAAAATAAAATCAAGCCGACAACACAAGCAAAAACAATCCAAAGAACACCCGTTGATAAATGTGTAAGCACATTAAACATTTTTATTCCTTTCATTTGATTGTTGCGCAATCAACGGTCGGCGTAACGGATTTTCCGCCAATCCCGCCAACCAAAAACGCTCCCACGGAAACGTGCGCCCCGGATCAACTTTGCGTTCGGGCGCAATATCCGAGTGAGCTACCACATTATGGGGCTGAATTTTATATTTTTCAACCAACAGGCGACACAAATTCAATCCCGCTTCGATTTGTGCCGATGAAAACATCGCAAAAGATTGATTATCGATGGCGGCGCATTGAAATTCAATACCGACGGAACGACTGTTAATATCGGTTTGTCCGTCCCACACACTCACACCCGCATGCCACGCACGTTTTGCTTCATCGATCAGCTGATAAATTGTTCCGTCCGTATCAATCACATAGTGAGCGCTGACACGACCGCCTTCTTCTTTTTCAATTAAGTAATAAAACGTTTCCCGTAAAGAGGGCGTTGCCGTTGCATGCAACACAATCATATCAATGGCACACTTTCTCTCATTAAAATGGGTTGACGGTTTTTGAATAATTTTCATTTGCCCTCTTTAATAAGAAATTGCATGTGCGGCAGTCGAGCGCATAAATCCGTGACACAGTGCTATTGCCAACGCATCGGACGCATCGGACGGAATATGTTCGGGAACGCTTTTAAGTAATGTGCGCACCATCATATCCACCTGTTTTTTATCGGCATGTCCGGCACCCACAACCATTTTTTTAATTTGATTCGGCGTATATTCGGCAACAGGCAATCGATATAATGCCGGCGTTAATAAAACAACACCGCGTGCCTGTCCGAGCTTTAACGTAGACGTCGGATTGTTATTAACAAAAGTTTGTTCAACAGCCGCTTCATCGGGTTGATAAGCTTCAATGATTTTTTTGAGTTCTCCGTGCAGTTCCGCCAATCGCTCCGATAAGGCACCCGTTTCCGACGGATTAATCACACCGCCTGCAATAAAACGTAAACGTGTTCCGTCTTTTTCAACAATGCCCCAACCGGTATGACGCAGTCCCGGATCAATCCCCAAAATGCGAATCATTGTTATTCGGCGCTTTCCAGTTGTGCCAAAACATCAGGTGCAATATCGGCATTTGTAATCACACGCTGAACATCATCATCTTCATTCAACAAATCAATAAAATGAAACAATTTTTGCGCCGTTTCCAAATCGGTAATTTCTTTTTGCACCAACGGTTTCCAATCTAACCGCGCAATGTTGGGCGTGCCGAGTTTGGCTTCCATACTTTCGCGCACACTTGATAAATCTTCGGGTGTGCAGGTAATTTCATGTGCCTCCTCGGTTGTAACAACATCTTGCGCACCGGCTTCCAATCCTGCTTCAAAAATAGCATCAGCCGAACCGACGGTCAGCGGATATTCAATATAACCGATTCGTTCAAAGTTAAACGTAACGGAGCCTGTTTCACCCAATGCGCCGCCGTTTTTGGAAAAGGTCGAACGCAAATACGGTGCCGTTCGCGCGCGATTATCCGTTAAGGCTTCCACAATTACGGAAACTTTGCCGGGACCGAATCCTTCATATCTGACTTCTTCGTAATTTGTGGTATCGGCGCTTTGCGAACCTTTGGCAACGGCACGTTCAATATTATCTTTCGGCATATTTTCCGAGCGGGCATTTTGAATGGCAAGGCGTAACCGCGGGTTTGAAGAAATATCGGCACCGCCTGCTTTGACGGCAACCGTAATTTCCCGCGCCAGTTTTGAAAACACTTTGGCACGCAATTTATCTTGGGCGCCTTTACGATACATAATATTTTTAAATTGTGAATGTCCTGACATAATTTTTTCCTCTCAATTTAAGTTTCAAAAAAACAATTTTTTCCTTTATATCATATTTGATGTGTATTTTCAAGTATTGCACCGATTCGAATCGGAAAAATTTTTACGGCTTCACCGCTTGTTTCATCGATTTCCACATAAACGGCGCAAAAAGTTCCTTTATTTTCAGCAGGTTGCAAACGTTTTTTGTTTTCGGGATCAATAAATCGGGATAAAGCGCTCTCTACCACCATTCCGATAATGGAATGATAATCACCGCACATACCGACATCTGACATAAACGCCGTTTTTTGCGGCAAAATACGCGCATCCGCCGTCGGAATATGCGTATGCGTTCCGACAACCAAAGAGGCTTTTCCGTCAAGAAAATAGCCCATACCAACCTTTTCTGCCGTTGCTTCGGCATGAAAATCAACAATTAAGACATCATAATCCTTGCCGCGGGAATACATTGAAAGCCACTTTGTCATGGCAACAAACGGATCATCAACGGCGCGCATAAAAATATGCCCCAACAGTTGCACGACCGCAACCCGAACACCCGCAGACGTTGTAAAGAAGCAACTGCCTTTTCCGATTGTGTTTTCGGGACAGTTCAACGGTCTGATAATGTTGGATTCAGAATCCAGAATCGGAAAAATATCGGTTTTATCAAAAGAATGGTTGCCCAGTGTAATCACATCGGCACCGACACGACACAGTTCGGCATAGATTTTCGGATTAATTCCAAACCCGTGTGCGGCGTTTTCGCCATTGACAATAACCATATCAAGCGCGAACTGCCGTTTCAGTTTCGGCAGGCATTCACTTAACACCTTACGACCGGATTTTCCGACGACATCTCCGCAAAACAATATTTTCATTCTTCTTCTTTTGTTTGAGTCATTAATTTATTTAAATCTTGCGCCGTGGAACTGATTTTATTGGCAATATTTTGAATTCTTTCGGCGAGCTGTTTTGCCGATTCATCTAAAACAACGGCGTTTGTCGTTCGTTCCAGTTTATTTTTTTCTTCCGCTAAAATTAAGCACATCATGGCAAGCAGTTGTCCTTCCTGCATAAAGCCGACCGACTTTATCAGTTGTGCGGCGCGGGCGTCTAAATTTTCCGCGAGTGAACGCATATAATTTTCTTGTCCGTCGGCACAGGAAAACTTATAAAATTTTTCGCCGATTTTTAACGAAACAATAGCCATTATTCTTCTCCCCGCTTAAAAGTTGTCAGCATATCATCAATTTTATCATACGCCGTTTTAACGGCCTTTTTCAGAACATCTGCACGTTCCGATGAGCGGTTATAATTTTTTTTCACCGCATAAACAGCGTTTTCCAATTCCAAAACGGCTTCTTCCAAATGAGAAACGGCATTTTTAATTTCTTCCATTTTTTCCTCACAAACTGCGACGGGCTTTAAACGCCATTTGAAGCGTTCCGTCATCTAAATAATCTAATTCGCCGCCAACGGGTACACCGCGCGACAGGGTTGAGATTGAACACAAGCTGTTTGCCAATTTATCGGAGAGATAATGCGCGGTTGTTTGTCCTTCAACCGTTGTCGGCAAAGCAAATATAATCTCACAATTTTTGTTTGCTTCCGTTTTTTCCAAAAGCGATTGAATATTCAATTCATCGGGACCGATACCGTCCAAAGCCGAAAGTAATCCGCCCAAAACGTGATATTGTCCTTTAAAAACCCCTGTTCGCTCAATAGCCCACAAGTCGGCAACATCTTGCACCACACATATTTGATGATTTAATCGCGTTGAATCACTGCAAACGGCACAGGGTGTTATTGTATCAAGGTTACCGCAAACCGGACAAGTTTTAACCTTTTCCAATACGGTTTGCATGGCAGCCACCAACGGAGCAAACTGCGTTTCTTTTTGCCCGAGCAAACTTAATACCGCCCGTCGTGCCGAGCGCGGACCCAACGACGGCAATTTTGCCAACAATGCAATTAAATGTTCCAATTCAGGCGCTGCCATTAACAAAACCCGACAAACAATTAAAACGGCAGTTTAAAGCCGGAAGGAAGCCCGAGTGAAGATTGAATTCGTTCCATTTCATTCGTAATGGCGCTGTCAGCTTTTTCACGAGCGTCACGAATCGCTAACAAGACCAAATCTTCCAAAGTTTCCACATCATCTTTATCCGCAACTTCCGGATCGATACTCACTTTGACGGGGTATCCTTTTCCCGTCATCATAATTTTAACGGCGCCGTTACCGGCAACACCTTCAAATTCTTGTTTTTCCATTTTAGCTTGCAAAATGTTCATTTGAGATTGAACCATTTGTGCTTTTTTCATTAAATCACCGATGTTTTTCATACTTAAAACTCCTTAATTTAAAAAATACAGTATGAGTATAAAGAAAAAAGATTTAAATGTAAATTGTAAATTTACAAAAAGCGGTAATTTCTTTATTTTTTTATATCAGACGCATTCAAAAGACTTAAAATTCGTTCGGCAATCGAAAGAGAGGGATTAAATCCGCCTTTAACGGGTTTTAAAGCGCTGCCGAGGGGTAACGCATAGCCGTTTTGAAAAAGAGTCTGATGAAAACGGCGATGTTTCACGCTCATCATTTCATCGGGCGCAAAAATAAAAACGGGAACCTTTCCGGCGCAACATTCCGAACACATAGACATCGAATCGCCCGTTACCACAATTAAATCGGCACAGGCAAGTAATCCGAAATACGGATTTTCGCTCTTATCACCGAAAGCATAAAAAAATGTTGTTTTCGGCGGAAATGCCGTTTTGAGAAACGCGACCACATCGGCAGGCGTTCGCCTTGATGTCGTAATTAAAACGGAAGCCGGGTGTAATTGTCGCACCGCCGCAACAATTTTTTCGGCATCGGCAACGGTAAAAGGCTTGTTTTTGGTAGCACCGCCGATAATTAACGATAAACGCGGTGCGGGATAATCGGCAAAAACGGGCAGCCATTTTTGGCGTTCTTCCTTTAAGCGTTTTTCCGTCACGCGATGCGGTGAGCCGTCAACAATCATCACATTTTCAGCTTTACCTTTATATAAATCATGCGCGGGCAACACAATTAAATCGGCGCTTTTAAATCCTCTGATACCCGGATTCATTAATTGCACGATTTTTGTTTTGCCTTTTGATTTTTTTTGTATGTATCTCGCTACGGGAAAGGCGCGCCGACCGGCACTAAGCACCACATCGGGATAAACGGTTGTTTGCACTGCTTTTTTTGATTCTTTCGTTAACCCGATTAACGTTCCGTCACGCAAAAAATTCGGCAGTTTTACGGCTTTTGTATAAGCAATGTTTTTGCGTTCGAAAGAATGACCTAATGCTTCGGCAATGCCCAACAACTGATTAACGTTTCCGGCGCGATCATCTGCCAAAATCCACACAAGCATTTGTTATCCTATTGTTGATATAACTCGTTCAAAACAGACTCAAACCCGTCATTATGTGTTGCTTTTCGAACAATCACCATCGGTGCTGCCTCTTGCACAAAAGCTTTTGTGAGCGCAGGCGGAACAACGGTATCTTTTTCGCCGACGTAATGAATTTGCGGTATTTTTAAAAATTCAATTTGATAATCTTTTAAATTCAGCGATTCTTTTAAGGGTGTGTCATGATGATAAGCCGTCCAGGCATCGGTATCCAACACACCGGCAACGGTAATCACTTTCACCACATGCGGATCATGAACGGCAATCAATCCGGCAATTTGCGCACCGCCCGAATAGCCGATTAACACAGCCTGATCGGTTTGTGCTTTTTTCATCAGCGCCGTTACGGCACTATTCATACTGCGCACAATTTGCGGCGAAAACCGACCGGTTGTCCAATCAACCTGCGAACAGGCTCCCGCCTGCATATATTGGCAGGGACGCCCCAAATAAGCCGTATTAGCATGCGGATCATCGGCGGCAACGTTACGCCAAAACGCGTCTTGCGGCGTAGGATTATCCGAAGGAGTGCCGTCGGCATTAAAAGCGGCGCCGTCACCCTCAATATAAATGCGAACAGGCTCGCCGGGGGCATTAATGCGATACCAGCTTGCCAAAATGTACGGCGGTGCCGGTTGTGTTTGAAATCGAAAATCCGTCAACGGATTTTGCGTGGCACATGCCGTTAAAAAAAGAAACCATAAAAAAGCAAATAATTTTTTCATAGACGTTAATATAACAAATTCAAATCGTCTTGACAAGTGTTATTTTAATTCTTACATAGAGTTTGTGAGATACGATAATATGTGCGAAAGGAGGGGGAGCGTTATGCCGGGTTGCGGATGTGGAACAAAGAAATAAGTTTCTTTGCATAAAAAAGCACTGCGAAAGCGGTGCTTTTTTTTTATTTTTTCGGTTTTTATTTTTTTTATTGACATTTTTTTTCGAACCGATATAGTAAATTGTATGCATAGGAGAACAAATGAAAATTTTACCCCGTTTTTTAAAGCCGAAAAAAATGCTCGTCAACAAAGACTACATACATACATACATACATACATACATACATACATACATACATACATACATTCCTTCTTTGCTTATTCATTCTTTTTCCTTTATGTGCTTTATTAACTCTTGGTCTTATGCTGGACACAACACAAACGCAAAGTGTGCGTGAACGGCGCAATTTAGAAACTTTTCCCTTTCATTTTTGGACACAAAGCGAACAACTTGAAAAATACATCTCTGATCATTTGCCGTATCGTTCAAAATTAATTGATTTTTATTTCGAATCGGGTTTGGGGCGTGATTTAGGCACCAAAGATCGCATTGTCGGCAAAGAAAACTTTGTTTTCCATATTTCCTCAGATTATAGATACATAAAACCGTTATCCGTTTATCAAAATTCTTATTCATTTACACCTCAACAAATTAACCTGCTTCAAAAAAATGTTCAAAAAATTGCCGATTTTGCCAAAGAACATAACATTAAAGTTTATCTGATAATTCCGCCGGAAACTTTGCGCGTTTATCACAAATGGATACCCGATTATATTTTAAGAGAAAACAAACCCTCCGTTACGGAACAGGTTGAACAGGCAGTGCAAAACATTGTAACCGTGGTGCCGATTGAAAAACACCTTATTTCCCAAGCCCACAGTCAATTTCCTCTTATTTACAAAACCGATTCGCATTGGTCGGAAGACGGGGCATTTAAAGCTTATAAGCTTTTAATAAAAGCCATGCAAAAAGATTTTAAAGATATTCGTGCCGTCACACCCGATGATTATCATATTGAGCTGACAAAAAAAATATGGGTACCTTATCAAACTACGGAAAAACCTTATTTTATTGACAACGGAAGCACTTATTTAAACGGGCTTGATTACGGCAAAACAAAATATCGACATTATGTTTACAAAGATAAAGCCAATTTAAAAATTCATCGTGATGTGCAGTTTCGCTTTTCGGAATATAAAAAAGGCTCTCCGCATCGGGTTTATATAATCGGTGACAGCTTTTCTTATTATATGCTTCCGTTTTTAATGCCCACATTTTCGCATTTCAGAATGTATCGATTCAATGAATACATTAATTGGGGCATTCGCTGGCAAGAACGGGAAAAAGAATTGTTAAATGATAAAATTGATATTTTAATTTTAAGCATTTCCGATCAAAAATTGGAAGAATTAATGGGGTTTTTTAAATGATTTTTTCATCATTCACGTTTCCCCGTTATTTTTTTATTGACATTTTTTTGCGAAACGCATATGGTAATATTATGCATAGGAGAGTGTATGAAATTACCGCCTTTTTAAAACCCAATCAAAAAGCTCATCAGCGAAGATGTACATATATAAGTAAGTTCTTTCTTTGTTTGTTTATTTTTTTACCGCTCTGTATTTTGTTGATTATCGGGCTTATGCTCGATACTCAAAAAAAAGAAAGCCTGCGTGAACGGCGCAATTTAGAAACTTTTCCCTTTCATTTTTGGACACAAAGCGAACAACTTGAAAAATACATTTCCGATCATTTGCCGTATCGTTCAAAATTAATTGATTTTTATTTCGAATCGGGTTTGGGGCGTGATTTAGGTACTAAAAATAACATTATCGGTAAAGAAAACTTTGTGTTTATGGGGCAAAATTCTCCCCGTAATCTGCCGACTTTACCCGTTTATCAAAACACTTATTTCTTTACGCCCGAACAAATCAGCCTGCTTCAAAAAAACGTTCAAAAAATTGCCGATTTTGCCAAAGAACACAACATTAAGGTCTATTTTATGATTCCGCCGCAATCATCGCGCATTTATCACAAATGGATGCCCGATTATATTTTAAGAGAAAACAAACCCTCCGTTACGGAACAGGTTGAAACAGCGCTGAAAAACATAATAACCGTGGTGCCGATTGAAAAACACCTTATTTCCCAAGCGCGCAGTCAATTTCCTTTAATTTACAAAACCGATTCGCATTGGTCGGAAGACGGGGCATTTGAATCCTACAAACTTTTAATGGAAGCCATACAAAAAGATTTTAAAGACATTCGCGCCGTCACACCCGATGATTATCATATTGAACTGACAAAAGAAGTATGGTTGCCTTATCAAAATTCGCAAAAACCGTTTTTTTATAACGGAAGCACTTATTTAAAAGGGCTTGATTACGGTGAAACACAATACAGGCATTATATTTACAAAGATAAAGCTAATTTAAAAATTAACCGTGATAAGCAGTTTCGGTTTTCGGATTATGAAAAGGGTTCTCCGCATCGGGCTTATATCATCTGTGACAGCTTTTCTTATTATATGCTTCCGTTTTTAATGCCCACATTTTCACATATCGGAATGCGCCGATACAATGAAAGCGGAACAGGCATTCCGTGGGGCATTCGCTGGAAAGAACAAGAAAAAGAATTGTTAAACAATAAAATTGATATTTTAATTTTAAGCATTTCCGATCAAAAATTGGAGGAATTAATGAGGTTTTTTAAATGATTTTTTCATCATTCACGTTTCTTTGTTATTTTTTGCCGATTGTTGTCGGAATTTATTACATATTACCCAATCGCTTTCGCAATGTGTTTCTGCTTTTGGCATCGCTGCTCTTTTACGGGTGGGG